>NZ_JBFRDV010000013.1:0-230943 GCF_052113945.1 Paenarthrobacter sp. RAF54_2
TCCCTATCCTTGGCCTCCAAAAGGTCCGCGATGTTCTGATGAGGGTGCACTATGGCTTTCGCCCGGGGATGGGAGATTTCCAGGTTCATGATGCACATTATTGATTCAGCGGCTAGGGTCTCGTAGATCTTGTTGAGGCGGCTATTCTCGGCTCCTGCAACAAAGGCTTTGTGGAATTCGAGATCCGTGCGAGCGATGGCTTGCCAATCTGACTTGGCGGCTTGCATCGCCAAGTCCCTAATGATCCCGTTGAGAACCTGGCAGGTCTTCTTGAGGTGCTCCTCCGGGCCATCTAGCAGTGATTTCGCGGCTGCCATCTCTATAGCTTCTCGCGCAAAGTAAACCTCTGTGACATCTTGTGGCGTGAGCTCGCGGACGAAGACCCCGCGGTTGCGTTGACTGACTAGGAGCCCTTCTTGGCATAGCCTTTGCAGGGCCTCCCGGAGGGGTCCCCGCGACGTTCTGAGGTTGGCAGCCACCGCCGATTCATTGATCTGCTGCCCCGCGCGGAAGTTTCCCTCAACGATTTGATCCCGCAGATAAGCGGCGATTAGCTGCGCTGTGGGCCTTTCCTCCAGCACGAGTACATCGTCAACGCTCATTGCTCTCCTCTAAGGCCAAAGTAGTAAGTCCAATTATCTCGCGACTGAATGTGAACTGTCAACAATCTGCGAAGGGCGTCTCTCTTTGCGCATTTTCGAGCACCGTTGACCGGAGTTCCTGGGATTTGCCGTCAGGAACGTTCTTGCTGAGGGTGACGCTGTAGAAGCAGCAATTGTGTTGGGTTACGTCAGACTGGGGTGTATTTCAACTTCGGTGTTTTGCCGATCACCGCCAGCAACTCCTCCATGATGACTTCTGCACCAAGTGCCCCATTCCGAACAATGGATGGACATCTCGCGGTTCCTGGCGGCAAACAGCTGCTGACGCTTGGTGGGCTGCCTGTGTGGTACTCAGCGGGCGACACAGAACCCCTAAGTCGAGGGCCGGACACTACAGCTGTTCCGGACTCCAGCCCGACCATGGGATCTACACCTAAGTTGGACCTACAGCGCCGAGCCAGGCTGTGGGGCCATCGACAAGATATTGAGCTCTGGCCGAATTACAAACTTGCGGCGCCGCTGTCGATCGTTCACAGCTATCCAAGGGGACTGTCTCTAGTTCCTCTGTCAAGCGACGAGGATGAGTGTGCTGCGCGGGGGACCCAGGACGTTGTCGTAGGGGCCCACCAGCGTGGTGGGTGCTCTGGCGAATAGGATCGGCTCATTGGGGCCGGTTGGCGGCTTCGGCTGCGTGATCAGGGTAGTTGAGGCTGATACATGAGATGTGGTGGGGCCGGGGGACCGGCGCTCCGAGGCGTTCCCGGGGCGAAAGGTGTTCGTTCATCAGCGCGCTGTCGACTGGGGTTTTGGAGGCGGTCGAGGTCGTTATCGGGGGAGAGGGATTTGTCGAAGTCGTTGATGTCGTTCGAACCATCGAGATACTGGGTTTGGTCGACCCTGACGACCGGACGCTCTGCTCGGGACTCGCCGATGTGCTTGAGGTGCATGTAATCTCCCTTCGGGCATTGCAGGGTCCCTGGTTTGACGCCTATTAGGCTTCCGGGTCCGGGATGCCGGCAGGGGCACGCGGAGCCATGCTCCGTGAGCACAGGACTCCGGCGAGGAGAGCGGCAGCGGAAGCCGCGATAAACCAGCCCGTGCGGTGGAGGCCGTCATCGCTAATGATCGGGCCGGCAGTCAACTGGAGCGCGGCTATAGCGAGATTGGCGCCCATAAACTGGACCGTGCGGTACATGCCGATGGCTGCGCCGACCTCGGCCACGGACGTGACAGAGTTAATAAGATTCTGGTTGCCAATGTTGTTGAAGCCGTTCGGGATGCCTAAAACTGCGGCTACGAGAAGCAGCACCACCAGCGGAGCGGTGGATCGCTCGACCACTGCAAGCAGCACGCCGCCGACGAGCAGCCCGCACGTGCCGATGACTAGGGTGCGACGGACACCGAAAAGCCGATAGGTACGTGAGCCAGCCATTGTGGAGACCATGCCGACGAGGGCCACGGGAAGCATTGTCAGTCCCGCCTCGATGGCAGTCATCCCTCTCACGTACTGCAACCACTGCGGAATACCAAAGTAGATGCTGTAGAACGTCGTATACGTAAGAAGCGTGCGGCACAGCGTCGCGCTGAGCGCATGGTTGCGGGCCAGGGCCCGGACATCGATAAACGGCTCCGGTGCCCGTCGCTCCCGGGCCACAAACAATCCCAGTACCGCGGCCCAGACCGGCAGCATCCACCAGCCGGGATCATGGCCCAGAGACAACAGAAACAGCATCGTAGACGTAACCAGCAGCACGAACAGCGCGATGCCCGGAAGGTCGAGCGTGTACAACAGCTGCCGCCCCGAATTTGGTTCACCGCCGGCAAAGCCAACGTCGGCACGCATGACCGCGACAGCGCTAAGGACGACTAGCGGCAGGTTGACCCATAAGATGGATTCCCACCCGAATGTTCCCACCAGCAACCCGCCCAAGGTGGGGCCGAGTGCCGCGAATGACTGACTACACAGCACCAATGTCATGATCGCGGTACGCGGCTGTAATCGATAGTGGTCCGCGTAGCTGCGGACCATGGTCATTGCGTTAGGCATATGGGCCGAGATCCCCATTCCCAGCACGACGTAGGCACCGACCAGCCATCCGACGTCGGGTGCAAACATCCCGGAGACTGAGCCGACTGCCACAAGCGCGAGGCCAGCCAGATACACCCGGCGTGCCCCGAACAGTGCACCGAGCCTGCCGGCCATCGGGGCCGTAACGGCGGTCGCGATGTACATACCCGAGATCACCCAGGAAATCCCGGAGGACGATCCGAACTGTGCAGCAATGCCCACGATCGCCACCGCAATCATCGACGAGTTCAGCGGCTGGAGAACACTGGCAGTAGCTACGGCACCGCTCACTTGGAACGGAACGGGGCGGTCTTGCGCGTCGGTGACGGTCACGATCGCACCTGGAGGTTTCCAGGGTTTCGATGATGTCGGCGGTGGACCAGATGGGAGCCGTTTCGCTGGAAAGTTGGAGGATGTGGAGCATCTTGGCCAGGCTGCCGGCGCTGTCCGTGGGTGCGGTCATCTCGATCGTGCCAGTCGATGATCATTTTTTCCTTCACCATCTGGGTCTGTGCCCTTCTATCGCGGGACTTTGCCGGAGCGGCGGTGGAACGCAGATAAGCCACGTAAAATAAGTCTCACAATACAGGATATCGTACTGTGCTTCGTGGAATCTGCAGTGCTCATCCGCTGCCGACATCCTGGGCTTTAGCAGATGGAGGCTCACGCCGTGGCTGCGACAAGTTCGCCTCAAGATTGCGGGGCGGCGTCGGATCGCATTCCGCCGAGTTCACGCGAACGGGCACGGGCGGGGCGCTGTTCCAGAAGCCGGCGGGGCCATTTCGCTACCGCGCGTGCTTCGAAACCGCCCCGGGCAATGTCGCCAATAAACGAGCTATTGACCTAGTCCCATATTGCAGGATATTCTTCAAACATATTCCAAGGGATTGTGTGCGCCGTCACTCTCGGACCGCAGGCATTTATTGTCAGCTGTGTCCGGCAGAGTCGGCGTTTTTCCCCGCTCGAGGGCTTCCGCCCGCACCGAGGAGGGGCAGTTCCCCATACCGATGTGTTCGCGCCAATGTGGGCCGAACACCAAGTCAAAAGGTAGTGAAACGCATGTCCGAACAGTGTCGATCGAACCCGTGCGAAACTTGTGCTGCGGGCACAGCAGACCACCCTCGTTTAGTGGGGATTATCCCGGAACGGGCCTTACTCCCCGTCAGTCGTCTGAATCCCACAAGTTGCTCTAATCTGCCGGCCACCATGCAGCGACAGGGTGGTGTGGGCTGATGAGCACACACGTTGCTGCGGGCGTACGGCTCGATAATCTGCCGATCGGCAAGTTTCACCGGCATCTGATGGTGCTGGTCGGCCTTGGCATGTTCTTTGACTCGTTCGACAACACGCTTTCATCCGCGGTTCTCGCATCGATGCTGCCCACCGGCTTCTCGACTCTTGAGCTGAACTCGCTCTTCCTGTCGTTCACGTACGCCGGCCTCGCGATCGGTGCGGCCTTTGCCGGATGGCTCAGCGACCGGTTGGGGCGAGGCTTCGCCTTCCAGTTCAACCTGGCGCTTTTCGGAGTCTTGGCTGTGGCTGCGGCCTTTGCACCCAACATGGAAGTGCTCATCGGTCTGCGATTCCTAATGAGCATCGGGATGGGTGCTGAATACGTGATCTGCTACGGCATGATCACCGAGTTCATCCCGCGCAGCCGTCGCGGCCGGTACCTGGGCGTGCTCGGAATCTTCGCTGGGCTCGGCGTCTCGTTGTCCTCTCTCATCGGCTGGCTGGTCATTCCTATCTGGTCCTGGCGTGCAATGTTCATTCTGGGCGGCGTGGGCGCACTGATCACCTGGTGGCTGCGGCGGGGTATGCCGGAGTCACCGAGGTGGCTGGAGTCGCGCGGACGGCACAAGGACGCCGAAGCCGTCTTCGAGAGGATCGCCAGGGAGTCGGGCCTTTCGAGCCAGGAGGTCAGCTCGGCCGCACCACAGATAGCCAACCTCGAGAACGAAAAGGCGGAGTGGGTGCCGTTCAAGGTGCTGTTTTCGCGACTTGTCATCCGGCGGACATTGGTTGCTTTGCTTCTGACCATCATCAGCCTGTTCGGTTCGTATACCGTCACCGGTTGGATTCCGACGTTCTTCGTGAAGCAGGGGATGACCGTGTCTTCATCGCTGGGGTTCAACGCGGCCATCATGTCCGGCTACGTCCTGGGACCGATCGTAATCCTCTTGCTCGCCGACCGCCTCGGGCGGCGCAACATCATCATGACGTACGGAACGCTCGCGGCAATCGTTGCCGCCATCTACCCGTTCATGAGGGAGCCTGCGCTGATCATCGCCATCGGCTTCATCATGACCTGCATGGTCTCGTCGTTCCTGACCCTGGCTCTGGGAACCGTGCCGGAGTTCTTCCCCACCGCCTTCCGTTTCCGTGGTGGCGGCTTCGCCCAGACAGTCGGTCGCATCTGCGTCATCTCATCCCCCTTCGTCGTCCTGTGGCTGTTCAACAGCCTTGGCATCATCGGGGTGATCCTGACCCTCTCGGGCATGTACATTCTCGTGACCCTTGTCGTCGCCGCTGCCCGTGTGGATACGTCCGCTGAGGCGTTGGCGCAGATCGCCCCGAACGGTGACACCGCTGATGCCCCGACGGCGGACGCAGTCCCGCATAATCCACAGCGATAGTCGGGATCCCGTCCTCGATCCATTGTTATCGGTTCATCCGGCGTGCGGGCCCTGCGGCCCGCACGCTGAACACCGGGCCGACCGGGCATGGGCCGTGTACCGGGCTGGAAAGGTAGCCCGGGGACGTCCCAGCCGGTCCAGAGAAGGCCCGTACTCCTTCAGCTCCGCAAGCGGGAACGACTGCCGGCTCATTTGGCCGGTGCCCGGGCGCTTAGGGGCAGCAATTCCGTTGCCTGGTCACACACGCGGCGCCGTCGGCGCTGTCCATGTTCTGATCATCGAAAGCGTTAAAAATGAAAGCCGTTGTTTTCCTGGGTGAGAATAAGCTCGAAATCCGTGACTACGCCGATCCGGTACCGGGGCCGGATGAAGTAGTGATCCGTATGAAGGCCTCGGGCATGTGCGGGAGCGACCTTCATCACCTGCACGGGCCGGCGCGCTCCGGAGCGGAGTTAGTAATCGAAGGGCACGAACCGTGTGGCGTGGTCGAGCTCGTTGGTGAGGCCGTGCGGCCTACCGAGGCCAAGGTTGGAGACCGGGTCATGGTCCATCATTACGACGGGTGCCGTACCTGCCAGTTTTGCCGTTCCGGATTCACCCAGTACTGTCCGAACGCCCGCACAGTCTTTGGCGGCCTGGACGGCCACGGCGGACACGCGGATTTCATGAAGGTCCCGGCGCATGCACTCATCAAGCTGCCCGATTCACTGTCGTTTAAGACCGGTGCAGCCATCTCGTGTGGTACCGGGACGGCCTTCGGAGCGATCAAGAGGGTTGAACTGTCCGCTGATGAAACCGTCGCCGTCTTCGGTCAGGGGCCCGTTGGGCTCAGTGCCACCATGCTCGCCAAGGCATTCGGGGCTCGGGTCATTGCGGTTGACGTCGAACCCTCCCGGCTGGAAATGGCCAAAAAATTCGGTGCCGACGACGTCATCAGTTCCGCTGAGCAAGACCCCGTGACCGCTATTCGTGAACTGACCCGCAACGGCGCCGGCGCAGACAAGTCCATCGAATGCAGCGCCAACGCCAGCGTCCGCCGCCAGGCCGTCCAGGCGGTCCGGCCGTGGGGAACCGCGTGCATGGTCGGAGTGTTCGGCCCGATCGAACTGGACAGCCAGGAACTCATTCAACTGCGCAAGACCGTCGTAGGCTCACTGACTTTCAGCAAGAACCAGCAGGAGGAATGTGCCCTGTTCGTCGCCGAACGCGGCCTGGACGTCGAGTCCCTGTTCACGAACGAGTTCCGACTTGAAGAGGCCGAGAAGGCCTATGAGTTGTTCGATCAACGCAAGATCGGCAAAGGCGTTTTCATCTTCAACTGACGGAAGTCAACGGTCATTGGAAGGAAAGTCATGACCACAACCCAGCCGGACGTCGCCCCGAACGAGCAAGCCCAAAGCTTCTTGTCCCGCGACGTGCATCATCTCCTCATCGACGGCCAGAGGTTCGCGGCCGCATCCGGAGAAACACTGACCACAACCAACCCGTCAACCGGTGAGGTCCTGGCCCGGTTCGCCGCCGGCGGTGCGTCCGACGTCGACCGGGCCGTCCTGGCCGCACGCAAAGCGTTCAACGGCCCGTGGAGCACCTGGACACCCTACGAGCGCCAGGCCTTGCTCACACGCATCGCCCAAGTCCTTGACGAAAAATTCGAGGAACTGATCCAGATCGAGGCCATGGACATGGGCGCGCCACTGTCGAGGTTGCGTAACACCAAACCCGCCCTGATGAAGATGCTCTCGTTCTTCACCTCGCAAGCGACCAGCATCAGCGGCGAGACGCTGATGAACGGTATCCCCGGCAATGTCACCACGATGACACTGAAGGCCCCGGTCGGGGTCATCGGCGGCATCATCCCGTGGAACGGTCCACTGAACAGCCAGTTCTGGATTATCGGAGCTGTCCTGGCCAGCGGGTGCACCGCCGTGCTGAAGCCGGCTTCCGAGGCATCTCTGTCGGTGCTGCGTGTTGCCGAGATCCTCCTCGAAGCCGGAACACCGGCCGGAGTCATCAATGTTGTCACCGGCTCCGGCAGCTCAGCCGGACACGCCCTGGCAGCCCACCCTGACGTGGACCGCATCGCTTTCACCGGATCGACTGAGACCGGCCGCCGCATCATCGAGGCCTCGACCGTGAACATCAAGAAGCTGCAGCTTGAACTGGGCGGTAAATCGGCGGACATCATTTGCTCGGACGCTGACCTGGATAAGGCTGTGCCAGGGGCGGCGATGGGTGTGTTCGCCAACTCCGGCCAGATCTGCTTCGCGGGCACCCGGGTCCTGGTCCAGCGGCCCATCGTCGAGGAATTCACCAGGCGGCTGTTGGAGTTCATGGAAACCCTCCGGGTCGGGAACAGCCTGGATGACAACGCCACGATGGGGCCGGTCATTTCGGAGAACCAGCTGGACAGTGTGCTCTCCTACATCGATATCGGCCGAAACGAAGGGGCCGAACTTCTCATGGGCGGCCAACGGCTCGGAGGCGACTTTGAAAACGGCTACTTCATGCAGCCAAGCGTCTTCGGGGGCGTGACCAACAAGATGCGGATCGCCCGCGAAGAGATCTTCGGCCCCGTCCTGTCAATCATGCCCTTCGATGACGTGGACGAAGCGATCGCCATCGCCAACGACAGCGAGTACGGCCTCGGAGGAGCAGTCTGGTCCGAAAACCTCTCCACTGCTCTCCGCGTGGTCCACGGCGTTCATACAGGCACAATGTGGGTCAACTGCTACGGCTACATCGATCCACTCGTCGGGTTCAGCGGCACCAAACTCAGCGGCTACGGATCCAAGGGAACTACCGCCCACATGGACAACTACCTCTACACCAAAAGCGTCTACGTGCAACTATGACCTGCGGGGCTCGAGTGCCCGTGGAGCAGGAAGAATGATGCATCACCTCGTTTCCTAGGTATTCCCCGAGCACGTTCCGCAAGCCGGTACACTCTTGCGCCAGCGTGCACTCTGCTTCGTGACACCGTTGCAGGGGCGCCCGCTGAGCGCAACCGAGGCCCAGGGGTGGCCTTTCGAAATGAGGACCGGCATAGTCGGGGTTGGTCGAAGTTCCGCATAGCGGGCCCACCCAGGCTTCCCGTGTGCTGCCGCTGGAACCTCCTGTTCGCAACCGTGACGTTCCGGCACCCCTACGCCAACTGCATTGAAGCGCTACCACCTCCGAACCTAACGAAGTCGAGTCTGGCCGGCAGGTGCCCTTTCCGAGGGCCGGAGACTACGACTGGACATAGGACGGCGGGGGCTGAACCGATGGCGATCCATTCTGTATTGCTTCGCCCGGCTGTGGTTTTAGGATTCCTGACCGGGCTCGGTCTGGCGGGTGTCTGCTTTGCGGAGAATGACCAGGCGGCAGCCATAGTCAGACATTGGGACCAGCGGTGAGATGCCCAACCATGCCCATGTCCTGTTTCCTCTGAGCGTGGCGGGGAACAGCGCCGGCGTGGTGGCCTGGATTGATCGGCAGGTTCAGACGTCAACGGCCACAGGTATCAGCGTTGCTGTGGCTGTCTTCCAAGCCGCTGGGGTTTAGCTGCGGGTGGTCCTGGCCCGCCTTGGCCGGCTTAAGTGGCGGCATTGCCAGCACTGCCGCCACTGCGAGGATGCCTGCTGCCAGTGCCGCATAAAACGCGGCGCCTGAAGCGGCCACGATGGAAGGCGGGTCATCCGCCCCTGACGACGTGTTTGCGTAAACCGAGTTGGCTATGGCGCCGAATACAGCCACGCCGAGGGCACTGCCGATGGACCGAGCGAACATGTTTGCACTGGTCACGACGCCGCGCTCATTCCAGGGGACGCTGGACTGGGCAGCGATGAGGGTGGGGGTGGCCACCAGCCCCAGTCCGAGTCCGACGACGAAGCAGCTGAGGGCGATCAACGCCACGTTTGGAGCAGCCGCGGTGAGGGCCAGCACCAGGAGGCCAGCAACGGTGACGGAAATACCGATCAGTGCCGTTGCCTTGAATCCGATACGCAGGTAGAACCGGCCGGCCTGCGAGGCGCTGATCGGCCACCCGACGGTGAGAGCAGCGAGTGCCAGGCCGGCTATCAGGGGCGACGTGGACAAGGCGCCTTTCAGGTAAGTGGGCACGTAGGAGGTCAGCCCGATCATGACGGCTCCGACGCCAACGGAAACCAGTGCTGTAGTCCTAAGAAGCGGGCGGGACACCACCCACGACGGCAGGACAGGCTCGGCTGCACGCCGCTCCACCAGGAGAAACATGAGCAGGAGCAACAACCCCACGCTGAGGACGCTGATGCTCACGGGTGAAACCCATGGCCACGCCTGACCGCCCTGGAGGAGACCAAGAATCAGCAAGCTCAGTGATACCGCCAGCAGGGCCGCGCCCACGTAGTCCACGCGGTGCTTGATGCGCTCCACATTCTCATGGAGGGTCCGGAGCAGCATCCACCCTGCCAACAGGCACAGGGGAATGTTGACCAAGAAAATACCGCGCCAGATCCCTAGAGAGGAGAAGATACCGCCAAGGGTTGGCCCCACCACTGAGGAGACCGCCCACACGCTGGCCAGGTAGCCCTGGACTTTGGCTCGCTCCTGCAGTGAGTATATGTCGCCGGCGATGGTCATCGACACTGGCAGCACCGCACCGGCGCCGAGTCCTTGCAGGGCCCGGAAAGTGATCAGGGTGGGCATGCTCCACGCAGTGCCACAAAGGACGGAACCCAGCAGGAACAGTCCGATTCCCGCCATAATGATCGGCTTGCGACCTACCATGTCTGACAGCTTGCCGTAGATGGGCACCGAGACTGCCTGGGCAAGCAGATAGGCCGAGAACAGCCAGGGGAACGATGCGAATCCGCCCAAATCACTGACGATGGACGGGACGGCCGTGGCCACGATGGTGGAGTCAATAGCTACGAGCCCCGTGGCCATCATCAGGGCGATGAGAATCGGCCCTCGTTCGGACCGAAATCCTACTGCCTGTTGGGTCACGGACATGTGCTTCCTTTCAGCTGGTAGAGCGCGAGGGCTACTCTCATCGGTGGTGGTGGGGATGTGCACATAGAAGAGTCGCACTGCTACTGCTCTGCGACGTCGTCATCTGGTCTGAACTGGGTTCTTCGACCGGTCCATCTGCACCCGGTATGTCATGAAGAAGAGCGCAGTGGCTGCAGCTCGTCCTCCCCATCACTTTCCCGGATTAGAAGGTGTTGCTGAGCTTGCGGGTGACGTCGGCGAGTGACTGGTCGTCACCCACGTTTCCGGCGAACACGATGTAGGGGATGCCCTTGGCGGGGCCGTCCACCGGTTCCCAGAGGCTGACGATGCCGGGAAGCATGGGGCCGCGGACAATGGCGTGGCGGATCTCGAGGCCGTGCGCGGCGACGTCCGAGGAGGTGATGCCGCCCTTGGCGATGACGAACCGGGGCGGGAAGGTCTTGAGCGTGCGGTTGACCACGGCGACGACGGCGGCGGAGACCGTGCGGGCGATCCGCAGGCTTTCGGCGGGGGAGTCTGTCTTGATTAGCAGGCGGCTGGTGTGGACGATGACGTCGCCTCCGTGGAGGGCTTCGACGACCTTGTCCACGGTCCGGTCCAGGTGGGACGCGGCTTCTGCTTCGCCGGCCAGGAGCTTTTCGACGTCGATCTCGATGATGCGCGCGGCGCTGTGCTGTTCGGTCAGGGCCTTGAGCTGGCGGGTGGTGACTCCCACGTGCGAGCCGACCACGATGAGGCCGCCGGCCTTGGACGGGATGTTGCTTGCGTAGGCTCCGGTGAGCTCGGTCCGGATTTCCTGGCCGATCCGGGCGCGGCAGAATGGAGGGCCTACCCGGTACAGGAGTTTCTTGCCGCGGCGTTCTGCTTCTTCTAGCCCCAGGGACAGAGCGCGGAGATCGTTTTCCGTAACGATGTCGGCCACGATCGGAGTGGAGTCGGCGGCGCCTTCGATGGCGTCGGCGATGGCCTTTTTGGAAATTGCGGGGTCCTGCACTGTGGCGCCGGCCCGGATGATGTTGAGGTCCAGGACGATGACGGAGTCCGCTGCGAAGCGCCCGTGTGACTTTTCCTCCACGTAGTCGGCCATAACGGATGTGGCGAAGCCGAAGGTTGCGTCCTTGGCGAACTCCGTCTCGGAGACCGGGGTCAGTGTCCCGGCGGATTCCCCGGTGCCGCGCGTGTAGTGGACGCCGCCGACGGTGACGCGGCCGGCGTCGGGAAATGCCGGGACCAGGACCACGCCGTCGGTGCCCTCGCCACTGACCTTCGCGACGGTGGCGGCGATGACGTCGGGTTCCAAGGGGTAGTGGCCGCGGAGGGTGGAGTCGCTGCGGCTGACAAACCCCAGCCGGAGCGTGCCCGGGGAGCCGGCAGCGGCGAGGGCGTTGCGGACCACTTCCTCATTGCGAACGGCAGCTTCGGCGGGGTCCAGGCTGCGGGTGTTGGTCAGGACATAGACGGCCGGCTTGGACTGGCCAAAAGCCCAAACGAAGTCCTCGACGTCCCACCGGGTGAGGACGGGGAGATCGGCCACCGACTGTGTACCGGTTGGGTCGTCGTCGAGCACCACCAGCACGCGGGGGCTTGTTTCCGAGGAGGCTTTAACAGCGTCGGCCACGGCCTCGGCCGAAATGGGCAGTTCAGCCGGAAAGGCGGCTAGTACATCTGCTTCGAGGATCACTTGCACTCCATTGTGTGAAGGTGTTGATTGCATATTTGCAGGATGCTTCTGCATTCCGGAAGAACATGGCCTTCAGCAAAAGCTGCCATAGGTCAGAGCCTTCGATCGAATTCGGTTAGGTACAGGCTTCTGGACGCCAACGGGCGCCACGGGTGGTGTTCGTATTGCCCGTTCGTAGGCGGTGTTGGGTCTAGAAAGTGTGCAGCACCACGCGGAGCAATTCAGTCGGTTCGATGGCTACTGAAGTCACGACCGCGAGATCGCAAGGAATCCCGGGTTGAGGTCTCCGCCAAGGTGTAGATCCGTGGTGAGGTAGATCAGTTGGGTGGCGCGTTGAGCAAGTAAGGTGAGAGGGAAATTGCGTTCAGCATCTCTTCACCCTAGAGGCCGTATTCCCCGGCGTTGTGGATGCATAGAACCATGAGTACTTGAAGGCAGCCTAAGACCCCGCGGTAATGGATCCCAGGCAGTGGTTTGCCGGCGACACCTACCTTGACGCCTACTATTCCGGCCAGCACCGTTGGCTTGACCGGCTGCACCTGGAGGACTTTCCTCCAGGTGCACACACTGCTGGCACATCGCGCCGATACAACAGGACCACCACTGCGGCGAAAGTCGTCAGGGTCTTCCGGCCTTTATCTTTGACGAAGGCCAAGGCAGTCTTCTGCTTCGTCCACTCCCCGCTAGCGTGGGGCCACGTTCCCTAACTTCCAGCAGTCACGGCGTCCTTTTGGAGGGTCGCCATGTATTCAAGCACGATTTCGTCGAAAGAGTTCTCTGGTTCCAGACCGAGGCTTCGCGCGCGCCGCGTCTCGAACGCAGATGGCCAACTTCCGACGATTGCCATAATTGCCGGATCCTCGTCCCAGCGAACGAGGGCACCGGCTTCCGGGCCCGCGAGCCGCGTGAGGGCATCCACCATGGCGCGCGGTGTCGTTGTAAGGGAGGGAAGGTTCATTGCTGTTGTGCTGCCCCACTCCTTGGACGGTTTTGCCGCAGCTGTCAGTATGCCTTCGAGTGTTTTGCGGGGCGAGGACACTGCGATGGGAAGGTCGGGAGGCACGGGGCATGTCGAGCTCTCACCATTGAGCGGTTCACGGATCATGCCCGAGATGAAGCTTGACGCTGCCGCGTTGGGTTTCCCGGGGCGGACGGCTACGGTCATGAGTCGCACACTCCGGCCGCGGACGAATCCCTTCCGGGTATAGTCGGCGACAAGCTGCTCGCCGATGAACTTCTGAACGCCATAGCTGGACTGAGGACGCGGCAGCGTGTCATCATCAACGACGCCGATCGGGCCGAGGTGAGGGTCGGCCCCGTACACAGCGAGTGAGCTTGTGAACACCACCACCGGCGGGTTGGCCATCGCGCGCCCGGCTTCCAAAAGGTTGCGGAGCGCGTCGAGGTTCGTTGACATTCCCAGGTCGAAATCACTCTCTGCGGCGCTGCTGACTACACCGGCGAGGTGAAAGATGACATCTGCTTCGCCTAGCGCGGCGGCCGCTGCATCAAGATCTCCCGTAAAGACCTCCGCCCGCGGGTCTTTTACGATGTCGGCCATCGGTGGAAACAGGTCAACGAGGACCAGCGAGTCAAGGGTGTGCATTTCCCCGTCGATGTCCACCGACTCGGCTGCGAGGAGTTCTTTGGCGAGGGCAGTACCGAGAAAGCCTGCGGCCCCAGTTATAACGATGCGAGCGTTTGTGGTGGTCATGTCTTCCTTTGGTGACGATGGCGAGTCAATTGAACATGTCGGTGGGGATCTCAAGTCCGCCGATGTTTTCGCACGATGCGATGGGCACTCAGCTGCTGTGTAGTTCCAACCTTTGCGGTAAGGTCTCGCGGCGTTCCCCGCCGCTTATCACTTGGCTTGGCTGTCCTCGTACAGTTCCGCTGCGCGGGCACGTTGGGTTGCGAGTTCAATCATGAGGTCAAGGTTTGGTGTAGGTACCTGTGCCAGTTCGGCGAGGTCGAGGGGCACGCGGAACATCGCGTCGATCTCCATGGGCCGGTTGGCCAGGAGGTCTTGGGCGATACTTTGCAGGTGACCGGACGTTGACAACTTCTGGAGCCCTTCCTGAGGGTCTCCAGGTTCGCACCCCAAGGCACGGGCGATGGCTGCGCCTTCGTCGGCCATGGCTTTGGCTGTTCCAGCTATGGCAGGCTTATCAAGCACGTTTTTCATGGGCGACGCTGTGAGGACGGCGAGGGAGCCGCCGATGAGATTCATCAGCAGCTTCGTCCAGATGGCGTCGCGGATACGCGAGGTCACCGTAACTTCGAGACCACTGGGGTTGAGGAGCGAGGCCAATTTCTCGAGCCTCGGTTCCTGCCGACCGTCGGGACGGCCGACCAGCAGCCTGTTTCGGGGGTTGCCTGCGCGGATAACGCCAGGGGCGATCACACTACAGGCAGTGTAGGCGACTGCACCCACGGCGCGTTCCGGGCCGATGTGCTCCCATAGGCTGTTTTCTGGGTCGATGCGTCGCAGCTGCGTGCCGTCAAGATTGCCCCCGTGGGCATGGAAATACCACCAGGGGATACCGTTCATAACGAAGAGAACCAGGCTGTCCTCGTGCAGAAGACCGGCAACGTCCTTGGCGATGACGGGAAGGGCCGGGGCTTTAACGGTAACGATGACGATGTCCTGGGGTTCCAGATCGCCGGGCTGGTCCGTCGCGAAGGGGTGTGAGACCAGCGTCCCTTCGTGGGTTTCCACCCGCAGTCCGTTCTGGCGGATGGCGGTGAGATGGTCACCACGGGCGATAAGCGAGACTTCGGCATCGCTGCCGGCGAGCCTGCCGGCTATATGGCCGCCTACGGCTCCTGCGCCATAAATGCAGATTTTCATGGGTAATCCTTGTCGTCGTGTAGCCGGATTGGTTAGTCGAATTGCTTTCGCTTCTGTGCGGCGGCGCCGCTCAGCATTGAGATGTCATTGCCCGTGGAAACGAAGCCGGCCCCCAGGTCCTGGTATTTGCGGATCAGGTCCGGGCGTCCGCCGAGCCCGCCGATGCCTACAAACTTCCCGTTTTTGCGGCAGGAGTCGATCACGTGGAGGAACGCGTCATGCACCTGGGGGTGGTCCATTTCGCCTGCTATTCCCAGTTCCACGCTCAGGTCACTGGCGCCTACGAGGAGCATGTCGATGCCCTCCACTGCGGCAATGGCCTCTGCCGCCTCCAAACCGGCCCGTGATTCGATCATGGCAACTGCCATGGAGGCTTGGTCGAGCTCCCTTACGACTTGATCTGCTGGAAGCGTCTGGTAGTGCAGCTGCGGTGCCGCGCCGGCCAAAGAGCGTTCCCCCCACGGGGCATGCTTTATGGCGCGGACCAGGGCGCGCGCCTCATCCGCGGACTGTACGCCGGGAACGATGATTCCCATGGCTCCGGAATCCATGACCCTGGCTATTAGGGATGCATCCAGTCCTGGGACGCGGACCAAGGGGGTTACCCCTAGGGAATTGCAGGCCATGCAGATTTGGCCGGCAGCCTCAAGGGAAAAACTGCTGTGCTCCATGTCAACGTAAATGGAGTCGAAGCCAGCCGTGCGGGCGATGGATGCGATGTCCACCGTCCGCACCAGCCGAACTGTCATTGAGTAGACAGGTTCCCCCCGTGACAGTTTTTCCTTGACCGGATTACGGAGCAGGGGTGTGGTTTCGGTAGTCATGATGTAGCAGCTCCTGAAGGAATTGGATGTTCTAGCCGAACAGCTTCGGCAGTGCTTGCGCTTCGTCCCCGAACCCGTAGATGGACTTGATTTCGAGATATTCTTCGAGTCCAAACCTGCCCATTGATCTTCCAATCCCGGACTGTTTGTATCCCCCCATGGGCGTGTAGGAATCAGTTGGCGCGCCGTTGTAGCTGACTCGTCCGGCACGGAGACCGTTCACGATGCGGTGAGGGTTGGTCCTTTCGCCACCGAAGACATAGCCACCGAGCCCATAAGGTGAATCGTTGGCGATGCGCAAGGCGTCGTCCTCGTCACGGTAGGGAATCACAGCCAGCACCGGCCCGAAAATCTCCTCCCGGGCGATTGTCATCTCGGGTGTGACATTAGTGAACACTGTGGGCTGAACGAAGTACCCTACATCCAAGCCGTCAGGTACCTCGAGGCCGCCGGTTGCGAGGACGGCGCCTTCGTCGATCCCGCTCTTGATGAGGTCCCTTATGGATTTGTACTGGTCCGCGCTAACGACCGGCCCCATCGTTGTGGAGCTCTCCAATGGGTCGCCCAGTCGAAAAGTGCGGGCCTCATCGACGAGAAACGGGACAACTTTATCGATTTTGCTCTCGTGGACCAGCATTCGCGCAGGAGCATGGCATGACTGCCCGGCATTGAAGAAGCAGCGCTGGATGGTCCAGCGAGCAGCCTTTTCGAGGTCTGCATCAGGCAGTACTACGTTGGCTGATTTGCCCCCCAGTTCCAGCGAGACGCGCTTCACGGTGTCTGCCGCGGCGGCCCCTACCTGCCTGCCAGCGGCGGTGGACCCGGTAAACGAGACCATGTCCACGAGGGGGTGGCGGGACATTGTGTCGCCTACTTCGCGCCCGGTTCCGTTCACAAGGTTGAACACTCCAGCCGGCACGCCGGCTTCATGCAGTACCTGGGCAAACAGTGTGCCGCTGGCGGCGGCGTTCATGCTGGGTTTGGCGATGACGGTACAGCCGGCAGCCAGGGCGTAGATCACCTTGATGACGCCGGTTTGGACAGGCCAGTTCCAAGGTGAAATGAGAGCGCACACTCCGATCGGCTCCCGACGCACAATAGCGTCGCCGATGCTGGTCTCAAACTGGTAGTCGCGCAGGACCTCCCGGGCCACCTTCATGTGGTCGGCCGGGCCGTTGACCTGGGCACGGTTGCCTACCGGGATACCGACTTCGCGTGCAATCAGCTGTGAGAACTCATCGGCGTGGGATTCGTAGACATCGATGATCCGGCCAATCAGTGCCATGCGTTCCGCCACTGATGTTGTGGAAAAGCTTTCGAAAGCTCTTCGCGCGGCGGCCGCCGCCAGGTCCACGTCGGCGGCAGTGCCTATTGCGACCTGGGCGAAGGGTGCTTCTCGGGTGGGATCGATCAGTTCCACATGGCGCGGTTCGGTGGGCTCAACCCATTGACCGTCGATGTATAGATGCGGGTACTGCAACATGTCTAACTCCTCCTCTGGCTGTCGAATGTTGGGTGGTCAGCTGCTGTGGGTGTAGCCGCCGTCGCAAGCGATGGTCTGGCCGGTAATGAACGCCGACGCCGGAGTGGTGAGGAAGAACATGACGCCCACCAAGTCCGTGGGCACCATTCCTCTCGGAATGCACTGCTGCGATGCGGCCCGTTCGCGGACTTCGATTGTGGGATTGACGGTGCGCTCTACTTCCGTGGCGATCATGCCCGGCCGCACACAGTTGACAGTGATCCCATAGCTGCCGAGCTCGCGAGCCAACGCGTTCGTCATGCCGATCAGTGCGGACTTTGATGTGACGTAGTGGAGGTAGTTGGGCACGCCGCGGGTCACCGAATCAGACGAAATGTTAATGATGCGCCCGAAGCCCGCTTTACGCATATGGTCAGCCACCGCACGTACGCACAGGTAGCTGCCTGTCACATTGACCTTGAGAACCTTTTCCCACTGTGAGAGCGGGATTTCATCGAATGGGCCCTTTTCGATAGCCGCAAAGATCGAGGCGTTGTTGATCAGTACGTCGATTCGGCCCCAGATGGTGATCACCGAATCCACCATCGCCTGGACGGAAGCCTCATCTGCCACGTCCACCTGAACGGCGAGACCTTTCCCGCCTGCGCTACTGATCTCGTGTGCCACTGATTCAGCTTTGTCGAGGTTCAGATCGGCAACAACGGCCAAGGCTCCAGCAGCCGCAAATTGGCGTGCCAGCTCTCTGCCGATGCCTTGGGCGGCACCCGTGATCAACACGACCCTCCCTTCAACGCTAAAGTCCCGGGCAGCTGCCGGCACACCGGAGTCGAAAGGCGTATGGGTAAGGGGGGCTGTCGTCGTCATAGTCGATCCTCGAGGCGTCGCGTGTGGGCGTGGAATGGGTCGGAGCAGTGAAAGGGGCTGGCATAGGAGCGCCGGCTGAGCAGTCACTGACTCCGTGGCGGCGCAATCCATGCACCCATCTGCGGGTGTATGTCGACCGCCCGGAAAGGTGGGCAACTTGGGCGTAATCACCCTGTGGAATAGACAATATCCGAATATACGGGATTACGTCAATAGAAAATCGATGGTGTGATTCTCATCGGGACGTAAAGCAGGATGTGGATGCCCTTAGGTAGGACCTACCGCTTGTTGAGAAAGCAGGAAATGGCCACGAAAGCGTAATCGCGGGTGCTGCCCAGCGGATTGGAACGTACCCGAGGGAAAGCCGGATCTGGAGCACTCGCGCACCAATTGCGGTGGAAAGGACCCTAAATGAATACCCAAGAACGACGTTCGGCTACGGAACACCCTCGAAGCATTGGCAAATGGTGGCTGTAGCGCGAAAACCATGCCGTTGACGGGCAGGTGCCTGCAGCCGGCACTCCATTGAGAGTACTCAGCGTCTTACGAGGATCTCGCGTTTTGAAGGAGGCGTTCGGATATTGTCGCGGCCGCCGCCTTGACGGCCAGCACCGCCTGCTCCACGTCGACGTCCCGTCGCGCTTGCTCATCCCAGGCGAAGCCGACGCTGCTCATGGCAGTTTTCTGATCGGTGAGAATAGGTGCAGCAACACTGTAGACGCCGGGGTTAAATTCGCCCATTGTCAAGAGATAGCCGTTCTTCTTGATTCCACCGAGCGTTTTGCGGAACTCGCTCCAGTTACCACCGAGCCCCGCATTCTGAATTTCTTCACTGTAACGCGGATAGATTGCCTTCAGGCGGTGGTGCGGAAGGTAGGCGAGAATGACCTTGGACACTGACCCCTTAAACAGTGGGCGTCGCTGCCCGCGGCTGAAACGGTTTACCGGGCTGTCGGACGCCCGACTTTCCGCTACGCAAAGTACTGAATCCCGAAAGGCGGTGCACAACGTCGCTGAGTGGCCAATCGTGTCGACCAAGTCCTCGAGGACGCCGCGGGAGGCAAGCAGTAGCGGATCCGTCTCCCGGATCTGAAGGTCCATCTCGATAATCCGTGGGCCCAGACTGTAGTACCCGTTACTTACAGTCGTGAGAAGCCCCGCATCGTGCAGGGTCTTGATATAGCGGTACCCAGTGGACCGCGATGTCTCCAGCGCCTCGATAAGATCGGCCGTCGACCAGATGGGGTGCTTTTCAGTGAAAAGGTCAAGGATGTTCAGCATTCTTGCAAGGCTGCCTGCGCTGTCGGAAGCTACTGCCGTCCCGCCGACGGCAACCTCGGAATTAAGTTCACTCATCAGTGAATCCCTTGCCTCCTCTGTCTGTGGTGCGCCCTATCCGGTCCCGCCGCTGCGGCCAGAAAACCGATCTAAGGGTTAAACTCTCACCATACAGGATATCGGTTATGCATCTTTGTCACCACGTGTTGTTCTGCGCTCTCACCACGACAGCAGAACAAGACCCCGCTTTTCGCTCCCGCCGGCAGATTATCGACGCTCGATACGCTGAACGCCGTTTCTGGACTTGGAATCTCTATGAGTCCGGAGAAGTACGGCGTCAGCGGTTGTAGGCGGGCATCGGGCCGCGGAGCGAGGTGCCCACGGCGTCGCAGGCTTCGACGACGTCGGTCGGCAGTGGCCCGGCGGCCACGGCGACGATATTGGCGCGAAGCTGCTCCACCTTGGACCCGCCGAGCAACATCGACCCGACGCCGTCGCGGTAGGCGAGCCAGCGCAGGGAAAGCTCGGCCAGGGAGACTCCGGCGTGCGAGGCGATGTGCGACAGCTCGCCGATCGCGTCGAACAGCTGTTTGTCCCAGTACCGCTGTGTGTAGATTTCAGCCATTTTCGAGTCACCGAAGCGGCCCTCGGCGGGTTTGACGTCGAAGCTGTGCTTGCCGGTTAGCAGTCCGCCGCCCAGCGGGTTGTAGACCATGGTGTGGATGTTGTGGGTGGCGGCGAACTCGAAGTATTCCTCTTCCAGCCGGCGGCCCACCAAGTTGTAGAGCTGCTGGGCGACGACGGGCCGCGGCGCGCCCACTTCGTCCGCCGTATAGATGACGTCCGCGATCTGCCAGGCGGCGAAGTTTGACACGCCCAGGGCGCCGATCTTTCCCTCAGCAACGAGCTCGGCCACAGTGGACAGCGTCTCGGAAAGCGGTGTGGCCCGGTCCGGCTGATGCAGGTAGAACAGGTCGATGCTGTCTACGGCCAGCCGTCGCAGGCTGCCTTCCACGCTGGCCCGCAGGCCAGCCGAGGAGAGCGGCGCATTCGAGCCGTGGTCCGCGTGCTGGATGCCGGCTTTGGAAGCCAGAATGACGCCGTCACGCTTTCCCTTCAGGAGGCGGGACAACATCTCCTCGGTGACACCCCCGACGTAGGCGTTGGCGGTATCGATGGTGGTGATGCCGGCGTCGAGTGCTTCCTCCACCATCCGGCCGGCGGTGGCCTCGTCGGCGGTGTCGCCGAACATCATGGTCCCCAGGACCAGCCGCGAGATGGGGAATTTCAGGCCCTCCACCCCGGCTCCTTCGGACTGCATGCTCATTTTTTGGTTCCTTGCTGTCGCTGTGTCGTGGGGTCTTGCCTAGTGGAAGGATCTTCCGCCGTCCGCTGCCAATGCTGCTCCCGTAACATACGAGGATTCGTGGCTAGTGAGGAAAAGAATGGTTCGGGCAATCTCGATGGGATCGGCCAGGCGGTTGAGCGCATAGTTGCCGACGTTGGCCCTGAACCCGTCTGCCATTGCAGTATCCACCATGCCTGGACAAACAGTGTTGACCCGGACTTTGGGGGCCAGTTCCGCAGCCAGTGCCTTGGAGAGCGCCACAACCCCGCCCTTTGACGCGGCGTAGGCCGTAAGGCCAGGCGCGTTTGGCAACAGTCCGGCTGCCGACGCGATCGTAACAACCGTCGCGGACGGTTCCTGTACCAGCCACGGTATGCTCGCGCTGACCACGTTGTATGTGCCCGTGAGGTTAATGTCAATAACCCTGCGCCAGTCCTTGGAAGACACCTCGGACGCCAGCCCTTGGAACATGATTCCGGCCGCATTGACGACGCCGTCAATCCCGCTCAGAGCTGCGGCAGCTTCTCCAACTGCACCAGTAACTGCCTCGTCGTCAGTTAGATCCACCGGAAAAGCCCAACCAGCAAGCTCCTCGGCGACAACCTGGAGATTTTCTTTGTCACGGTCCAGGAGGGCAACGGATGCCCCTTCCTGGGCAAAGAGCCGGGCCGTGCTTCGTCCAATTCCGCCTGCTGCGCCGGTGACAACAATCCTGCGTCCTTGCAGCCGCTTGCCCGGCTGGTCTGCGTGGTCGTTCATACTCATGCTCCCTTGTAGATTCCTTTTACATTGAATGGGCCCGCCGCGAAGGCGGGGAACTTTCGCTTCCCGGCGCGACGGCCTGGAGTGCTGGGGGCCGGAGTCCAGCACAGAATTGGGCAATAGACTTTGCTGGGCCCTTCCCAGCCGTCGGGTATCGCCTATTCGCCTGCGCGCTTGGGAATCTCAATCCCGTGAAGCACGCCCATGCGCTCAAAGTGGCCGTAGATGCGGTCCACGTAAGCACCGAAATCGGGCGATTCGACGAGTGCGAGTGGCCGCGGGCGAGGCAGGTCGACGGCTATCTCGTCTACTACTTGGCCTGGAGTTGGGCTCATCACGAAGATCCTGTCCGACAGTCCTACTGCTTCTTCCACGCTGTGGGTAATGAAAATGACCGTAGGTTTGTTGCGTAGCCAGAGCGCTTCAAGGTCAGCGCGTACTTGGAGGCGTGTGAGTGCGTCAAGGGCGCCAAATGGTTCATCGAGCAGCAGCACGGACGGCTCGTGCACGATAGTGCGGATGAGGGATACCCTTTGCCGCATTCCGCCGGACAGCTGCCGCGGATATTTGTCCATGGCTTTTTCCAGATGAAGTTGCTTGAACAGCTCTGTGGCACGCACCCGTAGCGCCTTTTTATCCAAACCGCGGATATCTGCGTGAATCAGCACATTTTCCATAGCCGTACGGAAATCCAGGAGGAGATGGTCCTGGAAGGCAATCCCAATGTCCGTGTACGGCTTGTTTACGGTTGTACCACCAATGCGGATAACTCCTTCTGTTCGGTCCAGGAGGCCGGCAGCCATGAGCATCAGGGTGCTTTTGCCGCAGCCGGAGGGGCCGACGATCGATATGAATTCACCTGGCCTGATATCCATGGTTACCGGTTTCAGGGCCTCAAAGGAGGTTCCTTTCGAACTGTTGAACGTCTTGCCAACACCTTCGATGGAGATGGGAACGCCCGCAGTCCTTTGGTGCAATACGGTGTCGCTCATTTGTAATGCCTTTCTCTTGATTGAGGACGTGCAGATTCTCCCGGACCACCGGTCTCGGGGATCGGTAGCCCGGGTATAGAACCTATTTGCAGCTGCGGAGTTCCGACTCTGGCGGAAGGTAGTCGTATGAGACCGCTTTTGAGAAGTCGAGAGGAGCTTTCAGGAGTTTGGAGCGGGTAAGCTGATCGTTGGTGTGTTCCCAGCGGTCGGGTTCAGCGCGTCCGAGGAATTTTGCGTTGGCTTCACACATCAGGGGAAGCAGCAATTTCAGTTCGTCCCGGACTACGTTGTCACGGGAGTCGGGCTGAAGTTGTTTGACGGCTGTGACAGCGCGCTCGGGATCGTCGATAGTGCTGGACCAGCCTTTCAAGCTGGCGGCCACAAACTTCTTCACGGCGTCCGGGTGGCTTTCGGCAAAACTCTTGGTGGTGAAAATCGAGTGGGCGACCGGGGATACGCCATAATCCTTAAACCAGAAGTTCTGGACTTTCGCGTTCTGCTGTTCTAGCGAGACTACCGTGTCATGCCCGCCTACCATGGCGTCAATGTTCTTTTGAAGGAGGGCTGCCGGCAAGGAGGCAAAGGGAAGGGTCGAGATGGTGACGTCGTTTTCGCTCAATCCATTTAGTTGAAGGAAGAGCGGAAAAAGGAAAGCGTGCGCGCCGCCCTGGGAGAGGCCGATGGTCTTGCCCTTGAGGTCCTGGACGGACTTGATGCCTGACTCCTCGAGGGCTTGGATAGCGATGTTTGTCACTTGGTTGTCGGTGGCCACGATTACTAGGGGTGCGCCCTGTTCGATCTGCTGGCTGATGGCGACGGCGTCGGCAACGCCCATGTCGGCCTGGCCGCTTGCCACAAGCTGAACCGCCGTGCCTGAACCTGTACCCTGTTCAATTTTCGCATCTACACCGGCGTCCTTGTACAAGCCGTCGGCTTGGGCAACTGCGAAGCCAGCTGTTGAGGCCGACCAGGAAAAGTTCATTTGGAAACGCACGGGTGTTCCAGTGCCGGCGCTGTCTGAAGCGGCAGGAGCTGAGCAGCCGGAGAGCATCAACGCTCCCGCTGCCAAGGCAGCTGTAACCAGTGCAGGAATGCTTCGTCGCATTTTTAGTCCTTCGGATCGTTTCTGAATTGCCTAATGTCTCGGTTGGTGGGCTGGAGGCCTTACCTTGTGGTTTGAGCCGGCCCGGCTTGTCTTGCTATGCGGAGCGGCGCTGCCAGGGAGTGAGCAGCCATTCGATTGCCTCGACCAGGTAGTTGACGATCACTCCGATGACGGTGAGGATGACCAGAATCGCAAACATATACTCGGTATCGAATGCGCCGCTTGCGCGCAAAAGCGCGTAGCCCAAGCCGCTGTTGGATCCCAGGAACTCGGCGACAAGTGCGCCGGTGATCGCGATGGTGGCCGAGGTCTTGATGCCGGAGAAAATTACCGGCAGTGCTGCCGGGAACCGAAGTGACCAGAAGGTCTGCCACCTGCTGGCACCCATCGACCGGGTCAGGTACAGGAGCCGGTCGTCGAGGATGCGGAAGCCGCTGATGCTTGCCATCAGCAGGGGGAAGAACGTTATAAGGATCACCAGGCCGATTTTGGTGTTGATGCTGAACCCGAGCCAGACCAGGAGCAGCGGCGCTACTGCAATTTTTGGCACAAGCTGAAGGATGATGACCTGCGGGTAGAGCAGCTGCTTTGCAGTCCGCGATAGTGCAATTAGCAAGCCCAGAGGTACGCCTATCACGATACTAAGAACCAGGCCGACAACGATCACGACGAGGGTCGACTGGGTATGCGTCCATAGGCTAGCGGCGTCGTGTACAAGCCGTTCGATTACATCGACAGGCCCGGGCAGCAGATAGGCGGGAATCTTAAACAGCTCGACTACTGCAGCCCACAGGGCAAGGATTGCTACGAAGACCAGCAACGGCAGTGCCGACCAGGCGACTGAACCAAGGCGGCGCCGTGTCGCGGCGGCTTTTCGTTGCTCGGGTTTGGGCGCATCCAGAGTTGGCCGAGGGCTTACGGCAGACTCTGTATGGGCAGGACGGTCAACCGTCAGGTTTTTCCTTTGCATGAACCTTCTCTTCCTTGAGCGGAACGCGAACCAATATCTGAGCCCAAGGCGCGTGGCGGGTTGCTATGCCTCGACTGCTGATGAAGGGTGAGATTCGTAGGGCCTATAAGCCCTTGGAACAGTGACTTCCTGAAGAACGGGGAGCGTCTTCTGTTGAACCGGGTGTGGTGTGTCCGTAATCACTTGAAGCTCGATGATTGAGAATATCCGGCATTATCGGAATTAGTCAACAGGGTCCGCGTGATTCGTTCGGGACATCCTTCAGGTGCAGTGCCGCCTGCTCGCGCTCGACCGCCCCAGTGCCCGGGTCCCTGATCTACCCTCCCGCGCGGTCCTCCCGCTGCGGCGCCGGACGGTCCATGCGGCCGATCTTGCGACTAATTCATACTATTTACAATATCCAGAACTGTGAGATAGTGTTCACAAAGGCGCCCGGTTCGGCACGAATGCAGCGGCCGGGCCGGGCGCCAATCCATCGGCTCCCGTCGGGGATGACATCAAATTTTTGTGAAGGAGCAGGATTATGCGCGTCAGCAAAGCAGCCGACACCGGCAGTGAAGCGGTCGGGACCATGCGTGAAGGGAAACTGGACCAGAAACACCTGTTGTTCGGTGAAGATGGGTCGCCCAACAATTACGACCTGAACATCGGTGTTACAGGCAGTGGTGGGTGGGGTACCCCCCGGCACAGGCACACCTTTGACCAGATCCGTTACGTCATTGAGGGTCGCTTGCCTTACACGGAAGAGAACGTGCTGGAGCAGGGCTGGGTCGGTTATTTCCCCGAAAGCGTCTACTATGGGCCCCAGGCCCGCGCCGAAGGCCTGCGGACGATGGTCCTGCAGGCTGGCGGCGCGAGCGGCCAGGGCTATCTGAGCGCCGCGCAGCGCGAAGCGGGTAACGCCGAACTCGCCAAGACCGGTGAGTTCAAGAAGGGTCTCTACCACTTCACGGACGCTAGTGGCCAGCCCCAGACGCTTGATGGTTCGCAGGCAATTTTCGAGCACGCCACCGGCCGTAAGCTCGAATTCGCAACCCCGCGATACGAAGACGTCATCGCCATCAATCCTGAGGCTTATGACTGGCTCCCCTCAGGTGATGAAGGTGTCTCAGAAAAGTGGCTTGGAACTTTCACTGAGCGTAAACTGCGCACGGGCTTCTTGCGTCTCGAACCCGGTGCTGTTTACCGCGCCGGCCAGTTCCCCTCCATCGAGATCCTCTTCCAGACCAAGGGTCAGGTCACCGCGAGCGGTGAAAAGTACGGTCCGGAGACCGGCTACGAATTCCTCGCCAACGAAGGCCCGGTCCCCCTTGAGGCCATCGAACCCACTGAGTTCCTCCGCGTAGTGCTCCACACTTTCTAAGTCGATCGACGTAGGGCGGGGCCCATGGGGCCCCGCCTTTCGTTGACCGGCGATTCCCTGACTTACGAGAAGGAACTCATTGTAATGACTGATGCCTCCAGTGGCGCGACGCTGCGCGACCAGGAAATGCTGCAGGGAGACAGCGCCAACGGCACCGCTTCGATGCAGGTTAGTGGCGACCCCGTCAGCGGGGTCTCCGCTCCAGCTACTGTGCTGCTGAGGAAACTCGCAAAGGCAGGAGTTTCAACTGACTCTTCTTCACGCAGGCGTGCTGAATATTCCTACGACGCCTCGAACTACCGTGTCGAACCCCTCGCGGTCTCCTTTCCCCGGAGCGTTGATGATGTCGTTGCCGCCGTCGCAGCGTGCCGGGAGAGTGGTACCTCTATCATTGCCCGGGGCGGCGGCACGTCCATGGCCGGCAACGCTATCGGCCCCGGTCTCGTCCTGGATTTCTCGCGGCACATGAACCAGGTCCTTGCCATCAATGAAGAGGCGGGAACGGTGGAAGTCGAGCCCGGCGTCATACTCTCGGTCCTGTCCCGAGAGGTGGAGCGGGCTACGGATGGCCGCTGCACGTTCGCGCCCGATCCTTCATCCAAGAACCGCGCCACCGTCGGCGGAGCCATTGGCAACGACGCCTGCGGCAACCACTCTGTCCGTTACGGCCGGACCTCGGACCACGTATCCGAAATTGACGTCGTCACCTCCGATGGAGCTCTGCTTACGGCGACCGAAACAGGACTGCGTGCCACCGATCCCACAGACTCCTTTTCCGCCGCCAGGGCAGACGCGCTCTCGGCGTCGCTGACCCAGCTGGCACAAGAGAACCTGAGCACCTTCCGGCTGGAACTCGGTTGCATCCCCCGCCAAGTCTCGGGCTATCACTTGGAAAATCTACTGCCCGAGAAGAAATTTAACGTCGCCCGCGCCGTCGTCGGCTCCGAGGGCACCTGGGCCGTAGTCGTGGGCGCCCGCATGAAACTCGTACCAAAGCCAGCCGCAGCCCTGCTTGTCTGCCTCGGCTACAACGACGTCGTCGACGCCGCACGCGACATCCCCACCATTCTGGACTTCTCGCCTGCCGCCGTCGAAGGCACCGATGAGGCCATTGTCGCGACCATGCGACGCCGGCGCGGTGCCGACTCCGTCCTGGGCCTGCCCAAGGGGAAGGCCTGGCTCTTCGTCGACCTTGACGGCGATGACCTCGAATCAGTGCACGACCAAGCCGAGCTGCTGCTTGCACGGCTCGCCGCAAACAGCCGGCTCGTAGACGGCCGTGCCGCCGCAGACCCCGCCGAACGTGCCTCGCTCTGGCGTGTGCGGGAAGACGGGGCGGGCCTGTCCTCCCGGTTGGCTTCGGGCGGCGAGTCGTGGCCGGGATGGGAAGATTCCGCCGTCGCACCCGAGAAACTGGCCGACTACCTCGGAGACCTGCGTGAACTCCTGGCCGGACACAGCCTCACCGGGGTTATGTACGGGCACTTCGGTGCCGGCTGCATGCATGTGCGCATCACCTACGATTTGCGCAGCGAGGAAGGCCGGAAAGTCTTCCGCGCGTTCACCAGGCAGGCCGCGGAACTTGTTGTCCGGCACGGCGGGTCGCTGTCCGGCGAGCACGGTGACGGCCGTGCCCGGTCCGAACTGCTGCCTCTCATGTACTCGCCCGAAGTAATGGCAGCCTTTTCCGAATGCCGCCGCCTTTGGGACCCGCTGGGCATCCTCAACCCAGGCTCCATGACGAACCCGGACCCCATTGATTCACACCTCGCTTTGGAGGGAATCCCCGACCGGGAATGGCGGACGAGCTTCGACCTGCGCCCGATCGCTTCCGCGGGAACCAACCCATGGGTGCACGCCGTACAGGGCTGCATCGGCGTAGGAAGATGCCGCGCAGACAGCGGCGGGGTAATGTGCCCCAGCTACAAGGCGACCCGCGATGAGAAAGATTCAACCCGCGGCCGCGCCCGCGTCCTGCAGGACATGGTCCGCGGCGCCCGCACGGTTGAAGAGGGGTGGAAATCCGAAGAGGTGCGGGAGGCACTGGACCTGTGCCTGTCGTGCAAGGCCTGCTCCACGGACTGTCCCGCAGGGGTGGACATGGCCACCTACAAATCCGAATTCTTCGACCACTACTACCGAGGCCGACTGCGCCCAATAGCGCACTTCTCCCTCGGCTGGCTCCCGCGCTGGCTCAAGCTCACAGGGCACATCTCCGGGCTGGTCAATGCCGTCCTGGCGACGCCGTTGGGGAAAATCATCTCAGCAGCAGGTGGGCTCACCACCAAGCGCGCGCTTCCTCGCTTCGCAGGGGCGGGGGAGTGGCGGCGGGGAGTCGCCGCCGCCGGCGTCCTTCCTGCAGGCCAGGCCCGCGCCGGGAACTCCATAGTCCTGTTCGTCGACACATTTACGCGCGGCTTCCGGCCGGAGGTCGCCGGTGCTGCCGCCCGCGTCCTCGCCGGATCCGGCCGGACCGTCGAATGCTCGGCCGATGCCTGCTGCGGTCTGACCTGGATCTCGACCGGCCAACTGGGCACCGCGAAGCGGCTGCTGTCCAACGCCGCGGAAGCCCTCGACGACGGGACCGACCGGCCGATCGTCGTCGTCGAGCCCAGCTGCGCAGCGGCTCTCCGGAAGGACTTGCCCGAACTGGTTCGCACCGAGCAGGCCAAGCGCGTCGCAGCGCGAATCCGCAGCTTCGCCGCGTACACCGCCGACCACGTGGCAGCAGGCTGGATGCCGTCCCCGGCAAACCCCGTTCCTGAAGAAGCCGTGCTGCAGACACACTGCCACGAGTACTCGGTCTTCGGATCCAAGTCACAACGCAAGATGCTCGAGGCAGCCGGCGTAGCCAATGTTGTCGATGCTAACGGCTGCTGCGGTGTTGCAGGGAACTTTGGCTTCGAAGCAAACCACTATGACGTGAGCATGCAGGTCGCAGAGAATGCGCTCGCACCGGCTCTCAGAGCCGCCGGCCAGAGCACTGTTGTCCTGACTGACGGCTTCTCCTGCGCCAGGCAGGTAGACCAGCTCGATCCAAGCAGACCAGGCCTGCACCTCGCCCAAATCCTCGACCCGGGAACGGCCATGGCCGCCACCGCCGCTACTACCACCAGAGACCACCACACCAAGGAAACAGAGGAACTCTCATGACCACCAATGTCAGCGGCCTCAGCATCTCCGGGCGAGCACCCGAAGTCATAGCCAAGGTCAGCACCGGCGTCTTCATCGACGGAGAGTGGGGAGAAGCTGCCTCCGGCGCCCGCTTCAAAGTGGTTAACCCGGCGACCGAGGAAGTCATCGCCACCGTCGCCGACGGCGGCCCCGAGGATGCACAACGTGCCATCGAAACAGCAGGCCGTGTGCAGAAAGACTGGGCCAAGACCAGCCCCCGCGAACGCAGCGAAATCCTGCGCCGCGCGTACGACCTCGTCATGGCCCGCCAGGACGACATCGCCCTCATCATGACCAGCGAAATGGGCAAGCCTCTAGCCGAAGCCAAAGGTGAGATCGCCTACGCCGCCGATTACTTCCGCTGGTTTTCGGAAGAGGCTGTCCGGATAGGCGGTGACCACACGACATCCGGTGACGGAAAGACCCGCGTCCTTGTTTCCCGCGAACCTGTTGGACCCGTTGTTCTCGTCACGCCGTGGAACTTCCCGATCGCCATGGGCATGCGCAAGATCGGGCCTGCCATCGCAGCTGGCTGCACGATCGTGTTCAAACCCGCAGCTTTGACCCCCCTCACCTCCCTGGCGCTCGTCGATATTCTTATCGAAGCCGGACTCCCGGCAGGCGTCCTCAATGTCGTGTGCACGACCAAGGCATCCTCGGTGGTCTCACCCTGGATGTCCAGCGGCATCGCCCGCAAAATCAGCTTCACAGGCTCTACCGAGGTCGGTATCCGCCTTCTCGAGCAGGCAGCCAAACACGTCATGCGGTCTTCTATGGAACTCGGGGGCAACGCCCCCTTCATTGTCTTCGAAGACGCCGACCTCGACCGAGCTGTCGAAGGCGCCGTAGCGGCGAAAATGCGCAACATGGGCGAAGCATGCACGGCCGCAAACCGAATCTTCGTCCAGCGGCCCGTCGCCGAAGCATTCGCCCGGCGCCTCGCCGCGCGAATGGGCTCCCTTTCGATTGGTGATGGCGCCGAACCCGGCACCGACGTCGGTCCGCTCATCGAGGAAAAAGCCCTGAGGAAGGTCCAGGAGCTTGTCGACGACGCCGTCAAAAAGGGTGCGAAGGTCTTGACAGGCGGCAAACGTCCAGACCGGCCGGGCTACTTCTACGCACCCACCGTTCTCTCCGACGTTTCACCCGAAGCCGACCTCATGACCGAGGAGATCTTCGGACCCGTGGCACCCGTCATCCCGTTCGACACCGAAGAAGAAGCCATCACCAAAGCAAACGACACACCCTACGGCCTCGTGGGCTACCTCTTCACCCAGGACGTGGACCGCGGCTTCCGGGTGGGCGAGGCCCTGGAGGTCGGCATGCTTGGGCTCAACACCGGCATCGTCGCCAACGCAGCCGCACCATTTGGTGGCGTCAAAGCATCAGGCATCGGCCGCGAAGGCGGCAAAGTTGGCATCGATGAGTTCCTCGAATATAAGTACATCGCCGTCCCACGCCAATAATCAGTGCTCCCGAGGTGCTGGAAATGACTGAAACCAATCTCCCGACCACCGTGGTGCCGTAGCCAAGAGTGTGTCAGTTAGGAAGATCACGTTGAAGGAACATGCGAATATCAGCCTGTTGCCTGAACCATCCCGTCTGAAGAAGGCATTCGTTCCGGTATCGAGCAAACCGGAGTCGCGGCAAAATTGGGGCAGCCTTCGGCCGGGCGACCGTGTCACCGTTTCAGAATCCCCGCAAAACRTCTTCCAGGCGATCGTTGATGTTCTGACCCAGGATTCAGCCGTTATTTGGGTCCTTCCTGAAGCCCGGCAGTTACCTCACCAAGCGCATCAAGCTGATTGCCCTTAGGAAGGTCTTGCCATTATCCCATACTGTGAGATATTCTGTGAACTGCGGGTAAGGGCCCTGTTTTGCGCCAAGTCCCAATCTTGCGTTCGCATCCCCTCGGATCCTTGGCCTTTTCAAGGTGCCATGGACCGAGTCTTCATTTACCTGAAAAGGGACATAAGCATGTCAAAAAAAATTGCAATCCTGCATACCAGTTTCGTTTTTGTTTCAGTCGAGCCAATAATTAATGACCTTATTGCTGAATTGATACCCGATGCTGAAGTCCTGCATTTCGTAGACTCAGATGTATTAGCCACGGTTGTGCGTGAAAACGGGATTTCGGATCATAGCGAAGCGCGGATGGTGCATCTGGCGCAAGCGGCCGAAGAAGCGGGCGCCGACATCATTTTTTCTGCCTGCTCCTCTCTAGGCCCAGCGCTTGACGCCGCGGCCCGCAAGGTTCACACGCCGGTTGTTAAAATTGACGAGGCGATGGCAATACGGGCTGCTGCCGAGGGCAACCGGATTGGCGTCCTGGCTACAGTGCCAACAACCCTTGGACCGACCTCGGATCTGATCCGGACGAAGGCGGGCGAGATCGGGCGCGACCTCGCCATCGAAACGAGATTGTGCGATGGGGCCTTCTCCGTTCTCATGAGCGGAGACCGGGGAAGACACGACGACATGGTCATCGAGCAGGCGGTAGACCTCGCGAAGCAGGTGGACATGATCGTGTTGGCGCAAGCATCGATGAACCGCCTTGCTCCCGTCCTCGAGGAAAAGACAAAGATTCCGGTGCTCTCAAGTCCACGCCTCGGCGTTGATTTTCTGGCTCGTCGCGTCGCCGAGCTTTCCCCGTGACTCTTCGTACCAGCCATGGCCGTGCATTCAGGCTGTAAACCATACCCGCATGAGGAAAAAGAGCTTCTTGCGGAGAACGACAAAGGACGGAATAGCGTGTTGACTGAAGATCAATTATCAGATCGGGCACAACAGTTGAAGGCTTTGCACGAAAGCCAAGAGATCCTTCGGCTTGTCAACGTGTGGGACGCCATCAGTGCCTCGACCATCGCTGCGTTGCCGGAGACGAAGGCCATCGCGACTGCCGGCCACTCCATCGCTGCGATGTATGGTTTTGAGGACGGCACGATGCCCTTGGAATTGGCCCTAGCCGGGATCAAAACGGTCATAGGAGCGGTTGACCTTCCTGTCACAGCGGACCTTGACGATGGTTACGACAATCCGGCAGAGACCATCCGGCAGGCTATCGGTCTCGGCGTCGTGGGAGCGAACGTTGAAGACCGTCTTCGGCCTTTTGACGAAGCAGTTGCCCGCGTGCAAGCCATCGTCGCCGCGGCCAATGCAGAGGGCATTCCGTTCCAGTTGAACGCCCGTACTGATGCCATCATGTTGGGCGGCGGGCGCCCCATCCAGGAGAGCGTTCAAGACGCTGTCACACGTGGCCGCGCATTCCTGGATGCAGGGGCCGCGTTGGTGTTTGTTCCAGGAGCGCGCACCCGCGAGGTCATCGAACCTCTGGTCGAGGGCCTTGGCTGGGGGAAACTGTCTGTGGGCGGTGGAGCCCCCGGATCGCTTCCTGCCGCCCAGATGGAAAAACTTGGCGTAGCCCGAGTTTCGTATGGTCCTTTTACTCAACGTGTCGCTCTGCGCGCGCTTCGGGACCTTGCAACCGACCTGTATGCGAAAGGTGTCGTTCCCAACGATACCCCGCAACTAAATTAGTGCATGGCGCGCGATGTCCGCACTTGCCTCACTCAACATTGAACGGCTGCGCTTCTTACATTGGGTGACTTTTTAGCCCAGGTGGGCCCCGACATTTAGCCCTGAACGGCGGGGGTCCCAGCTCACGACAACTCATTGTCTGGCCGGATATTGAACTGTGCTGGAGCCGGCGGCAATTTCGGCCACGGAATTGGCGCCGGCTCTAACCTCTTTCTTTTAATCGCAGTGCTGCTGTGTAGCCAGCCTGGGACATCGTCCTGCGCCAATCACCCGGACCTCCGCCACGGTGCCAGCACGGAACGTCGCTGGCACCGCTGACATGGCGGCCATTATCGCCGGCGAACGCAATCAGACAGTGGTTGAGTAACTGGCGCGGGCGAGCATGGACAGCGTCTGCTTCGGTAGGACCAGGCCCCAAACGATAGGTGTCCCGCGGCTGGGCACCGACTCTATCGGCTGGCGCTGCTGCACCGACGGCTTTCCTGTCGCCTTTCAACGCACTCACGGCACTCCTGCGCACCCCATGTTTTTGGAATGGACGTCCGGAAGCCGAACTGGCACAAATCACCGAGGCCGCGCCCCTGCCTCAGGGAACAGGGTTTGGGCCCGTCACTGCCGCCGCCTGTTTAAGGCCGGGACATTGAAGACCTCCGCCAGCTTAGACAGCTGCTCGGAGGTCTTCAATGTCGTCCAACAGTAGGTCAGCGCTGTACGAAAGTGTTGGCAGGTGCGTTGTCATCGGTTGAGATCATGATGCTCTTGGTTTCGAGGTATTCGTTGATAGCCTCGATTCCTTGCTCCCGTCCCAGGCCGGAGCCTTTCATTCCCCCAAACGGCACCATGTAGCTGTATGAACGGTACGTGTTAACCCAGACTGTCCCCACGTGGAGTGCTTTTGACATCCGCATGGCACGTCCGATGCTCTTCGTCCAGACACCGGCGACAAGCCCGTAAGCAATGTCATTACCAATCTGCACAGCCTGTTCTTCATCCTCAAACTCGATGATTGAAAGGACCGGCCCGAAGACCTCTTCCTGGGCAATGCGCATATTGTTTGTCACATCTGCGAATATGGTCGGCTCGATAAATTGACCGCCGGTCAAGCCAGGGCCAGTTGCCGGCTTTCCCCCAAGTATGCATCGTGCCCCGTCGGCCTCGGCGATATCGATGTACTGGAGGACCTTCTGGTACTGCGGAGGAGTGGCAATGGGACCGACATTGGTCTGTGGATCCATGGGATCACCGAGGCGGATGCTGCGGGCGACGTGGAGGAGCTTTTCGGTGAAGACCTCCTTGACGGAACTGTGAACAAGAAGGCGGGAGCCTGCCGTGCACATCTGGCCAGCGGCTCCAAAAATTCCTGACACGACGCCGGCAGCGGCCAAATCGAGGTCGGCGTCCTCGAAAACGATGTTCGGTGATTTTCCACCTAGCTCCAGGGACACCCGCTTCATCGAGCGCGCGGCCGTCTCGTATATCTTTGCTCCCGTTGCGTCAGAGCCGGTGAACGTAATCTTCGAGACCGCGGGATGCTCAACCAGCGCCGAACCCACTTCGGGTCCTAGGCCGGTGACAACATTGAATACGCCATCAGGGAGACCGGCCTCCTTCAACAGCTTGGCGAATTCAAGGGTGCTGGCAGAGGCAAACTCGGATGGCTTGACCACGACGGCGCAGCCAGCTGCCATCGCGGGGGCGCTTTTAACAGTGGCGAACCACAGTGGCGAGTTCCAGGCGGTCAAAGCGGCAACGACGCCGATGGGTTCGCGAGTTGTAAAGGCGACGGTGTTAGGTTTCGCCACTGGAATTGAGGCACCCTCCACCTTGTCTGCCAGACCAGCGTAGTAATACCAGCAGTCAGCGATAGCCTCCAGTTGGCCGTGCATTTCGGCAAGCAGCTTTCCATTATCGCGTGCTTCGATCTCCGCCAGCTGCTCCGCATTCTTGGCGACGACGTCCCCAATGTTCCGCAGAATTTTACCGCGGCCGGATGCAGACAGAGTAGCCCAAGGCCCCGTTGTCATGGCTCGGTGGGCAGCGGTAGCAGCGCGGGTTACATCGTCGCTGTTGCCGCGGGCAATCTGGGCCCACGGCTCACCCCGATAGGGATCAATGGTGTCGAGCCAGAGCCCACCTTCAGGATCAATCCAATCGCCGTCGATATAGTGCTGGTACTTAGTCACTCGTTTGCTCTCCTATGAGTTGAGTCTTGCGCACGTGCATGTCCTGACCTGGCGGGTCCAGTGTGATTTTTCGGCGGGCAAGTTAGCGCCGTGTTCGCAGATTCAGGATATCCCATATTGTAGGATACTTATAGCCATCTCGCGCAAGGAAATATTGCAAATTTCTCTCAGTTGAGGTCACGTTCGCACCGCTCGTTAGGGTCGGCGCCCCGCCCGTTCGTCAGGATCGAATGGCGAAGCTGCAGGTTGCTTCCTGCCACGTCGAGGATTTGCCGTGGCGCGAATGAGCTCCCTGGCCGTTCGCGCAAGCCGATATCTCGCCCCTGACTGTGGATTCACGCCTGCGGCAAGCGTAGCCTCAGCAGGCGATCGTCGTGCGCGCCGGAAGTCCAAAGCCCCCTGAGGCTCTTCACCTGGCCGATGCTGTCGTCCTTAAAGGAGCTGTATGCCTGGCTGGAATGCTGATGCTGCTGCCTGCCCGCTGGAGTCCGGTTCGATGACGTTGGTGGAAGGTTCGTCCTTCTGCATATCGTCGCGAAATGGCGATATTCATCCGGAGTATCCCCACGGTGTCTTTTACGAGGACACGCGGATCGTGTCGGGTTGGAACCTGACGATAAACGGTGAGCCGGTGGAGCCTTTGGCGGCCACCTTGAAGGAACCGTACAGGGCCCTATTTGCGGGACGCGTGCGAGGATCGGACGGCCATGTTGAGACCCCGCTTGTTGTTGAACGCCTTCTGAGGTGGGTGCTGGAATCCCGGAACGGATCACCCTCCGCAACTACTCGACGTTTCCAGCCCGTTGCAGGGTCAGTCTGAGAGTCGAAGCAGACTTTGCTGACCTCTTCGAGGTGAAGGAAGCAAGGTTCCACCGGCGTTGGGACGAATCACGTGAGGCAACAGCAGAAGTGCTGACCATAGGGGCATCCTGGCAGGACATCCGGAAGCATGTGGTCATCTCGGCGCCTGGCGCTGAGTCATCCCCGGACGGAATTGCCTACCGCATTGTAGTTCCGCCGCATGGATTTTGGAGTACACGCATGAGTGTCGCTCCCGGCGCCCACGCGCAAGGGCAGGGCGCGCAGTTCATTCGCAGGACGAAGCCCTTTTGGAGACGCGACCCCGCCTGACTTGGCCGATAACCGATGTTCTGTCGTCGGGACGGTCGGAGGGTCTTGTCATGATGCTCATTGTCTTCTCCGCCATGTTAACAATGAAGGAGGTGCAGCCCTCGTGTTGGATGTCTCATCGTTCTGCCGGGCGGAGTGTTGCCGGATTTTGGTTTGTTCGACCGATCGGTGTGAGTCGTGCCCTGGCCGCCGCCTCATCCCGGCAGAAGGCTCCAAGCGGGCGAAAATGCTGAGACTTAGCAGGCGGTCTCTAGTGTGTGCCGGCTCCCATTTTGCTGGTGCCGATCCGAATGCGCATAGCAGCGTCGGGTCCTTTTCTTCGGTGGCGGTGGAGCAAAAAAGAAGTGTGAACAATGTCCACACTTTCCGCTCCGGATTGGCCCGTATAGCCGCCGGACTGGCCCGTATTCCGCATGTTTTCGGGAGTTCCCAGTGTTCGCAAGGCCTTGAATCCCGTTCGAGTCCCACCTCGGGCACTGTGTTGTCGCAGGTCAGGGGCCTATATGGCCCCTGACTGTTGACAAAACCCCCAAATCTGTTGGCACGGATCTAGCATTTTTATGTGGCTAGTATCCGGAAACGCGTCAAAAAGGACGGCTCTTCGTCCTTCATGGTGGTCTGGCGCGACCCCAAAATCCGGAAGCAACAGGGCATCACTGTCGACTCCGCGCATGAGGCTGAAACTCTGAAACGGTTGCTCGATGCGAATGGACAGTATTTCGAAATCGCGCAGCAAGCACTGCTGGACAACAGGGCGAAAATTCCGACTGTTGGCGAATTGATCCAGGAGCACATTGACCTGCTGGTCCGGCCGACGAGCGGGACCGTGAAGACCTATCAGACCATGCTCGACCTCCATGTGAAGAAGGTCATCGGTCACGTCCCTGTCGACAAGCTCGACTACCGGATGATCGCGTACTGGGTGAAGTCGATGATGGCCAAAGGTCGGTCATCCAAGACGATCAAGAACGTCCACGGGTTGATCTCTGCATCCATGAACACCGCGGAGATGCTGGGGTACATCACCCGCAATCCATGCCGGGGTGTGCGGCTGCCCAGCGTTGAGAAGGCCGAGGACGAAATGATGTTCCTCACCCACGCCGAGTTCGGGTTGATCATGGACGGCTGTAAACCATGGCCCTGCTCTGGCTCGGACGGCAGTGGGAGCCACCCGATCGCAGACATGGGGAACGAGCGGTCTCGGCTTCATCGCAAATTCGCGATGTGACACAGTTCCTACAGGCTGCATGTGAAGAATCGGCCCGGCAAGCTGCCGGACAGAACAGACATGATCATCCCGGGAGCAGACAAAGGACCGGTTCGCGTCATTGTCCGGCAGATGCCGAAGGAGTTACCGCTGTCCTTCTGCCGGAGCGGGGACTTCTTGAAGGCCGGATAACAATTCCAAGCTCATAGCAATTGTGGATATTCGCTCTTCCACGCTGGCGTTTGGCGCAGCGGCTACTTTAAGGCCGCGAAACCCTGTCTGTTCTCCCGGTCCTGCGGCGAGGAGGCATTCCTGGATCCGTCCAGCCGTCATCAGGGAGAGGGGCTCCAGCAGTCCGTCCGACGGTCCGGGCGAACTCGTCTCCGTGCCTGGGCCGGATGCGGCAGGAGCCGGGGGGACATGGACGTCTGCCCATGCAGGCCCGAAGCGTGTGTCTGCGTATGCGCAGCCGGAAAGAACGACTCCTGCCAGCAATCCGGCATCGCGGAGGTACGTGATGTGGTCAAGTGCGGCCTCCGGTCTCCGCTGCTCAATGACGGAACGTCCCCAATTGATGGACATGCCCACGGTGCCGCCGGATGCATTGGCGCGATGAACCGTTTCGGCTTCAGCTTCCAGGGTCAGGAAGCCCTTGGAAGGCGTTTGGCCAGCAACGTAAGCGTCACAGTGTTCGAGGACAACCCGGGCTCCCTGCCAGTCCCAGGAGCAGATCTCGGCCAAGGATTCGTTCAAGGCGGTGACTGCGGCTTTGCCGCTGGAGGCCACAGGGGCTGAGTGGATTTCCACCGCCGTGACGGCCGGGCGTCCAACTCGTGAATTCAGCCTGGTCACGGCCTGCAGGGCTTCATGAACGAATCCAATGGCAGCGCGGCGGCCCGCTGTTGAGGTGGACGCCAGGCCGAATGCGGGGTCTGCTCCGAGCCTGGCCATGGTTCCGGGGATGGTTGTCACCACATAATCTGCGTGTTCGGGAAGCTGCTGAAGGAACCAGTCCTCGTCGTCCTTATGAAGGGCTCCGGTGAACGGAACTTCCAGGCCAGCGACGTTTGGCAGCGCCAGAACAGATTTCAGGAATGTTCCTTCGGCGACCGGGTCCCACACAATCAGGCTTGGTGCAGCTGCATACGCTCCGATGAAAAAGGCATTTTGTTCGTAGTGTTGAGGCATTGTCGCTCCACGTTTTAGACCGGGCGAGGGGTGATGTGACGAGCTGAACGGGAGGTGTTTACTGCAGGTAGCGGAACGCGCTCCATGATGCTGTGGCAATCAAGCAGCCGCGGCGGTGCCGTGCGGCGAAGCACGGTTGCCTCACGGGACCCATCTTGAAGACTGCCTGGCCGCCGCAGCCAAGGCATACCAACTGATGCCGACGCCGCGCTTGCCAGGACCAGTCTTTCGCCCCGTATTCCAAGGCGTCCCAGTCCGTTCCGTCCAACAAACTCAGCGCGCGTCTCATTGCTGGCGCCAGGAGGCAGAAGGATTGTGTTCAACGGCTGACCGGTTCATGGGCCCTCAGCAACGGCAGTTCTTCGCGGCGCGGAAGGCCTTCCCAGTCGCCGGGGACGAGGCAAACGAATGCGCCGGCACTTGCCGCGGTCTCCAGCCGTTTCTGCGGCTCCATTCCGCTAACCAATTCAGCCAGATAGCCCGCAACGAAGGCGTCACCGGCGCCGACGGTGTCCACGGCATCGATGCGTGTGGCCTCTTGGGAGAATTCGGTGCCATCAATGAGTGCAAACGCTCCGGCTGCGCCCAGCTTGATGATTACCTGGCCAGGGCCCAGCGATGCGATCCTTCGGGCGGCCATCTCAGCGCCACTGCCATAGGGTGCTGCGCCTACGGCGAGTTCAGCCTCCTCAAGGCCGGCAAAGACAATATCCACTAAGGCGATGATGTCCCGATAAGCGCTTCCAGCGGCTGCTTCGTCCCAGAGCCGGGAACGGTAGTTCAGGTCGAAGGACACGGGAACGCCGGCCGCCCTGGCGGTACCAATGGCATAGTGAAGCGTTATGGCGGCTTGTGGTGATAGCGCGGGGGTTATGCCGCTGACGTGGAGCAGCGCGGCCCCGGAGATGAGTTGTTCATCGACATCGTCCGGGGCGATACGGGATCCTGCGCTGCCTGAGCGGTAGTACATGACTTTTTGGGAGGTGGACGTCCGACGCTCCTTGATCATCAGGCCCGTGGGGGCTTCGTGATCCACAGTGATGCGGACATCCACGCCTTCAGCCCGGATCTCCCGTTCCACGAGTTGACCCAGGGAATCGTCACCGACCCTGCCACACCACACTGATTGGACGCCCAAGCGTTGAAGGCCGATCGCGACATTTGATTCCGAGCCTCCTATGCCCAGGCTCATGCTTGATACATGTGCCAAGGGTCCGGGTTGGTCCGCGGCCATGAGGGCCATGGTTTCGCCCAACGTGACTACATACGGTCTGCGCTTCATGCGGCAGCACGCGCTTCGTCAACGAGGGCTCGAAGGCGACGCGCCCTGTCCGTCAGTTCTCCGAGGTCCCCGCCGCTGAAGGCATCACCCAGCAACGGGCCTCCCAGGCTGACTGCCAAGGCTCCGGCTTTGATCCAGGCTGGGACGTCCTCGATCTCTACCCCGCCGGAGGGAACCACTTGGATGTCCGGGAAAGGGCCACGCAGTTGCGGAACATATGCTGGACCCACCGCGGATGCGGGGAAGATCTTGACGGCCGTGGCGCCCAGTTTCCAGCTGGCATGCAGTTCGGTGGGCGTCAATCCACCGGCAAAGATGGGGACGTCCCGCTGGACGCACGCAGCGATGATCTCGGACTGGGTCGTGGGGGTCACGATGTACGCGGCGCCGAGGTCCAACGCCGTTTCGGCGTCAGTGGCCGTAGTTACCGTTCCGACGCCGATTTCCACACCGTCGCCGAATCGATCCCGCAATAGTGGGAGTTCATCGAAGACGCCTGGTGTGCTCAGCGTCAGTTCGATGCTCAGCACACCGCCCTGCTGGAGTGCGTCGATCACCGGAGCATACTCCCGTGCGTGCCGGGCCCGAAGGACAGCGACGACGCCGGTATCGCGGAGCATCGCTGACAGGTCCGGACGGATGGGAATCTCCTTGGTATCGAGCTGGAGCATGATGTTCCTTCGTGGTGTGGGGTGATCAGTCATGGGTGATCAGTCAACGAGCGCTGGGGTGCTAGGCGTCGGTGGCGGAGAGCTGGTTATTTACGACCATTGTTTGGAGAAGGGGCCGGTTTGGGCGGGCGTCCTCGGGATCGGTCAGATCCCGGTTCAGCGTTTCCGGGGACATCCGTGTGGCAATGAAGCTTACGGCCATGGTCAAGGACATGTAGATGGCGATCGGGATCCAGGAGTTGCTGAACATTGCCAGCAGGCCTGCGCAGATCATGGGAGCGACGCCGCCGCCGATGATGGAGGAGAACTCCCGGCCCAGGGTCACGCCTGCGTAGCGGTAGCGGCTGCCGAAAATCTCGGGGAAGTAGCTCATATGTACTCCGACCACGCCTTGGCAGGCGAGCATGAATCCGATGATGATGACCATGACGATTGCTGCCGGGGAGCCCGTTGTCAACAGCAGGAACGCGGGGGCGGGGAAGAGGATCAGGGCCCCGGTAATGAGGGAAACAACGCGCCTGCGTCCGATCTTGTCGGACAGGATGCCGAAGGATACTGCCGCCACGCCACCGCAGAGTGAACCGATGAGAAGTACGGGTGGAATGAATTTCGGGTCGGTGCCCACGACGGTGATGAGGTAGGAGGCCATGAAGACTTGGATGGTGTAGGACTGGGTGCTGACGCCGAAGTTCATGAGGATGACGCGCAGGACGTTGGCCTTGCCGTTCTTGGCGACTTCCTTGAGCGGTGCGGGCGGGACTGTGCGGGTTTGCTTGATTTCTTCAAAGACCGGAGACTCGTCGAGTTTGCGCCGGATGACAAGGGCGGCAATGGTGACGAAGATGCTGGAGAGGAACACGAGCCGCCAGCCCCAGGTGAGCATGTCGTTCGGTGCCAGTGCTTGGGCGGCGATCCATACGAGGGCACCTAGTGCGGTACCGGCTGCCGCGCCGACCATGATCAGTGATGCAAAGCGTCCCCGGGTACCTGGAGCAGCCGACTCTGTCAGCAATGTGGCACCTCCGGATTGTTCTGCGCCGGCGCCGAAGCCTTGGGCGGCCCGGCAGACACACAGGAGGATCGGTGCCAGGAGTCCCACTTGGTCGAAGGTGGGCAGCAGGCCGATGACCAGCGTTGCGCCGCCCATGAGCAGAAGGGTTACAACGAGGATCCATTTCCGGCCCAGTCTGTCGCCGAAGTGGGAGAAGAATATTCCACCCAGGGGCCGGAAAAGGAAGCCTACGGCGAAGGTGGTGAAGCTTGCGAGGAGCGCGGTCGCTGGGGAAATGTTGGGGAAGAAGAGTTTGCTGAAGACCAAGGCCGAGGCCGTGCCGTAGATGACGAAGTCATAGAGTTCCAGCGTGGTACCGATGAGACCTGCGACGGCGGCCTTCCGGACCTTGGTTTGGTCCACGGGCGTTGGTGGGAGGTTTGCTGCTGTCGTCATTTCCATACTCCTTTGAATGGATGTTTCTGTGATGCTCTCCGGCGGCATCCGTGCCGTGCGGGGGTGTTTAGTAGCTGATCAATACTTTGAGATTGCGCGGATCGTTGACAGGAGCCGTGAGGGCCGCTGCTGCGTCGTTGAGTGGATAGGTGGCCGTGATGATGGACCGCAGGTCCACTTTCCCGGATACGGCCAGGCCGATCGCCGTCGGGAACGCGTTGGCGTACCGGAACGCCGTCACAAGGTCGATTTCGTAACGCTGCAGGTAGCCAAGCGGAATGCCGTCTACTGTGGGCCGGGCTTGCCCGACCACCGTGGCGCGGGCGCCCGGACCCAGTGTGTGGATGCCATCGACGAGTGCGCGGATGTTTCCGGAGCATTCGATGAGGCGGTCCATGTCTTTGAGGTCAAGTGGTTCCGTGGAGGTGTTGATGGTGCGTGTTGCTCCCAGCCGGGCAGCGACGGCGAGCCGGTCGTCGTTGACGTCCGTGACAACGATTTCGCTGGCGCCCTCGGCCGCTGCGACCTGGGCCACGAGAAGGCCAATGGGTCCGGCACCAGTGACCAGCACCCGATGCCCGCTCTGGACCTGCGCGCGTTCGACGGCCCAGACCGCCACGGCGAGTGGCTCGATCGCGGCTCCGATTTCGGCTGGTACGGCTTCAGGTAGCGCGTGGAGGGTGGCGTCGGCCACCACCACGTGGCGGGCAAAGAGCCCGTCCGTGGGCGGGGAACCGAAGCAGATTCCAGTTGGGCACACGTTGTAGCGGCCGGACAGGCATGCCGGGCACTCCCGGCATGGCATGGCCGGTTCGATGACGACGGCGGTACCGACGGCGGTGCGGGCCTTTCCGCCGGCGGCAATCACCACGCCGGCGCCCTCGTGGCCGAGGATGGTGGGTTGGCCAAGGACGTTGCTGCCATTGCGACCCTCTGCGAAATAATGCATGTCGGAGCCGCAGATTCCACCGGAACGCATCTCCACCAACACGTCGTTCGGGCCAAGCGGTTTCAATTGTTTGTTCTCGATGCGGATATCGCCGGCGCCATGCAGGACGGCTGCTTCGGTGGTCGTTGGCAGATCCGTGCGATGTTCCGAAAGGATGGTTTGGGTGTTCATGGGGTGCTCCGGTGGGCTGCGTGGGGGCGGGATGTCGGATTGCCGGCATCGGCGATGGCGGCCAGTGGGCCGTGGGAATGCAGGATGTCGATAAATTCGCCGGTGCGTTCGATGAAGTCAGTGCGCTCGGCAAGTTCCTCGCCGAGGAGATGGTGATCGGCCAGGACACTTTCGGCCAGCTCATGGCCGGAGCGGGACTGGGCCGCCAGACCGGACAGGAGGCGACGGGCGGGATCTTCCATGGCATCTGCATGTTCCCCGGGCTCGAAGCCACCCAACGGTGCGAGGCAACTCAGGTAGGCCGCTGTGGTGAGTGCCAGAAGCTGCGGCATGGTCCCGGCGTCGAGCATTTTCAGCGCCGGCAGCGGAATACGCTGCCTGAGTTTCACCGAACCGTCGGAACCGACTTGGCTGGTGCGGTGGCCCAAAGCCGAGTTGCGCCAGCGTGAGAAGAGTTGCTCCTCGTAGGCGCCGACGTCCACCCCGGCGGGAACGTTGACGCTGGGCAGGTACTCGTCGCGCAGCACCGTACGGGCTGCCTGTTCGATGTGGGCCTGCGCTACCGATTCAGGGATAGTGGCGGCGCCTGAGAGTGCACCCAAGTAAGCGATCAGGGAGTGGGTGCCGTTGAGGAGCCGGACCTTGAGCTGTTCATACCCGGCGACATCGTTGGAGAAAACAGCACCTCCGGCTTCCCACATGGGCCGGCCCGCTATGAAGTTATCTTCCATGATCCACATGGAGAAGGGTTCCGCCGGGACCGGGATGGCGTCGATGTAGCCGCGTTCTTCCGCGACAAGGGCTCGGTAGTGTTCGGTGGTGGCCGGTACAATCCTGTCCACCATCGATGACGGGAAACTCGCATGGGCATCGATCCATGCCAGCGTTTCCGTTGCTTCGGCAGCTGGCAGCCTGGAGGCAAATTCGCGGACCAGCCGCTGTGTATGGTGGCCGTTGTCCGCCAGGTTGTCGCAGCTAAGGATCGTGATGGGTTCTGAGTGTGTGCGGGCACGGTGTTGAAGTCCGCGGAGGATTTGGCCGATCGGCGTCTTGGGCGCGGTGGCATTGAGCAGGTCGTGTTGTACGGCCGGATCGGCGAGGTTCAACGATCCGGTGGAGGGTGAATAGGTGTAGCCGTTCTCGGTCACGGTGAGGGAGACAATCCTGGTCACGGAATCACCGATGGCAAGAGGCACGCGCTCCGGATCCTTGGCTGCCACAAAAGCGTCGGTGTGTACCCGGGGGATCGAAAATCCCGAGCCTTCGGGGGAGATTTCCACCACGGTATAGAGCATGTCCTGGGCGTGCATGGCGTCCGTGACAGTCGAGGACCGGCTGGAAACGCCGATGATTCCCCAGTCGCCGCCGCCGGCTTTAATGGCCGCGTCGGTGTAGACGGCCTGGTGGGCGCGGTGGAAGTTGCCAAGACCCAAGTGGACGATGCCCGCAGGAGGGGCGATGCGGCTGCTTATGAGGCCAGGTGTGCCCAGCGAGAGTGGTGGGGTCTTTGGGGATGCCATGGTTTACCAGTCCTTCATGGAGCCGTCGAGCTCACGGGCAATCGGCAGGTAGGCCTGCTTGTACGGGAAGCGGGCGGCGGCCTCTTCGTCCACCTCTACGCCGAGGCCGGGTTCGTCGCCTGGGTGCAGGTACCCGTCCTCGAAACGGAAGCTGGAACGGAACACCTCCGACACGAGGGGGTCGTAGCCCATGTACTCCTGGATGGCGAAGTTGTATGTGGCAAGGCCGAGGTGCAGCGAGGCGGAGAGATTGATGGGGGAGACATCCGAGGGACCATGCGGTGCGCCCTTGATTTGGTAAACCTCGGCAAGGGCGAGGATCTTGCGGACGTGGGAGATGCCGCCGGCATGAACCACGGCAGTGCGGATGAAGTCGATGAGCCGCTCGGTGATAAGTAGTTCCGCGTCCCAGATGGTGTTGAACACCTCACCTATCGCCAGCGGAATGGTGGTCTGCTGGCGGAGCGTCCGCAGCAGGCGCTGGTTCTCGGCGGGCGTCACGTCTTCAAGCCAGAAGAGATCCACGTCCTCCAAAGACCTGGCCAGGCGGGCCGCTTCGGTGGGGTTGAGCCGGTGGTGGACGTCATGCAGGAGTTTCAGTTCAGGGCCAACATGGTCTCGGACCGCGGAAAGTACCCTGGGGGCGTGGCGAAGATACGCCGAGGTGTCCCAGTCCTCCTCCACTGGACCTACGCCGCGGCCCGCCGGCTCGTAACCCGCCGCGCCCTTGGTGACGCCGTAGACCTTGTCCAGGCCGGGAACGCCGGACTGGGCGCGCACGGCGCGGAAGCCCTGCTCACGGCGCTCGTCAACGGAATCCAAAAGTTCAGGCAGGTCCCAACCGGTCGCATGCGTGTACGTGAGGATCTTGTCTCGTGCGGCGCCGCCGAGGAGCTGGTACACGGGGACGCCGAGGGCCTTGCCCTTGATGTCCCAGAGGGCGAGGTCAATGGCGCCGATAGCGGCCATGGTTACCGGGCCCCGGCGCCAGTAGGCGCCACGGTAGAAGTACTGCCAGGTGTCTTCGATACGGTCCGCGTCCCTGCCCAGAAGGGCGGGTGCAAGGTGGTCCCGCAGGTAGCTGGCCACCGACAATTCGCGGCCGTTGAGCGTGGCGTCGCCCCAGCCAACCAGGCCGTCATCGGTGGTGATTTTGAGGGTGACGAAGTTGCGGCTGGGGCTGGTAACAAGGACGTCGACGTTGACGATTTTGCGGCTCATTTGGAAATCACCACATTCTTGAGAGGTTCGCCGTTGGACAGTCTGGTGACGTTTTCGGCGATTTCGAGGGCACGATTTCGGAAGGTTTCCGCGGTAACACCGGAGGAGTGTGGAGTCATGATGACGTTGTCGAGTCGCCCGAAGGGATGGGTTGACGGCTCGCCGCGACCGTCGGTCCCGGGATACTGGTACCAGACGTCGACGGCGGCACCCGCGATACGCCGATCCTTCAGGGCTTCGTAGAGGGCGGCTTCGTCCACGACGGGTCCGCGGGCCACGTTCACGAGAAGCCCGTCCGGGCCGAGATCATCGAGTTCGGCGGCCCCGATGATTCCCGCCGTTTCTTCTGCCAGCGGGATGCTGATGACGAGGACTGTGGATTCGCTGAGGGCTTCGCCGAGCCGTTTGGTGGTACCGGCCCAGCGCAGGGCATTGGCGTTGGCGTCGATATTTCCATTGCGTGTTATGGCGATTCCTTCGGCGCCGAATGCCTTTAGCAGGTTCCACGCTGCGCCGCCGATGTGGCCGAAGCCGAGGAAGGTCACCACGGCGCCACGAAGAGTTTCTGGCTGGCTGATGGAAGTCGAATAGACCGACGAGGACCACACACCCGACCGGAGGGCGGCGTCCTGGCCGAGCAGGTTCCGGCGGAGGGCAACAAGCACAGTGGCCACGTGTTCAGCGATCGAGCTTTCGTGGTGAAAGGTATTCGCGCAGACAACACCGGAGGGTAGGGCGTCGGCCTCGATGCCGTCGTAGCCGGCGCCGCCAACGTGGACCAAGCGAAGGTTCCGCGCCGCTGCGCCCATGGCGCCAGTGAAGCGCGGGCCGACGTAAACGTCTGCGTCTTTGAGGTCTGTAAGCACTGAATGCTCGTTCCAGCTCTCATGCCAGGAAGTGACTGATCCTTCGGGCAGAGCAGCTTCGAAGGTGGAGCGGTGGGGCAGCAGGTTGGGGTCTGCGATGACGATTCTCATGGTTACTTTCCCTGGAGGGCTTGGTTTGCTGTGCGTGCGGCAAATGTTGAACCGCGGACGATGAGTTGGGAGCTGAGGTGGACAGCTTCGGTGGCGGTTGGCTTTCCAGCCATCTGCTCGAGAAGGAGCTCAAGGCCAAGGGCGCCGCTTCGGTCGATGGGGACCCGGACGGATGTCAGGCCTGGTTCGGCCGCAGCGGCAATGTCGAGGTCATCGACGCCCACAACACTGATGTCTTCGGGGCAGTGATAGCCCAGCGTGCGGGCTCCGGCCAACATGCCAATGGCAACGAGGTCGTTGTAGGCGATGACCGCCGTGGCGCCGCTGGCGACGACAGAGGCCGCAGCCGCCAGTCCGCCGTCGACCGTGGCATTTTGGTTCCCGACCGTGACGAGATCAATGCCCCAGTCGGAGCAGAACTGGGTGATCGCGGCCAGGCGCTGGCGGTTGGCCCACGATGACGCAGGGCCTGGGATGTACGCGATTTTGCGATGACCCAAAGCGTGAAGGTGCTCCACGGTCTGTCGCAGCCCCTCACCGGCCTCCATCAGGACGCAGGCGGCATGCTCGGCTTCACCGTTGATGACGACCAACGGCGCGTTGCCTGCCAAGGCGTGGATCTGGTCCGAGGGGAGGCGGGGCGAGCACAGGATGATGCCGTCAACGCCGGTGGCGAAACTCTCAAGATGTGCCCGCTCCCTGGAGGAGGATTCCGACGTGTCCGCCAGGACCATGCGGTGACGGCCATGCCAAGCCTGGTTCTGGATTGCCTTGATCAATGCAGCGAACACGGCGTTTGAGATGTCCGGAACTATGACGCCAAAAGTGCGGCTGCCGTTCACCCCGGGAATCTCGTAGCCCAGCTCATCCGCTGCGGCCATCACCTTCAGCCGCGTTTCCGCGGCCAGCCGCCCTGGATCCCCGAACGCCCGCGAAGCCGTGGCCAGTGATACGCCAGCGAGCTTTGCGACGTCCGTGAGTTTTGCCGACATGAGTCCTCCAGGTGCTCCATTGAAACCTTGCCCCTCCAGTATGGAAAGAGTTGTACAAGATTGTCAAGAGTTTTCCATGACGTGCACCACAGTCCTTGGAGCCGCTCGTGAAGTGCAGGCTGGGACCGGCAGTTTCGGAAGCTGCCCGTGGAGGCGGCCTCATGTCAGCGGGCTTCTTACACGAAGCGAGCGCCGCATTTCTGCGACGCTCGCAGTACTCGAGTTACCTATACGGACTGTGATTGCCTTCCGGTTAGGGCATGTCGAGTTGGGTTTTGTAGGCGGTGTCTCTATTGGTGTTCCAGCCGGCGATGATGCCGGCTCCGAGCATTTGGTCGCTGAGCCTGGCGAAGCGGTAGCCGGGGTCTGTGTCGAGGGCGAGTTGCATGTATTGGTGGGCTTTGCTGCCTCGGCCTTGCCACCAGTTGATGTAGCCGATCGTGGTGAGGAGGGGTGCCGCGTGCTGGGGGCTGGTTCTCAAGCGACGCAGGAGCGCCGAGCGAAGTTTCCGGATCGGTTCCGGCGCAGAGCGCCCTGGTTGCGCGGAGGTCCCGCCTGGCCATGATCGGAATATCAGAATGACAAACAGCGATGTTGCTTCTGACCGTCCATGGACAGGCAGGGGAGTCACGGCATGACGAAGCCGCCCAACTCTCCGGATCGGCGGATCGTGCTTTGCGGATCGTCTCAACCGTTGCGGAAGGGCGAACTGCTTTGGCGCCGACATATGCGCCGTTAGCGGCGGTCTAGTGTCCTGGGATCTTCAGGCTTTGGGGGATCGTTCGACTGTCCTGCGTGGGCGTCGCGCTGAGGTTTTAGTCCGGGACGAACGCTGCGGCGTTGGAATTGAGCCACTCAGGTGCGAGGTCATATTCGGCCGCCATGTCATCGACAAGGGCGTCGACGGCGGCCTTGTCGGCGTAACTGGCGTTAATATCTGCAGTGGGGCGGTTGCCAATCCCTTGAAGGACGAGTGCGGCTCCGCCGACGAGTTTGATGTCGCCATGGACGCCTTTGGCGTGCAGGCGCCGGCCGAGTTCCCGGAGGAGAGCCCGTATTTGCTCGGCGTTGAGTTCCCCGCCGCTCATGCGGTGGCCAGGCTGCGTTCGCGGATGTAGACGTTCATGGCCGCGAGCTCCTGTGGCGTTTCGGACATGGTGAGCTGCTTCATGGGTTCACGGACGTGCCGGTAGGACTCGGCGGGCATCCATGGCTCGTTGAGGGGTTTGATGCGTTTGGTCCAGGATGGTGCAGGTTGGCCAAGGCGGTGTGCGGTGTACTTTGTGATACCGGCGAGAGCGGCTGACCAGTGGGGTTCCTTGAGCCGCGGACTGCGCTGGAGCAGGGGCTTGCCGGCTTTGAGGGAAGCAGTGGCATAGTCGGCAAGCATTTTGATGGCGAACTCGAAGTCCCGGTCCGCGAGAAGCTGTGTAAAGGTTTGGGCGTAGTCGCGCCGTTCCGGGTCGTAGTCCCTGCCCCGGGGCAGGGGGTCTGTGGCTTCCAATGACAAGCCGAGCGCCGCAAGAACCGCGAGGGATTTGCCGAGTTCGGCACGGTCATGGCCGGCTTCGAGGTCCATGAGAAACTTCCTCGAGACCCCTGACCTGTCAGCAAGGGTCTGCTGCGACAGTCCGCGGTCCTGGCGCCGGGCACGGATGAGGGTGCCTACTGCGGCAGGGGTGTTGATGCTGGTTCCTGATGTCATGCCGCCTCCCTTGTCAGTTCCAGCATGTCACCGAACGGTGACATGCGCTGTATTCGTTGCTGGCCCATTCTTGGCACGCGAGGAGTCGGTCATGTCTTTTTCTGATGGATGCGCGATGAATGGCGAGGATCACTGCCTCGTGCACCCGCCGGACTGCCCCGCATTCCGCATGTTTCCGCCACCTCCCAGTGTTTCCAAGGCCTGGAATCGCCTCCGAGTCCCACCTCGGGCACGGCAGGACCCCCCTGTACGGGGGGTGCTTTCAACGGCATTCAAAACCTGACGAGTGCGTTCATCTTATGAGCCCCGCCGGTCCCCAGCTCGGGGTGCGGGGTGCGGGGGTCAGGGTCCTGGCGTATGAGCCCTCCCCTTGTTGAGGTGTGGATCCTTGGACTTGCTTTCTTCTGGGCGCGCCGGAGGAAAAGACTGACCAACTTTCATTGCTAGGACAGCTCACGGACAGTTATTCTTCGAGTGTGGAACTGACCGTGACGGCGGTGCCTGACGGAGACAAGGTTGTCTTCCCAAACGATTACCGCTGACTCGTACATTGCCGTCTTCCAAGTAGTCGCTGCTCGCGAGGCAGCTCAGTTAGGTCTTTCGCGCTCGCCGAGGTACCTGGCCCGGCGTTTCGGGCGGCATGATTGCCGCCGTCAGGGGTTCACCCGTGCCGCTTACCGAACGCATGGTCTCCGCCCGATGGGTGATGCGTTTCTCTGCAGAATCGTGAGGAGATCACCCTGTTAGTAAAAGTCCCTGATCAGGCGTCTGAAGCGGTCGACGACGCCTGCGGCACCTGACTGCACACGTCAGTGGACGCCAGCGCTGTCTAGCGGAGGATCGTTTGACAGCGCAGTGGAGCATCCTTGGGTGGTCGTGTTGAAGCATGGCTTCACGACGTCGGATGGCTGGTGCGGTTTTCGAAGCTCCCTGCGGGCATTCGCCATGCTGAGGGACCACCGGGACGCTACTGAATCCCGTCCATATGTTGAAGCTCAGTGATAAGGCCACGTTCGTTCGGTCGAATCTGACGACTTGGTTTTCCACGAACTGCGGATCCTGGCCTGCCCGGGCTAGTCGAATCAAAGGACCAACCATGCAACGCATCATTTCCTCCCGGCCCCTCGCGCTGCTTGCGGGCCTATCTCTTGCAGTCGCCGGATCCATCGTGAGCCTGCTCCCGGCAGCCGCGCCCACGGCAGCTGCGGTACCTTTGGCCACGGACCGGATTGTCAGCACGCACCAGAGCACCCCTTCGACACGAATCGTCTCGCCCGCCTTCACGACAAGTCAGACGAACGAACTCCTTATTGCCTTCGTCATGTCGGACGGGCCGCAAGCCCCGGGGGAGGCTTTCTCCTCGGTCGTCGGTGGCGGCCTCTCGTGGCGGTTGCGCGAGCGGACCAATGCCCGACCGGGCACCGCGGAGATTTGGCAGGCAGTCGCGCCGACCGTACTGACGAACGTCACAGTTACGGCCACCAACTCGGGTTCGTACCAGTCGTCGATGACTGTTGTCACGTTCGTCGGCGCGGATTTGGTCACTGACGGCGCTGTTGGAACAGGAAACGCCGCTACGGGGGCGCCCAACGCTTCCCTGACCACATCGCGGGCAGGCTCATGGGTGTGGGGAGCGGGAAATGACTGGGACAAAGCCACTGCCCGTACGGTCGGCGCCGGGCAGACAAAGGTCGACGAGTACCTCTCAAGCCAAGGCGACACGTTCTGGGTCCAGCGCCAAAGCGCGATAACGACGGCGGCACCTCCTACCGTGGTGGCGATCAATGACACAGCACCCACAACGGACAGGTGGAACCTCTCCGTCATGGAAATTCTTCCAGCCTCGACGGCAACAGGTGACACCACCGCGCCGGTGATCTCCTCCGTATCTGCCGGCACGCCCAGTTCCAGCGGAACAACCATCGCCTGGGCCACCGACGAAGCGTCCAACTCGCAAGTGGAATACGGCACGACCACGGCATACGGCCAGAGCACACTTCAGAATTCCGCGCTGCAGACCACACACTCGCAGGCGCTGTCCGGGCTCTCGGCCAGCACCCTGTACCACTACAGGGTGAAATCCGCCGACGCGTCAGGCAATCTGGCCGTCTCGGGCGACGCGACGTTCACCACGGCGAGCGGGTCCGGCACGGACCCGTCAGTGGTCGGCTCGTGGGGCCCTGTCGTCGGTTGGCCGGAGGTGTCCATCCACGCGGCGCTGACACCTGCCGGCAAGGTTCTCACATGGCAAGGCGACTTCTCCCAAGGCGGCCAGCAGTACCTGCTCGATCCGGCGACAGGCAACTACACCCAGGTACCGAGCGCCGCCGTCGATCTTTTCTGCGCAGGGCAGGCGGTCCTGTCCGATGGCCGAATTCTCGTCGTCGGCGGGACCTCGACAAAAGGTGGACTGGGTATCCGCGATGTGACGGCCTTCGACCCGGTCACGGAAACCTGGCAGACCCTGGCGCCTATGAACCACCCCCGGTGGTACCCGACGGCGACGACGTTGGCCGACGGGCGCGTGCTGGTGACCTCGGGTTCGAACGCCAGCTTGCCGGACCTCGTGACCATTCCGGAAGTCTATTCACCCACCACGAACTCGTGGACCGACCTGACGGGCGCGAACCGGAGTATCCCGTATTACCCCTTCATGTATCAGCTGCCTGACGGCCGCGTCCTCCAGGCAGGGGCGTCCGAACAAGCCACTTCGACCCTTGCCCTGAATGTGTCCACGCAGCAATGGACCACCGTGGACTCCCGTGTCCTGGACGGCGGCTCGATCGCGAACTACGCGCCGGGCAAATTCATCAAGGCCGGATCCGCCTCGGACGGTGGATTCACGGGGCAGTCCACCAATACCGCCTACGTCCTGGATATGAACGCGCCAAGCCCTTCGTGGCAAGCGACGGCTCCCATGGCGTTTCCCCGTAGCTTCGTGAACTTGACGAACCTGCCCGATGGCTCAGTCCTTGCCACCGGAGGCGGAACGGACAAATCGGGTCAGGATGTCACCAAAGCCGTGATGCAGGCCGAGGTCTGGCAACCGGCCGCGGGAACGTGGAGCTCCATGGCGCCGATGTCGGTGCCTCGCCTCTACCACTCGGTGGCCGTTTTGCTCCCGGACGGTCGGGTCTTCGTATCCGGCGGTGGCGGGGACGACGGGGTCACGGACCAGAGAAGTTACCAGATCTACTCCCCGCCGTACCTCTTCAAAGGCCCGCGGCCAACCATCTCCAGCGTACCGGGCAGCGTCCAGTACGGTTCGACCGCATTCATCGGAACACCGGACGCGACCCGGATCCAATCGGTGTCCCTGATCAAGACAGGATCCGTGACCCATGCCTTCGATCAGAACGCGAGGGCCTTGAACCTGAACTTCTCGCAAACCTCCGGCGGTCTTAACGTCCAAATGCCTGACAACGGCAACTACGCCCCTCCAGGGTATTACCTGCTCTCGATCATTGACGGCAATGGTGTTCCGTCCACAGCCGGCATGGTCCGCTTGCCGGCACCGGGCCAGGACACCACCCCTCCAACGGCGCCTGCGGGCCTGGCTGCCTCTGCCTCTGCCGGGCAGATCGCCTTGACGTGGACGGCCAGTACAGACAACGTGGGTGTCACCTCATACAGGGTTTCGCGCGACGGAACCGTGATCGGGACTTCGCCGTCGACCAGCTACACCGACAGTTCGGTGGTCTCAGGGACGACGTACACCTACACAGTTGCCGCCCTCGACGCGGCAGGCAATGTCAGCCCGCCGTCGAACACGGCCACGGCGCAAGCCGTCGCAGCACCTCCCGGCGTCACGGTCGACAAGATCGTCGCGGTCCACCAAGGCACCAGCACGACGACGATCAGCGCCTCGGGTGTGACAACCACCGGCTCCAACGAACTCGTCCTTGCCTTCATCAGTTCGGACGGACCAAGCTCCGCGAATTCAGCCCGGATAGCGAGCGTTGCCGGCGCAGGGCTGACCTGGACACTCCGACAAAGAACCAACACGCAACCAGGCACCGCCGAGATCTGGCAAGCGGTCGCCCCCGGCCCCCTTTCGAATGCGACCGTCACCGCCACACAAGCCTCGGGCAGTTGGCAAACCGCCATGACCGTCGTCGCCTTCCGCGGGGCAGACACCACGCCAGGAGCAGCACTGGGTGCGAACGCCTCCTCTGGCGCGCCGACGGCCACCCTCACCACCACCAGGGCCGGTTCCTGGGTTTGGGGCGTCGGCACGGACTGGTCCAACCCGGTATCCCACGCGCCAGGGCCGAATCAGACCCTCGTTGACCAGTTCCTGGCGCCAGCGGGAGACACGTACTGGGTCCAACGACAGAACTCCGCCTCACCGACGAACGGCACGCCTGTGACCATCAACGACACGTCCCCAACAACCGACCGGTGGAACCTCGCGATCATCGAAATTCTCGCCGCGCCCTAGACCTGGGCGCGACGACGCCATCCCGTTTGAATTCGTGGGTGCCAAGGGTCTCCTGGCCCGCCGCCCGTTGGAAGGCATAGAGGACCCCAGAGGGATCATCGTGTACCTCGCCGACCGGATCTGACCTACGCAGACGCGGCGCAACTCACGACTTCGCGCTGAAGATACTTCCGCGGAGCCCTGCTTTGGTGACTTTCCGTTACTCCCGAATGATGTTGTACGTGTCACATATATTTGCTTCCGGCAGCGTGCGGCCACGATCCTTGCAAGACCTAGTTTTTTAAGCGCTTGTCAGAGCGTGCCCAATGGAGGACACAATTTATGACTAACGTTCTTTGGTTTTCTGAGCTTGGCTTGTCCGACCTTGACCAGGTCGGCGGCAAAAATGCATCGCTCGGGGAAATGGTCCGGAATCTCGCCTCTGCCGGGGTGAAGGTTCCGGGCGGTTTCGCGACGACGGCGGACGCTTACCGGCGCTTTCTGGCGGAGTCAGGCCTGGATGCACGGATTGAAGGCATTCTTGAGGGCCTGGACAGCGGCGACGTGACCGCTTTGGCCAAGGTCGGCCAGGAAATCCGGACCCTGATCCGTGAGACGCCGTTCCCCGCCGGTTTCGAAGACGACATCCGCACCGCCTATCAGCGCCTGACCCAGGAGCATGGCGGGGACGTGTCGTGGGCGGTACGTTCCAGTGCCACGGCAGAGGATCTTCCGGATGCTTCGTTTGCGGGCCAGCAGGAGACGTTCCTGAATATCCGCGRCATCGGGAACATCCTGCTCGCCATCAAGGACGTGTTCGCGTCACTGTACAACGACCGGGCCATTGCCTACCGCGTGCACCATGGCTTCACCCACTATGAAGTGGCGCTTTCGGCTGGTATTCAGCGGATGGTGCGTTCCGACGTCGGCGCTTCCGGTGTGATGTTCACCATGGACACCGAAACCGGCTTCACTGACGCTGTCTTCATCACGTCCTCGTACGGTCTGGGGGAGGCCGTGGTCCAGGGCGCTGTGAACCCGGATGAGTTCTACGTGTACAAGCCGGCCTTGGCGGCCGGACGGCCCGGCGTGCTCAAGCGCGGACTGGGGGACAAAGCTGTGCAGATGGTCTACACCGATTCCGACGAGGTTGGCCGGACTGTTGACTTCATTCCGGTGCCCCAGGATTTGCGGTCCCGTTTCAGCCTGACCGATGCCGAAGTTGAAGAGCTTGCCCGGCATGCGGTGGCTATCGAAGCGCACTATGGGCGCCCGATGGATATCGAGTGGGGCAAGGACGGGGTGGACGGAGAGCTGTACATCCTCCAGGCTCGTCCCGAAACCGTGGAATCACGCAAGGCCGCCGGGACCACTTCCCGATACACCCTTGCCGAGCGCTCCACGGTGCTGGTGGAAGGCCGCGCCATTGGGGCGCGGATCGGTGCCGGGCAGGTCCGGGTGCTGTCCTCGATTGACCAGATGGCCTCGTTCCAGGAAGGCGATGTCCTGGTGGCAAACATGACGGACCCGGACTGGGAACCCATCATGAAGAAGGCCGCAGCAATCGTCACGGACCGGGGTGGGCGTACCTGCCACGCCGCCATCATTGCCCGCGAACTCGGCATTCCCGCCGTCGTCGGCACCGGGTACGCATCCCAGATCCTGAAGGACGGCATTCCAGTCACCGTTAGTTGTGCCGAGGGAGAGGCTGGGCTGGTCTACGACGGGTTGCTGGAATATTCGCTGCACGAAACCAGCCTGGAGACCATGCCGGAGGCTCCAGTGAAGATCATGATGAACGTTGGCACTCCGGAGCAGGCGTTCAGTTTCGCCAAACTTCCCAACCATGGTGTTGGCTTGGCCCGGCTTGAGTTCATCATCAACCGGCAGATCGGCGTCCACCCCAACGCCCTGCTGGCCGTGGCCGGCGAGATCGAACGCCCTGCAACCCTGGATGACTTCACCGTCCGGCAAATCCAGGAGAAAACTGCAGCCTACGACGGTCCACGCGATTACTACATCAGGCGCCTGGCCGAGGGAATCTCGACCATCGCCGCCGCATTTGCGCCTGAGCCGGTCATCATCAGGCTCTCGGACTTCAAGTCCAACGAGTACGCCAACCTCATGGGTGGTCCTGCGTTTGAACCGGAGGAAGAGAACCCCATGATTGGGTACCGGGGAGCGTCCCGGTACCTTTCTGCAGCCTTCCGGCAGGCCTTCGAACTTGAATGCGAAGCACTGAAGTACGTGCGCAACGACATGGGTTTGACCAACATCAAGCTCATGGTTCCGTTCGTGCGGACCCTGGAGGAGGCCAGCGGTGTAATCGACCTGCTGGCCGCCAACGGGCTGCGCCGGGGCGAGAACGGTCTGGAGATCGTGATGATGTGCGAGTTGCCGGCCAACGCGCTCCTTGCCGATGAGTTCCTCGAGTACTTTGACGGCTTTTCCATCGGCTCCAACGACCTCACCCAGCTCACCTTGGGCCTGGACCGTGACTCCGCTTTGGTGGCCGAAGGCTTCGATGAGCGGAACCCGGCCGTGACCAAACTGCTGGAAATGGCGATTACGGCATGCCGGGCCAAGGGCCGCTATGTGGGGATCTGCGGCCAGGGACCCAGCGACCACCCGGACTTTGCCGAGTGGCTCCTGGGACAGGGCATCAGCTCGATTTCACTGAACCCTGACGCCGTCACCGAGACCTGGCTGCGGCTGGCACGCACCACGAGCACCGCGGTCTAAATGGCAGAGCATCACAGCGTGGGGGCGGGTTCACCGCCCGCCCCCACGGTGTTCTTCCTTTCGGACAGCACCGGGATTACCGCCGAAACGCTGGGCAACACGCTGTTGACCCAGTTCCCCGGTCAGCGGCTGGAACGGCGGACCATCCCGTTCATCACCACTGTGGAGCAGGCGCGTGACGTTGTTGCCTTGATCGACAAGGTGGCGGCCACCGGCCCGGTTCCCATCATCTTTTCGACGGCGGTCGGGCCTGACATCCGTGCCGTCCTCGCCCAAAGCCGTGGCCGGCTTTTTGACCTGTTCGGTACCCACATCGGCCAGCTCGAAGAAACGCTCGGCGCCGCGGCCAACGGCAAGCCCGGCCAAGCCCACGGCGTAGGAGACGCCGTCCGCTACCAATCCCGCATGGCAGCCGTTGAATACGCCATCGAACACGACGACGGTCAGTCGCTCCGTGCACTCGAGCGCGCCGAATTGATTCTCATCGCCCCGTCCCGATGTGGGAAGACTCCCACCACCATGTACCTGGCCTTGCAGCACGGCATCCTGGCCGCTAACTTCCCTTTGGTCGAAGAGGATTTCGACAACATGGCGCTCCCGAAGCCAATTCAGCCATTCGCGGGCAAGTGTTTCGGACTGACATCCCAGCCCGTCCGTCTGAGCCAGATCCGTCAGGAGCGACGACCCGGCAGCAACTATGCATCCCTGAACCAATGCACGTTTGAGTTGCGCAACGCCGAGGACATGTACCGGGCCAACAACATTCCTTATGTGAACTCTGCCTCCATGTCCGTGGAAGAAATTTCCGCCACGGTCCTCCAACGCATGCAACTGCATCACTGACGGGACAACGGCGCGAGTGACTCCCGTCCGGCGATGAGTCCGGCGACGTGCCCGGCGTCCCTGCCGACCCCACCCACGAGGCCCGATGTCAATCCGTATTGGAACGGCATGCCCACGAAGAACAGTCCTGGCAGTTGTTCCACGGCGCCCCGGGAGGTGAGCGGCCAGCCGTCTTCGTCCGCCGGAAGGCCTCGGATCCAGCCGAAGTCCGGTTGGTAGCCGGTGGCCCAGATCACGGTGGAGACTTGCAGTGTTGCGCCATCATCCAGAACAGGTTGGCCTTCACGGGTGCCACCCAGTCGTGGCAGGCGCGTGACTCCCGCCGCGTCGAGCTCTTGGGTTGAGGCCCGGATCAGCGGGGCGCCGTGCCTGGTGAAGCCGATCGCGACTTTGCGTCCGATGGGGGTTGAACGGGTCAGCAGCTTGTGGATGAGGAGCCACCAAAGCCCGCCGGCGTATCGCGTCACTGGATCCGGAACGTGGAATGGGGGAGTTCCGGCGACATAGGTGCGGTGCGTGGGCGCGAGCTCCAGGGCGATTTCGACGCCGGAGGTACCGGAGCCGACCACCAGGACGTCCCCGGGCGGAACTGAGTCCGCGTTCTTGTATTTTGCTCCGTGCATTTGCTGGATGCTGGGGTCAAGATCCGCGGCGAAGCTCGGAATCCTTGGCCGCGCATTCGGGCCCGTGGCAACAACAACGTTCTTAGCCAGGATCGGTCCCTCGCTTGATTGGACCCGGAACAAGCCGTCCTCGCGTTCGATGCCATCGACCTGGACACCATGACGTACCGGAAGTTCCCAGTTCGAGGCATACGCCTCGAGGTATCCGGCCATCGCGTCTTTGCTGGGAAAGCTGCCTCTAGCGGCCGGAAATGGCAAACCGGGGAGCGAATCGTGCTGTGCCGGCGTGAAGAGGCGCAGTGAATCCCAACGGTTCCGCCACACGTCGCCGACGCGCGGATGGGAGTCCAGGATGAGGAAGTCTTGGCCACGTTTTTTCAGATGGAAGCCGGTGGCGAGCCCTGCCTGACCGGCACCCACAATCACGGTGTTAAGTGGCTCAATGCTGTCCATCGCGAAGCCTCCTGAAGAGCGAATTCCGACTTGATTAGAATACCATTCCAGTCATTAGAATGCTATTCTTTTTCTGTGGAAATCCGGCACAATGACAGGCGAATAGCTCAAGCTGCCGCTACCAAAGCCGCCGTGGTGGAGGCCTCTCGTCAGCTGTTTCTGAGCAGGGGATACGTGGCCACCACTGTCGGGGCTGTTGCCGAGCAGGCTGGTGTGGCAATCCAGACCATCTACAACTCCGTGGGCAACAAAGCCGCATTGCTCTCGGCTGTGGTTGACGCTACGGCTGCAGGCCCGGATGCCTCCCGCTCCGTTCCGGAGATTATGCGCGAACGGACAGCGGCCGCCGCTGACGCAGCGGCAGTTATTGCACTATTGGCCGACTGGTTTGCCGAAGTTCATCCGCGGAGCAGTGAACTATTCAGCGTGATGAGGCAGGCTTCCGCCGTCGATCCTGAAGTGGCCGAAGTGCTGCGGGACCGGGCCGAGCTCCGGCTACGGAACTATGCCGAGGCGGCGGCTGCGCTCAGGAAACGCGGGGTGCTTACCTCCGGAATGAGCGACGAGCAGGYCGCTGCGGTGATCTGGTCGGTGGGTCACCCGGACACCTACAGATCACTGGTGCTGGATTTCGGTTGGGAGCCGGAACGGTACCGGGATTGGGTGCACGCAGCCCTGAAAGCCGCCCTCGCCTAGCCAGGCAGACTGGCGCCAGCTTCTCAGATGGACGCCTTCGCCGCCGACCCTCGCCCCACTGACTTGAGTCAGCCCAAACACAATGGGCGCTGCTTGCTGGCCCTCTGTTGAAATGAAGCATCTAACGATGCGTCACATAAGGTAAACCGTCAGGTAGCTCTCGGGATTCTCGAAGCGAATGATCTTACGGTTCGGGAATGCTTACAAAACCTCAGCTCATCAACAGCGGCATCGGGGTGGCCGTCGTCGGCATTGTCGCCGGCGCCTTTTTTGTGTTGGACGGCGTGCCGCAACCGGCCTCCAACACGGCAGTCCGTACCGTCGCGATCGGCGCAGCGGACCTCACTGCTGTGTCCACCGCAAGCGGTAATGTTTCGCCCGCAAGTACGACCGTCATCAACGCGCAGAATTGCACCGGACCGATCGCCACGGTCTCCGCAGTGACGGGACAGCAAGTTACAGCAGGGCAGGTGTTGGTCACCATTGATCCGACCAACGCCCAGAACGCGCTTGCTGTTGCCCAGGCCCAACTGGATTCCGCCGCGGCGCAGGCGAACCAGCAGCAGGCATCAGCCAACAACCAAGTAGCTGCGGCAAACCAAACTCTGGCCAATGCCCAACAAACGGTCGACCTGGACGCGGGCCAGCAGGCCACTGCCGTGGCAGGGGCGCAGACCGCGGTGAACAATGACAATGCAGCTGTTGCGTCTGCTCAAACCGCTGCCAGCGCCCAGCCGAGCAACCAACAGGCCCAGGCCGCCCTCAGCGCCGCCCAGGCCCAGCTGGCGAAGGACAAGCAGGCACTGACCCAGGCAGTCAACCAGCAGGCCAGCTCGGCACTCAAGGACAAAGAGCAGGTCGCATCGGCCGCGACGGCGCTCAACGCCGCGAAAAGCGGGGGTGGCGTGACCGCCAATACCACCTCTGCCCAAGTCGCCGTCGACACTGCCACCAAGAACCTGGCGTCCTGCTCCCTCGCGGCCCCGGTTAGTGGGACGGTCACCGCCGTCAACGCGGTGGTTGGTGGCAACGCCGGCAGCAGCGGCGGCTCATCCAGCTCCGCCTCCTCAGAAGCATCCAATGGATCCGGCACCACGGGCAGCGTGTCCAAGGATGCCACAGGAACATCGTCCTCCGGGCTCATCACGATCAGCGACACCGCACATCTGCAGGTCATTGCCAACTTCGCCGAATCGGACATTGCCGCCATGAAGGCCGGTGACTCCGCGACCTTCACGTTTCCGGCCCTCAAAACCGACCCCGCCGCGGCACCGGTAAAGGGCACGATCACGGCGATCGCCCAGAACGCCACCACCACCAACAACGTAGTCAGCTATCCAGTGACCATCTCGATCAATAATCCCCCGGCTGACCTCCGGCTCGGGCAGAGCGCGAACATCTCCGTGACCACTGCGACCGCCAAGAACGCCCTGGCGGTGCCTTCGCTGGCAATTACCACCACCGGAGCCACGCAAACCGTCAGCGTCCTCAAGGACGGGACCCCCACCCCGGTGACCATCACAACGGGGATTACGGATAACGGACGCACCCAGGTGCTTACCGGCCTCAGCGCAGGTGACCAAATTGAACTCCCGGCCATCTCCTCCACCTTGGACACCACCGGGACCACGGGACGAACCGGTGGCGGCACCGGCGGGTTTGGTGGAGGCGGCGGGTTTGGCGGAGCTGGAGGCGCCAGTGGCGCACGTGGAAACGGCGGGTAAGCAACAATGAACGACGCCGTCATCGAACTGCAATCCGTGAGCAAAATCTACGGCAAAGGCGAGGCCGAAGTGCGGGCACTGGACTCGGTCAGCATCTCCATTCACCGCGGCGATTTCGTCGCCATCGTCGGGGCGTCGGGCTCCGGAAAGTCCACCATGATGAACATCATCGGCTGCCTCGATGGGGCCAGCGACGGTACCTACCACCTCGATGGCATTGATACCGGGACTCTGGATGAATTCCAGTTGGCGCAGATCCGCAACAGGAAGATCGGCTTCGTCTTCCAGAACTTCAACCTGATTCCGCGTACCCGCGCCGTGGACAACGTGTCCATGCCCCTCGCCTACGCAAAGGTGCACCGCAAGGAACGGCGTGAACGGGCCCTGGCGGTACTCGATTCGGTAGGACTGGCCTCCCGAGCCGACCACAAGCCTTCACAGCTCTCGGGCGGGCAACAGCAGCGCGTTGCCATCGCCCGCGCCCTCGTGACCAACCCGGTACTGCTCTTAGCCGATGAACCAACGGGAGCATTGGACACCAAGTCCTCTCACGAGATTCTTGACCTGTTTGAATCCTTGCACGCCAGCGGACGGACCATCGTGATGATCACGCATGAAACCGACGTCGCGGCACGCGCCAACCGCGTCGTGCGGTTCCAGGACGGCCACATCATTGAGGACTACAGGCTCCGCGACGTCCACGGGCACCCGGAAGCGACGACGGTACCAGCATGATGATCGCCGAATCCGTACGCTTCGCCCTGACTGGGGTGATGGCCAACAAGATGCGCTCTATTCTCACGACACTGGGCATCCTGATCGGCATCGCATCCGTCATCATCCTGCTGGCCGTGGGCGCAGGAACCTCGAACGCCATCAAAGCCCAGATCGGCAAACTGGGAACGAACGTGCTGACCGTAAGCCGCCAAACCACGTCCGGGGGCCGCACAGTCGGGGGACAGGCAGTCACTGGGCCACGGTCCCGGGGCACCAATCTCACCGTCCAGGACATGGCAGCGTTGACTGATCCTGTCATGGCTCCCGACATCGCGGCGACAGCCCCGGTTGTCACTGCCCAGAACGTCACCAGCACGTACCAGGACGCAACCCATACCGTGGCGACCTTCGTGGGGACCACGCCGTCGTACTTTGCCATTTCGAACGACACCCTGGCAGCGGGCTCCTACTTCAGTGACGGCGACGCCGGCAGCGGCACCGCAGTGGCCGTGATAGGCAATACCGTGGCACAGGATCTGGTAGGCAGCTCAGCGACCTCGGCGGTGGGGCAGACCATCGCCCTCAACGGACAGAACTTTGTGGTCTCCGGAGTCTTGGCCCAGAAAGGGTCCTCGGGACTGAATGATCCGGATGACCTTGTGGTCATCCCCTACAGCGCCGCCCAGGACAAGTTCACCGGATACTCGCCCTCCCTGGCCTCCATCACTGTCCAGGCAAAGTCAGCGGACGTGATGAACCAGGCCCAGAACGAGGTGCAAATGATCCTCGACGCCAGGCACAATGTCACCTCTGCCAATCGTGACTATCAAGTGCGGAACCAGGCCCAGATCCTCACCACCGCCACCACCACCACGGCCACGCTGACCGTCCTCTTGGGCGCCGTAGCCGGTATCTCGCTCCTGGTTGGGGGGATCGGCGTCATGAACATCATGCTCGTCACGGTCACCGAACGTACCCGCGAGATCGGCATCCGCAAAGCGATCGGGGCCTCGAGGGGAAGCATCGTGACCCAGTTCCTGATCGAATCATTCATCATTTCCATGATCGGCGGGGTGCTCGGCATTGCTGCGGGCTACGTCGGCAGCGCCTTTCCCGTGATGGGAACCCAACCCGAGGTCCAATGGTGGACCGTGTGGCTCTCATTCCTGGTGTCCGCAGCCATCGGCCTCATTTTCGGCATCTACCCGGCCAACAAAGCGGCGAAACTCCGGCCAATCGACGCCCTTCGATACGAATAACCGGCCCACTTCCCCCAGCACGTCCAAGAGAAAATCCCAACAGGAGTCCCACATGTCCTACCCAACGCCCGAGCCCGGTTCCAACAACCAGCCAGAGCCACACCAGCTCGATAACGAACGTCCCACCGCCGGACAGCAAACCGCCGGACAGCAAACCGCCGTACTGCACGCCACCGGCCAGGAACCCACCGCCCAAGGTTGGGGACAGCCCCAGACATCGGAGCCGTTCGTGCCAAAGAAGCGGTTCAAGATGGGCCGCCTGACGCAGATCCTCCTCGCGGTGCTGCTGGTTGCCATCGGTTTCTTCGCCGGCGTCGGCGTCACTAAGGCAATGGATGCGGGACAGGCCCGTCCGGGGCGGGGCCAGTTCCAGAATTTCAACGGCGGCCAGGGGCGGAACCGCCAGAATGGGTCCCCCACCAACGGGGCCTCGCCGAGCGCCATTCCCTCGGCGCCCACCACAGCGGCGCCGTAATCACCTACGTAACTGTTACGTTCGCAGGGAAGCGGAGCCACGGTCGTGAAACACAGACAAATTGTTGCTGTTTCCTCCGGCGGGTCAGGACCTTAGAAAAGGGCCTCGGCCACGGCCCCTGTCACTTGGTGGATGACCTCGGTGCGCTCGGGGACGCTGCTTAGATCCTGACCTTTGGTGTAGACGAYAAGGGCGTAGGCGCGGCCATCCTTGTCCAGGACGCCGGCGTCGTGCAGTTCTCCGCCCAGCTCGCCGTACTTGTGGAACACGGTGACGCCGGCGGGAACGGCGGCGGGGATGAGCGTCTCATCGTTAGTGTCCTGCATGGTAGATAACAGTTCAGTGGTGTCCGCGGCATTGAGCAAGTTCCCGGAGTAGAGCCCGGCAAGGATGCGCGCCATGTCCACCGGGGCGAGTGTATTGCTCTCGGGGTCGTACTGCACGCCCAAAGAATTCGCGTACGCCGTCAGCTCCTGGTGGCCGACGGCATTCATAATCAGCGACCAGGAGTCATTGTCGCTTTGCTGGATCATTGCCTTCAACTGGAAGGACGCGGGATAGGCTGCCAGGGGCTCGTCCAGGGATGCCCCGCCGATTTCAACAAGATGGTAATACGCTTCCGCGGCCAGGACCTTGGCGGTGCTGGCGGCCTCAAAGGGCTCCTCGACCCCGTATTGATGGACGTCCTGCCCGTCGGCTCCGGCCGACACATCCATGAGCGCCACCCCGATCTGATACTCCGGGTACGCGTCGATGATGCCGTTGATCTTGGCGTCCAAGGCCGGATCAATGACGTCGACTGTTCCGGGGACAGCCGCGGCGGATGGAGCTGTGCTCCTCCTCGCAGCCGGTTTATTCGTCGTGCCACCCGGCCGGCCGATAGACGTCGAATGGGCCTGCGCGGCCGAGTGGACGCCGACAGGCAGCGCCACGGCCAGAAGAATCGCGCCCGTGGCCATTATGACCACCCGGCGGCGTCGAAACGTCAGGGAGCGGAGGCGCGCGTCGCCCATCCGGGGAGACTGTCTCCCAAGGGGCCGGGGTGTGAGTTCTTCCACAGTCGGTACGATAGCCACGGAACCTATGTCGGAGCTTTGAACTGGCTGTCAGGGGGATCTGGCCCAAGGGATACCCGCTGTCGTGCCCTACGGCTACCATCGGGTATGCGCAAGCGACTACGCGGACGAAAGCACCGACAATCCACTCAAACTGGCTGACGTACCCCGGTAATTACCGCAAGCCAACCGCATGCCGGTGGAAGGAGGAAAGGTGTCGTTTTTTCAGCTTTCGCTGATCGCCGCGGTCGCGCTACTGGGACCGCTGCTGGCGCTTCCCCGGAGATGGCATTTCCCCGTCGTTCTGGGGCAGTTACTGGCTGGCATCGCCATCGGGCGTACGGGTTTGGGTCTGGTGGACTCCTCGGATGCCACGTTCACCTTTGTGGCCGACGTCGGGTTTGCCCTCGTCATGTTCGTCGCAGGAACGCATGTCCCAGTGCGGGACAAAGCCATCCGCCCGGCACTGGGCGCGGGTGCGCTGCGTGCCGGCATCGCCGCAGTGTTGGCGGCCGTCGTCGGAATCGGCATTGCCTTTGCCTTCGGCACCGGACATGCTCCTCTTTACATCGTTCTGCTCGCGTCCTCGTCGGCAGCCTTGGTCCTGCCGATCGTCGATTCGCTGCGGCTGAGGGGACCACAGGTTTTGACGACGACGGCGCAAGTGGCGGTGGCGGACATCGCCTGCATTGTGGCGCTTCCGCTTGCTGTCGACCCATCCAATGCGCCGAGGGCAGCTGCAGGGGCAGCCGTCGTCGCGGCGTGTGCTGCGGTTTTGTTCTTCGTGCTTCGCTGGCTGGAGCGCAACGGCACGCGCGCACGGGTGCATGCCGTGTCCGAGGACCGGAAGTTCGCCCTGGAGCTGAGGGTCCAACTTGCCGTGCTGTTCGCGCTCTCCGGACTTGCTGTGGCGGGTCACGTGTCCATCATGCTGGCCGGGTTCTCCTTCGGCCTGGTGGTCGCAGCGGTGGGCGAACCCCGGCGATTGGCTCATCAGCTATTCGCCGTCAGCGATGGCTTTCTGGGGCCAGTGTTTTTCGTCTGGCTTGGCGCATCGCTGGATCTGCGCGCCCTTGCCGGAAGCCCCAAAATGCTTCTCCTCGGGATTTGCCTTGGTCTGGGTGCCCTGCTGGTCCATGGAAGCCTGCGGCTATTGGGCCAGCCTCTGCCGCTCGCGGTGCTTGCAGCGTCCCAGTTGGGAGTGCCGGTTGCCGCGGCAACGATCGGCTCCCAATTGCATTTGTTGGCGACGGGAGAAGCCGCGGCCATTATCCTCGGAGCCCTCATCACCATCGGGGCGAGCACCGCCGCAGGCTCACGGGCCGCGCGCACGTTGACGCAGCCCGGCCCGGCGCCGGCGGGCAACGCATCCGGGGGCGGCCCGACCTTGGCTGCGTAGTTCGCCTGGGCTGGGCAACTTCCGCCAGTCCCTGAGTTCCGTGCTGTTGCCGTGGCGTGAGGCCAGCGTCCGCTGGCCGTTGCAGAACAACCTTCGGGGCGTGACGCTGTATTCGGCAATGATCACGCCGGTGGTGGTTGCGATGCTGCGTTCCAACTTTAGGTCCGTACGGGGTCCTTCCGGGAAGAGACGGGTTCCTGATCCGAGCACGATGGGGTGAATAGGAAGTGCGTATTGATCGATCAGGCCTGCGGCGTGTAGCTGACGCACTAATTTACCGCTGCCCATGATCATGAGGTCGCGCGGGTAGCGGTTCTTGAGCGCGGCTACGGTCGAAACTGCATCTCCGACGAGGAGTTCGCTGTTGGGGTACCTCAGTTTGACGTCAGGGTTGTGTGAGACGACGAACTTTTCTGACCCCACCAATACGTCGACGAATGGGTTGGGCCCCATGGAGGTCCAGTATCCGAGGACGTCGTCGTAGGTGCGGTGGCCAAACAGGAGGCTACCCCCAACGCTCATTCCCTCGCCGGCATACTTCATTGATACGTCGTCCTGGTATCCATCGGCCCACCCGCCGTGCGCGAACGCGTCTCGTGTGTCTTCATCGGTGCGGCCGGGTCCCACTAGGGGACACTGCACAATAACCGATGTCTTGCCGGACTTGAGCTGCGCCCGGTCAAGGATCCACCATCGGACGCTCAGAACCAGTTCAGAACATCTTGCATTAGCCACATGACCAAGCCGAAGAGTAGGAAGATCGGCATTAGGTATAACACCCAGAGGCCGTGAATCTTCCGCTTTGTCATGCGAGGCTCCTTCCGTTGACTGCGAGTTTACCCAGAGCCGCAGCCCGAACTGCCGATTGAGTGCCCATAAGCCGGTGGCTATAAGGACGCTTCAAAGCGCACGGTCAGAGCCTGTTGCCTCATTGCAATACCTCCGGGAAGAGTAATACGTTGCCTCATTTGAAGCCTCCGGAAGAGTGGCTTCGTTGCCTCGTTGAAGAACCTACGGATTGCCTAGCCGTTCCAGGCTCGGTTTACGGGTTTGAGTGGTGCTGGTTTCTTGACTAGGGCCAGTGTTTCCAGCTGTCCGGTGAGCGCCAGAATCTGACGTGAGAGGGCTCCGGGCTTGATGCGTTTGAAGGCGCCGGCTGGCACGAATCACAGCAAAGCATTGCAAATGACGAATCTAGAATCTACACTCTAGGGAACGACCAGATGTGGTCGAGCTCACTGAGAGGGAAAGCAATGTCGCTTGCACTTGCCGCGTTGTCACACGCGCCATCATTTGGGAACGTCGATCCCGGGGGAACGATCTTCGCCGAAATGAATGAAGCCCTGGGAGAAGTTCGCTCATTCGTTGAGGACTTCGCCCCGGACGTTACCGTCATCTTCGGCCCGGACCACTTCAACGGTGTGCTCTACTCGATGATGCCGCCGTTCGCCATTGGTGCTCAGGCTGTCGGTGTTGGCGATTACGGAACCGGCGAAGGCCCCCTCCCTGTCGATTCCGAGACTGCCCGGGAACTGCACGCGCTCACCATTGCCCAGGGAATCGACATAGCTCGTTCGGAGCGTCTCCAAGTTGACCACGGCGTCATGCAGCCGTTGGAATTCCTGTTTGGCTCGGGCTTCACCAACCCGTTCGTTCCCGTATTTGTGAACGCCATCGGCAAGCCCCTTACCCCCATGGCCCGGATCCGTCTGATGGGTGAGGCGTTGGGTCGCGCTGCCCAGCAACTGGATAAGCGCGTTCTCCTTGTGGCCTCGGGCGGGCTCTCCCACAACCCGCCGATTCCCGAGTACGACGGCGCGCCCGACCCTGTCCAGCAGCGTTTGGTCTCTTATGCACCGTCTAAAGAAGACCGTGCAGCCCGCGAAGGAAAGATCATTGAGGGCATCCAGGCTATTGCGGACGGCCGCGCATCCAGCGCACCCCTTAATGAGGAATGGGACCAGAAGCTGATGAAGGTGTTCCGTTCGGGCTCGCTGAGCGACGTGGACGGCTGGGACAACGACGAGTTCATTGCCGAAGGCGGAAGCGCAGCACATGAGATGCGTTCCTGGATCGCGGCTTTCAGCGCATTGTCGACGGCGGGCGACTACAGCATGGTGGTGGACCGCTACTGGCCGGTTAAGACCTGGGGTGCCGGCTTCGGTATCACAGCTGCTGTTCCCCAGAACGCATGACCCAGGTAACCATGTGGGGCGAGATTGCCGACCTTCCCCACACCCTTGAGTATGTTCAAGTAGGACCATGGCGGACGCGGGTCCTTACCGTGGGCGCCGGACAGCAAACCCTGGTCCTCCTCAATGGCACCAGCGGGCACATCGAAGCGTGGACCCACAACATCCGTGCGCTGGCGCAGAATTACAAGGTCATCGGTTACGACTACCCCGGGCATGGCTTTTCAACGTTGGCTGAAGCCGACTTGGAAATCCCGGACTACGAGGCACATCTCCTGGATCTCCTGGACGTGCTGGGCCTGGACAAGGTGCACCTCCTGGGCGAGTCCCTCGGTGGGTGGATCGCTATCAAGTTCGCCGCGCACCACCCCGAGCGCCTGCACACCATTGTCCTGAGCGCTCCCGGCGGCCGCATGGTGGGCCCTATGTCCATGGATCGTGTCAGCCCAGTGAGTCGCAAGGCCGTGGAGGACCCCAGCTACGAGAACGTCAAGGCACGGCTCCAAGTGGTCATCCACAATCCCGAACAGATCACGGACGAGCTGGTGGAAGTACGCCGTGCCGTCTACGGCCGGCCGGGCTTCATCACCTCCATGGAGCACATCATGGCGCTCCAGGTTCCGGACATCCGCGCCCGGAACCAAGTGACCAAGGAAGACTACGCTGCCATCCCGGTGCCGGCCCTGCTCGTGTGGACGGACCATGAGCCGACGGGCGGTGTGGCAACGGGCGAGACCCTGGCGGCGGCAATTCTGGACGGCGAATTCGCGCTGATCCGCAACGCCGCCCATTGGCCGCAGTGGGAGGATCCCACGAAATTCAACGAAAAAGCACTCGACTTCCTCAGCAGAAAGGCGTGATGAAGATGTCGGACATCATTACGGAGATCGCTGATGATCTCTACAAGGCGCGGACAACGCGCACCCCTATCGAATTCGTTCGCCACCGGCTACCGGAGAAGGACAAGGACGCGGCCTACCGCATCTCCGAGCTGGTTACCCAGCAGCGCGAAGCCGCGGAAGGCCGCCGTCGCGTTGGTCGGAAAGTTGGCCTGACCAATCCTGTGGTCCAGGCGCGTGCCGGCGTGGACGAGCCTGACTACGGCATCATCCTGGACAACATGGTCTTCGAGTCCCCGGTTGAGCGGCCGTCGTCAGCGTACTTCCACCCCAAGATCGAAGCCGAGCTGGCGTTCGTCCTGAAGTCGGACATCCTGGATCCGGACCTGGCATCAGTGGAAGCGGCCATCGACTATGTGACGCCTGCAATGGAACTGGTTGATAACCGTTACCACAGCTACAAGATGGGTATCGTTGACACGATCGCTGACAACGCGGCCTGCGAAGGAATTGTCACAGGTTCGGTTCGCATCCCTTACGGCGAAGTCGACCTCAAGCAGGTCGAGATGGTCCTCTACCGCGGCGACGAAGAGTTGACGCGCGGCGTTGGCGGAAATGTCATGGGCGATCCCATCCATGCAGTCCAGTGGTTGGCAGATACCTCGTTGAGGATCGGCAAGCCCCTCCGTGCGGGAGAAATCCTGCTCTCCGGATCCATCGGATTGATCGTGGACTGGGATCCCAACATTACGTACTCGGCGAAGTACTCGCACGGGTTCGGAGACGTCGTCGCGCACCTGACGGAGGCCGTCCATGCATAAGGTGACGATCGAAACCCGGGTGGCCATCGAGGCACTCGTCGCGGAATTGCTGTGGCGCCTCGATCACGGCAAGGCGGACACAACCTGGGAGCTATACACGGAAGACGCTGTATCCACCGGCCCCTTGGGCGACATGGATGGCCGTGACGCCATCAAGGCCTGGGGCGAGCGTCGCGCCAAGGTCACGGGAGTTGTGGGCCGCCACCTCATCGGCGGCATCCGTTTGGAATGTGTAGGCGGGGAGCTCCATGGCTGGACGCAGTACCTGACGTTCCGGGACTCCTCGGAGAACCCGCTCATGCCTGCCAGCGTGGGTGAATTCCGGGAGGTCTACCGCGAGGTAGACGGGGAATGGAAGATCGCGCGACGCGAGATCAACCCCATATTCGGCGGAATGAACGCTGCCGCCCACGCCAAGCGCCTGACGGAAAGCACCGCGAAATGAAGTGGGAGAGCCGCGGCGGGCGGCCGCCCGCACTGTTGCACCAGGCAATCCCTTCCCTCTCCGTCACGGAGTGGGCGCTGGCTGCTGGATACGACGGCGTGGTGGTCGACCTGCAGCACGGCGAAGTGGGGCTGGAAGCAGCCTGCACCATGCTGCGGGCCACACCCCGCGATTCCGCCTACAGCTATGCCCGGGTAGGAAGCCTGGATCCGGCCCCCATCCTTCGTCTGCTGGACAGCGGTGCACGCGGAATCATCGCACCTACCATCGAGTCGGGGGAACAAGCGCGAATGCTGGTAGAAGCCACCAAGTACCCCGGTGTGGGCAACCGTAGCCTCGGTCCCAGCAGGCCGTCCCTTTATAAGGGAGAGTCCTACACCGAAGCGGGCAACCGCGCCGTGTCCACCATCGCCCAGATTGAAACAGTGGCCGGCCTGAAGAACGCGGAAGAGATCGTCACGACTCCCGGCCTGGACTCCATTTACGTCGGGCCGGCGGACCTGGCCGTGTCCTTCGGCCTTCCGGGCAGGGGCGACTGGGAAGACGGACCCGTCCGCGAAGCCATAGTCCAATTGGCTGCCTTGACGAGGGAACACGGCGTGACTCTGGGCATCTATTCTGGCTCCGGTACTTACGCAGCCGACCTTCTTGACCGGGAACTCGTCGACTACGTCGGCCTCGGCATTGACCTCGTCTTCCTTAGCCGTGCGGCTCAGGAATCCATCAAGACCCTGAGGGGCCCAGAATGAGCGACCGCAAGGACGTAATTATCATCGGAGCCGGTCCGGTCGGTTTGACCCTCGCCAACCTCCTTGGCCAGTTTGGCGTCAACACCGTGGTCCTTGAAGGCCGCGATGAACTCATTGATTACCCGCGTGCCGTCGGCATTGACGACGAGGCGCTCCGGACCATGCAGACCATCGGTTTGGTGGATAAGGTGCTGCCGCACACGGTGCCTGACCAGAAGATCCGGATCGTCAACGGCGACCGCAAGGTGCTGGCGGAAATCAATCCCACCACCCGCGAGTTCGGCTGGCCCCGAAGGAACGGCTTTATTCAGCCCCTGGTCGATAAGGCCCTGCTCGAAGGCCTGGCGCGGTACCCCCATGTGGAGGTGCGTTTTGGTTGCCGGGTGGACGCTTTTGAATCGGATTCCGACGGCGTCAGCGCCACGGTCAGCATGCCCACTGGACAGGGAAGGGTTACCGGCAGCTACGTCGTGGGTTGCGACGGCGGCCGGTCGCTGACCCGCCAGCACCTTGGGCTGGCATTCGAAGGCGAAACCCGATCGACGCGCGGACTCGTGATCGACGTCGCGAACGATCCCATCGGCACACCGCATGCAGTGTTCGGTGGAGACCCCAGTCGCGGCTACGCAACGCTCAGCCTGCCCCACGGCATCCGGCGCTGGGAGTTCACGCTGTTCGAAGGGGAATCGGAAGAGGTGGCCGAGGATGATGAGTTCGTGTTCTCCCTCCTGGCCCCCCACGTTCCCGATCCCGCGCGCCTGAACATCATCCGCCGTCGGGTCTATGCCCACCACGCCCGCGTCGCGGAGAAGTTTCGTGTGGGACGTTTCCTGCTGGCGGGCGATGCGGCCCATGTCATGCCCGTTGTGGCTGGACAGGGGTGGAACTCCGGCATCCGGGATGCCTTGAACCTGGGCTGGAAACTCGCAGCCGTGGTCCACGGCAAAGCCAGCGACCGCCTGCTTGATTCCTACGAAGACGAACGCCGTGAACACGTCAAGGCCATGGTGGCTTTGTCGCTGAACATGGCAAACCTCGTGACGGACCACAACAGGCTGCGCACGGCCGTCCGCGATATGGCCGCCGCCGTGGTGGACCGGCTTCCCAAGGCCCGCGCCCGCCTGAACAACCAAGGCTACAAACCCATGCCTAAGTACGATCACGGCATTGTGGTTCCGTCGAAGGTCCCCACGTGGAAGTCTCTCCCGGACAGGGAAGACGCGCCGCGTACGGTGGGAACGTTGTTCCCACAGCCCACAGTCCGCAACGAGGAAGGTATGTCGGTCCTGTTGGACGACGCCACCGGCCAAGGGTGGCGTGTGGTGGTCTGGAACAACGATCCCATGGCGTTCGTCAGTGAGTCTGATGCGGAGAAGCTTGGGAGGCTGGGCGGTGTCCTTGTGCACGCAGTGCCGGCCACGCAGCTGCCGTGGGCCAAAGCTGCTGCCGCGCCTGGCGTGCGGGTAGTGGGCGACGAAAGCGGCGTTCTGAAGGCTTGGTTCGACGAAAGGCCCTTCTCTGCGATCATCGTGCGGCCCGACCATGTGGTGGCTGCTGAGTGCCTTGCACAGGAACTCAGCGGCGTTTTGGGCAAGGTTTTCAGCGTGGCCGACGTCACATTATCGCCGCAGAACGCATAACATGATTAAGAATGCATAATCCATTGACAAAGGCTTAATCCGCAAAATACTGTTGCTGCAACTCGCCAGCACAGGCAGTAAGGCGGGAAGGCCCGCCCAACGTTCACTCAAGGGAGAGCGAATCTCATGAACATCAAGAAAGCCCACGCAGCTATGGTTGCTGCCTTGGGCCTGGCACTGACCCTCAGTGGCTGCGCATCAGGATCTGTGGACGGTAGCACTCCGGCAGCAGCAGGCAGCACATCCGAGGGACTCACCAAGGTCACCTACGGTATCTTCCCGTCCAACACCGTTGCAGCCATGCAAGTGGCCATCGACAAGGGCTACTTCAAGAAGCAGGGCATCGACCTGGAGCTTGTGGTTGGAGCCGGCAGCAGCGCGGCCCAGCTGCCTGCGCTGGCGTCCGGCGAACTCGACTTCATGTTGGCCAGCCCGGTCACGGCGCTGACGGCAACAACACAAGGCCTGGACGTCCGCATTGTTGAGGGCGTCACCCAGAACGACCCCAAGATCGTGGAAGACTCCACGGCAGTGGTTGTTGGAGCCTCATCAACCATCAAGTCGGCCCGCGATCTTGAAGGCAAGAAGGTCTCGGTGAACGCCCTGGGAAGCATCGGCGAGATCGGCATTCGGGAAGCTGTAGCCAAGGATGGCGGCGACCCGAAGAAGGTGACGTTCGTTCAGTTGTCCTTCCCGGAGGTTGCAGCGCAGATCGAGGCTGGCCAGATCGACGCCGGCATGGCCGGTTCACCCTTCATGCAGCAGGTGGTTTCCAAGGGCGGCAGGGTAGTCAGTGACTTCATCCAGGAGGCCGGGCTGGGTTCGAACGAACTAGTGACCATTTCCAGTGGCAAGCTGGTGGAGGGTGACTCCGATAAGGTGAAGCGCTTCACGGCGGCCATGAAGGAAGCCCTGCCTTTCCTGACGGAGAACAACGACCTGATCCGCGATGCAATGCCGGCCGCTTTGGGGACGGACCCTGCAGCTGCGAAGAAGGCCCAGCTCTCTCTCTACAACCCGGACATCTCAAAAGAAACCATCCAGCTTTTCGCGGATCTGCTCGTCAAGTACGGCATCGTCAGCACCAAGCCGGACGTTGACAAGGTGATCTGGAAGCCATAACCCGCTGTTGTCGGGGCCGCTGGCCGGCCCCGACAACAAATTTCATCGCAACAACCGAGAGCAGAAACCGTGGAAACACAAACTCCGATCCTGAGCCGCGTGGCTGTGCGCTCCCTGCCCACGCGGGAACAGACAGTGCGGCGTGCTGCGCAGTGGGCTGCTATTGGGCCGTATGTCCTGGGTGTCGCTGGCATCCTCGCCGCACTTATCGTCTGGGAAGTCTTCTCAGCCTTCGGCCCGGTCAGCCAGCACCACTTGCCACCACCATCGGTGGTCATTCCAACATTCCTCACAAACTTGACCTTCACCCAATTCTGGATCACCGTCGGCCAGACCATGTGGGCTTGGTTCCTCGGACTCATCATGGCCATCCTGGGTGGCGTAGCGGTTGGGCTCCTTATCGGTTCGAGCAAATTCCTACGGTCGGCGACCCACACCACCATCGAGTTCCTCCGCCCGATTCCGGCTGTCGGCCTGATTCCTTTGGCTGCACTGCTCTTTGGCCCGAGGATCGGCGCCGAGCTACTGATCGTAGTTTACGGTTGCTTCTGGATCGTCCTGATCCAGGTCCTGTACGGCATCACGGACATTGACAAAGTTGCTGATGACACAGTGCACACCTTGCGCATGACCTGGCTGCAGCGCGTGCGGTACCTCGTTCTCCCCACGCTCCTGCCGTACCTGATGACGGGCATCCGGCTTGCAGCTACTGTCGCCTTGATCCTGTCCATCAGCGCGGAGCTCATTGTCGGTACACCGGGGATAGGACGTGCGGTCGCCCAGGCCCAGCTCAATGACAACCCGTCGGCGATGATGGCCCTCATCATTACGTCAGGTCTTTTGGGAATCGTCGTGAACCTGATTTTCCGTTTCGTCGAGCGAAAAGTGCTCTTCTGGCACAGCTCCGTCCGTTCGGAGGTGGCGGCATGACCGTCCTCAAGCGTTTGGGCATGTGGCTGGGCCTGCCGGTCATCCTCATAGTCATCTGGTGGGCGGCAACAGCGCAGGGCGTCAACTTCTTTGTCCCCAAGCCCGACAAACTGGCCGACACTTTTGCCAAGGTGTGGTTCAGCGAGAAGTTCTTCAGCGACGTCCTCCCGAGCATGGGGCGGCTCCTGATCAGCCTCGCAATCTCCCTGGTGCTCGGCGTCGCCCTCGGAATTGCAATCGGCCTTTCCCGCAGCTTGCGGTGGCTCCTTGAGCCGTTGCTTGAGTTCATCAGGGCGGTGCCGTCAACCATCCTCATCCCGGTCCTGCTCCTGCTCATCGGTATCAATGACACGATGAAGGTGACGGTGATCGTCCTGGGCTGTCTTTGGCCCATCCTGTTGAATACGGTTGAAGGCGTGCGTAACCTCGATGAAGTATTGAAGAACACTTCGCTGGTCTACCGGCTCCGTGGCTTCAACCGCATGCGTTACCTGGTGCTGCCCGGAGCGATGCCGCTCATCATGGCCGGCATCCGGCACAGCCTCGCCGTGGGACTCATCCTGCTGGTCGTTTCGGAGATGTTCGCCTCGACCGACGGTATTGGCTACTCGATTATTAATTTCCAAAACCGCGTTGCAATCCCTGAAATGTGGAGCGGCATCGTCCTGCTGGGGATCATAGGTGTGTTGCTCTCGGTTGCATTCCAAGCGATCCAAAAACGGGTTTTGGGATGGTACTACGGTCTTAAGGAGGCCTCCAATGACGGCTAACAAGTCGGACGTCCGTCTCAGTGTCCAGCAGGTCCGGAAGGTCTACGGCGTAGGCTCCCGCAACGAGGTGGAGGCCGTCAGGTCACTCACCTTCGATCTCCATGCCGGTGAGTTTGCCTGCCTCGTGGGTCCTTCCGGCTCCGGAAAGACCACACTGCTGAAATGCATTGCCGGCCTGCTTGAACCAACCTCCGGTGAGGTGGTGCTGGACGGCAAGCGCGTCTCCGGTCCAGCCGAGGGCATGGCGGTGGTATTCCAGGAATACAGCCGCAGTCTCTTCCCCTGGCTCACTGTGGAAGAGAACGTCGGGTTGCCTCTGAAGACCTCCGGTGTGCCGAAGGCCGAACGCAAGGCACGTGTCAATGAAGCGCTGGAGGCGGTCAGCCTTTCCCACGCGACCAAGAGCTACCCTTGGCAGCTGTCCGGCGGCATGCAGCAGCGCGTGGCCATCGCCCGGGCTGTGGCATCCAACCCGAGCGTCCTGCTCATGGACGAGCCGTTCGCGGCGGTTGACGCTCAGACCCGTGGCGAGCTCGAGGACTTGGTGCGGGACGTATGGAAGCGCCTGAACATGACCATCCTCTTTGTCACCCATGACATCGATGAGTCCGTGTACCTGGCGGAGCGCGTCCTGGTCTTGTCCAGCTCGCCGACCATTGTCCAGGCCGACCTCCACATCGACCTTCCGGACGTCCGCAGCCAAGCAGACACCAGGTCCCTTCCCCGCTTCGGCGAACTGCGCCACGAGATCTATGAGGAAGTGCAGTTTGCCAAGATCAACCCCGGCGGACAACGCTCTGCGACGCGCGGGGAGTTGAACGCATGAGCCCCCGGGCAGGTGCGGATGTCAGCAGCAACGGCAAGACCGAGACCGGCAAGCGTCGCCGCGTCCACCAATCCACACCGGAAAATGAACGCGCCATCCTCGAAGCTGTGCTCCAGCTGGCCGTGAAAGTCGGCTATGAAGGCACCACCATGGCCGAGGTGGCCCGGGTTGCCGGCCTGCCGATCGGTTCGGTCTACTGGCACTTCGAAAACAAAGAGGGCCTGTTTGCTGCACTGATCGACTATTGTTTCGAAAACTGGCAGACCCGCCACCGTGGACCGGAGAACAGGGCAATCCTTCGTACGAGTATCGCCGGGTCCGCCGCCAATTCGACTGATCCCGAGCACGCACAGGAAGCGTTCTGGATCATCGGCCTGCTCTTTGCCTTGGAGAAGCGGCTGGCAGGAAACGCTGCCCGCCAGAAGTACCTGGAAGTGCGCGAGCAGATGTACGAACTCATGGTTGAGGCCGTCACTCCGGGGCTCCCGGAAGCGGCCCTGCGCGCCAAGCCTGATCTTGCACGGAAAGTCGTCATGCTGGGGCGCGCCCTGACGGACGGTTTCTACATCTCGGCCTCGGCAGGTGACCAGATTGACTTCGCCGAAGCGGCAGAACTCTCGGCGCTCGCCATGGACAGGCTCGTCCAGCACTACGCCGAGCTCGGCGAGGCGGAGGACAAGGAGTGAACGCACCAGTCAAGGTAGCGCTGGTGGTAGGCGGTGGCCGCGGAATCGCGGGTGCGGCAGCCAGGGCGTTGGCTGATGACGGGTACAAAATCGCAGCCCTTTCTCCCTCCGGCAGTGCCATGGAGTTGGCACGGAGCCTCGGCGGGGTGGGCGCGGTTGGTTCGAACCGTTCCGTTGTGGACCTGCAGTCAATAACCGACTTGGCGCTGGAGACTTACGGGCGGATCGACGTCGTAATTAACAGTGCCGGCCACGCGGCCAGGAAGCCGGTGCTTGAGATCGGCGACGACGAATGGCTCGAAGGCTACGAGATGTACCTTATGAACGTTATCCGCATGGCTCGAATTGTCACTCCCCACCTGCTTGCCGCCGGCGGGGGATCGGTTGTGAACGTTTCCACCAGTTCCCCTTTTGAACCGAATCCGAACTACCCGGTGTCCGGCACTTTCCGTGCCGCCCTGGGGTCGTTCACCAAGCTGTATTCCGACGAGTACGGTCCGTTCGGAATCCGAATGAACAATGTCCTCCCGGGCTTCACCAAGGAGAACCCCGGTATCGTGCCGGCTGAATGGACCGCCCGGATACCGCTGCGCAGGGCTGCCAGCTCCGGGGAAGTGGCCCGCGTCATCCGGTTCCTCGCAAGCGAGGAATCAAGTTACATCACAGGCCAGAACATCCGTGTGGATGGCGGCTCGTCCCGCTCCGTGTAGGAGCTGGGCATTCAAAGAAAGGTTTTAGCTATGGCAGTTGGTGTGATTGCCGAGATGGGCTATCTCGCAATGCGAACCAGGGACTACGACGAGTCCCTTGAACTGGCCACCGATGTCCTCGGCCTGCGTATGACGCTGAACGATGACAACCGTGCCTACCTGTCCGCTGCGGACCGCCATCACGAGCTGGTTTACGTAAAAGGCGAAGAGGACGGAATCGACCATATCGGCCTTGTTGCGGACAGCCCGGAGGGGCTGGAAATCATCCGCAAGCGCCTGGAGGCGGCTGGGTTCCCCATCCTTACCCGTAGCCCACTCGAGCGGGAGATCGGTGAAGGCTTCGCTGTCCTGGGTCCGGAGGGATACGTCTACCACGTCTATGTGGGGATGAAGGACTTCCGTCACGGTCCTGCGTCCTTTGGTCCAGACCGGTATGGCCACATCAATATCCATCCCCAGAACCCCGCCGTCATGAAGGACTTCCTGGTAGAGTTCTTCGGCTTCAAGGTTTCCGACGTCATTGGCCAGGACTTCGCGTACTTCCTGCGGTGCAACCCGGATCATCACGGTATTGCCCTCATCAAGGGCCGCGGTTCCCTGCACCACCACGCGTGGCAGACCCAGTCCATCGCAGACCTTGGCAGGCTGGGTGACAGGTTGTTCGCCAAAGGTCGTCGGTTGATCTGGGGTCCCGTGCGCCACGGAGCGGGACACAACATCGCGGCCTACTACGTCGAGCCCAACGGCACTGTGGTGGAACTGTACACGGATCTGGAGCAGATCCACGACCTCGACCGTCCTCCCATCGAATGGGATCAAGACGACCGGACTTGGTTCAACCGCTGGGGCGTCTACAACGGCGAGGACTTCCGCTTGCACGGTGCCTTCCCCATCGCGTTGAACTAGTAACGGGCCGGGTTGCCCTTACTCCTTGGGCAGCCCGGCTTCGGCGGCGGCATGGAACTCGGCTTCTTCGATCACATCGATCGTGCGCATGTAGTGCTCACGCAGAAGCTTGGTGGCCGTCGGAGCATCGCGGGCAATGGTTGCCTCGAGAATGGCCCGGTGCTCGGCCTCGATGTCCCGGGTTTGGGCGCGCTTGTCCGGAGCGGTCCAGAGGCGGTACAGGGCGGTAGCCTCGCCCAGGGTGGCGGCGAAGTCCTGCAATAACGGGACGGGGCAGGCTTCCAGCAGCTTTGCGTGGAACTCCTGGTGGGCCAGGAACCATTCAACCGAAATATGGTTCGGGTCCTCGGTGGTGCGGCGCGGAGTCCGCTCCAGGCGGTGGTGCACTGCAAGAAGATCGGACTCCCAGGCAACGTCGCCCTGTTCGATGGCCAAGGTCAGGCCATACTCCTCCACACGGCAACGAAGTTCACCCAGGCCGCGCAGTTCTTCCAGGGTGTATTCGGAGACGAAAAAGCCTCTGTTGGGGCGGAATTGCAGCAACTTTTCACCAGCCAAACGCACCAGCGCTTCACGGACGACAGTGGAACTGGCGCCGTACCGCTTGGTGAGCTCACCAACCTGGAGGTTGGTACCCGGGGCCCACTGGCCAGCAAAGATTTCGGCCCGTAACTTGCCCCGGACCACTTCGCTGATGGTTTCTGCATTCGCTTGTCGTGCCATGGCACAAGCGTACACTTACGCACTCATGGATCGAAAGTACATTATTGACTCAAGAATGCATTCTTCGTATAGTTCAAACACCGGCAAGCCCGGAGGCAATGACGCCGGCACAAGAAAGGATTCACATGCGCTACGCAAGTTACTTGAACCAAGAAGGCCAGCCCACATGGGGCCTGGAGGCCAACGGAGAACTGCTGGACCTTGGTCCCAGTGGCGCCAGCCTCAGCCCCTCGCTGCAGTCGGCCATCGAGGAAGGCCTGCTGTCAGCTCCCCTGGAGGGGGACAAGGCGCCGGTCCAACCGGTTGAAGGAACCACCTTCCTCCCCGTCCTGTCAGCACCCGGCAAGGTCATCTGCATTGGCGTCAATTACCGCAGCCACCGGGAGGAAACCGGACGGGACGAGCTAGGCAAGCCCACCGTCTTCGCACGCTTCTCTGACACCCTTGCCGCCCACGGCGCAGACCTGCCGATTCCCGCAGAAAGCTCCATGTACGACTACGAAGGCGAAGTCGCACTGGTGATCGGAGCCCACGCGGACCACGTCAAGCCGGAAGACGCGTGGAACTACATCGCCGGCTACGCCGCGTTCAATGACTTCAGCGCCCGCGACTGGCAGCGCCACACGGGTCAGTGGACCCCCGGCAAGAACTTCCCACTCAGCGGAGCCTTCGGCCCCTACTTCATGTCCGCCGAGGAAGTCGGTGACGTCACCGAGCTCGTGGTGGAAACCCGTGTAAACGGCGAGGTCCGGCAGCATGCCGCCGTCGCTGACCTCATCTTCGACATCCCCGCCATCATCGAGTACGTCACCGCGTTCACTCCGCTGGCTCCGGGCGACGTCATTGTTACAGGTACGCCCGGCGGTGTGGGGCTGTTCATGGAGCCGCCAACATTCCTGGTCCCCGGTGACGTGGTTGAGGTTGAGGTCGGCAAGCTCGGCACCCTTCGCAACGTCCTCGTTGCTTAAGAATGCGTGGAGGTAACACCATGGAGGACTTCGAAGTTGCGGTCGTGGGGGCCGGCCCGGTTGGACTGACGGCGGCGCTGTTGCTTGCCGACGGCGGTGCACGCGTTGTGCTGCTCGAAACCGCCACGGCGCCGATGGACCTGCCGCGGGCCATCAGCATCGCTGACGAGACCTTCCGGACGATGGACCGCTTGGGCCTCGCGGAAGCGCTGATGGCGGAATCGCTGCTGGGAACCGGCAGCCGCTACTTCGGGTTGAATGACAGGCCCCTTGCGTCGTCCACGCCTGTTCCCTCCCGCATCGGCCATCCTGCGAAGTCGCAGTTCGACCAGCCCGTGCTGGAAGAGCTGCTGTGGAACAAGGCCCGGAACCACCATGGGATTGAGTTCCTCGCCGGTGCCCAGGTAACTTACATCAGCCAGAAAGCCGACGGTGTGAGCGTCGGATTCGACTCCGACGCCGGCGCCAGCGCCGGCACCGTGACGGCGTCCTGGCTTGTTGGGGCGGATGGTGGTCGCAGCCTTATCCGCGAGAGCCTGGGCATCGACCTGGTGGGTTCCACCCAGCAGGAACGATGGATTGTGGTGGACTTGCTCAACATCCCCGGGGCACGCGAACCCTTCGCCGAGTTCCATGGCAATGGGATCCGTCCCTACGTCCTGGTTCCGGGAATCAAGGGCCGCCTGCGGCTTGAGTTCATGCTTTTCGATCACGAAGACGCGGACGAAATGACGTCCCCGGAGAAGATCCTGGAGCTGTCCAGACCCTTCCACCCGGAGCTCCGCACCGAAGACGTCAGGCGTGCTGTGGTCTACGTAGCCCATCAGCGGCTGGCACGCACCTACCGTTCGGGACGCGCGTTCCTGATCGGGGATGCGGCACACTTGATGCCTCCCTTCTCCGGACAAGGGTTGAACGCAGGCCTGCGGGACGCCCTGAACCTGAGCTGGAAGCTGCTGGAAGTGCTCCGCGGGGTAGGCACGGACCGCCTCTTGTCCACTTACGAGTCCGAACGCCGCACCCACGCGGCCAAGATGGTCAAGGTTTCACGCCGGACCGGTGCAGTAGTCATGGCCGTCGGCCCTTTCCGGACCAATCTTCGGGATATTGCTTTCCGTACGGTCAGCCTGATTCCCGCTGTGCATAGGTACCTGGGTTCGATGCGGTTCATCACGCCGCCGGACTACCGCAACGGTGTGGCCATCAAAGCAGATCGCGACGTTGATCGTCGAGTCGCAGCCTGGGTGGGTCTTGCCCTCAGCCAACCGGCCGTAGTCGACGAGGACGGATCGACGGCGCCACTCGACTCACATCTGGGGAGCGGGTGGGCGCTCATCACACTTGGGGCAGGTGTCGCCGAAACGTCAGCCGCCAGCCAGTTCTGGTCCCTGCTCGGCGCTCGCCGGATCACGCTCACTGGGAATTCCCACGCGACTCGCCGGAATCGTGATGAGCAGGTCCTGGTGGATGCGGGGCGTGTTCTCGCGCTTCCCGGGTTGGCCACACGCCACACCGTGCTCGTCCGTCCCGACCGTTACGTCGCTGCCGCGTTCACCGAGCAAAGTGAGCAGGCCGTGATCAACAAACTGCGTTCATACGTCCATCCGCTGTCGCGGCCGTGACGAATCAAGGAGGAAAAATGCCGAGCATGCAGGAAACGAGGTCTGAGACGATGCGGTTTGACGACCTCTACTGGCAAACAAATTCAGAGCCGATCGTCGAGGACGACGTCGACCTGGAAAAGATCGTCGCCCAGGCGGAACTTCCTGTCCTGCTCGCCGCCCTCGCGGCGGCGCTCGGCGATACCTCTTTCCTCAGCAGCGATCTGCGGCCTCCCTTGACCCTGGTGGATACCCAGCCTCATCCACACGGGGGCATGTCACCGGATCAGCAGGAACGTGCCAAGGCGCTGGCTTTGGAGGGCTTGCGCAAGCTGCGGGACAAGGAAATCACCAGCGTTGACATGCTGGAGGACGACGCAGTAGCTGACCTCCTCGGCTTCCTCACGGGCGGCCGCGAGCACTGGCACGCGTCGCTGAAGCATGAACTCGACCTCGCTGCGGACAAGGGCGGAGCTCCGCAGTGGAGTTTTGACGAGGTCGCTGACGGACGCGACTTCCCGGTGCTGATCATCGGTGCCGGAATCGCCGGGATTGCTGCTGCCTACCGCTATTCGCAGGCAGGTGTGCCCTTCACCGTGGTGGAGGACGCACCGACCCTGGGCGGGACCTGGGCCAAGAACACGTACCCGGGCGTCCGCCTCGATACCCCCACGTTCGGATATTCGTATTCCTTCGCCCAGCGTGGTGACTGGCCACACCAGTTCGCGGAAGGGGGAGACGTTTTGGATTACGTACGTGACGTGGCCGAGCGTGCAGGCGTAGTGGAATCCATCGAGTTCTCAACCCGTCTTGTCCGCTTGCTATGGGACGAGGAATCACGCACTTGGCAGGCGACCACCCGCCATAGCGGCGGCGTGGAGCGGGTGCGCACCTTTGCCTCCGTCGTAAGTGCCCTAGGCCAACTGGACCGGCCCAACATCCCTGACTTCCCTGGGGCTGAGCTGTACCACGGCGTGACCATGCACTCGCAGGAGTGGTCGCACGACGTCGACTACCGCGGCAAGCGCGTGGCAGTCATTGGCACCGGTGCCAGCGCTTACCAGATTGTGCCCGCGCTGGCTGACGAGGTCTCCGGGCTGGTGCTCTTCCAGCGCAGCGCGCCGTGGATGCTTCCGGCTCCGAATTATCACGACGGCGTCAGCGACACCTTCACGTGGTTGCGACGCAAGGTTCCCCACTACGCACAGTGGTACCGCCTGTGGGTGACGATTCAAGGCATCCCGGGCCGCATGCACACGGTGACCGCCGAGGACGGATGGCAGGGTGCGCCGTTGAGTGTTTCGGCCAAGAACCAGGAAGTCCGTGAAGTGCTGATCGACCGCTTGAAGGAGCAGTTCGCCGACCGTCCGGAACAGTTGGAGACCGCCATCCCCAACTATCCGCCGGGAGCCAAACGGATGCTGCGTSACAACGGGGTGTGGGCCGCTGCCCTCAAGTCCGAGCGCACCACCGTGGTTACCGCCGGGATAGAGCGGTTCTCCGAGAAGGGGATCATCGATAAGGACGGCGTTGAACATGAGGTGGACATCGTGGTCTTCGCCACCGGGTTCAAACCCTCCGATTACCTCGACGAGGTGGAGGTTGTTGGCCGCGAGGGTGTAGAGATCCACGATTTCTGGAAGGGCGACGCCAGGGCCTACAACGGCGTCACTGTGCCCGGGTTCCCCAACTTCTTCCTGATCTATGGCCCCAACGTTGGAGGAGTGGTGGCGGGAAGCCTGCACTTCATGATCGAGCGGGCCGTCGAGTTCTCCCTGAAGGCCGTCCACGAGCTTCTGCAGCGTGGCGCCTCCGCAATCGACGTCAAGCCGGCGGCGCTGGACCGCTTTGTGGAATGGGTCGACGCCGGAAATCGCCGGATGGCTTGGGGGCAGACCTACGTGCGCAGCTGGTATCAAAACGCGCATGGCCGGGTTTCCCAGGTATGGCCTTACACAAACGTGGAGTACTGGGAGGCAACCGAGACGGTTAGGGCTGACGATCACGAGTTCCTTGCGTGAACTCACAGCTCACGTTTCCGACTCTGCAAGGTGAAGTCCGCGCACATCTGCATGCCCGTGTGATCGACGCGCGCGGCATACGCTATGGAACAGCGGGAGATGGCCCCCGGTTCGGTGAAGTCGGCCAAATTCGGTCAGCCGAAGTACAAGGCGGGCCCGCCGCTTTCCCGCAGTCGCCAGGTGTGCTCGACAGCCTGCTGGGCCCTGCCCTCGGCGAACTCAGGCAGCAGGAGGCCGCGTTCACGCTTCGGGTCCAGGCCCCGGCCGACGCCCACCGACTGCCCGTCCTGTTTTTTATCCCGGGAGGCGGCTTCACGACAGGTTCGGGCGAGAGCCGGTGGTACAAGTCGCAAGAGCTCGTGCGCCAAGGGCGCATCGTCCTCGTCACAGTGAACTACCGTATCGGTGTACTGGGGCACTTCGGCCCGCTCGAGGACCCAGTCGAGTCAAGCAAGCCGATTCGCGATCTGCAGGCTGCGCTGGGATGGGTAGGGGAGAGATTTCTTCCGCGGTGGTACCGTCGCACGCAACCCGATCTTTGTGCCGACAAGGTCGCACGGTTTCTCCGCGGTGCCTTGACGAAAGATCCTCGAACAGACGTCGTCGAGCAGGACACCCACGACGTGGCTCGGCTTCGCGATGTGGCGCGAAGGACGCATCGCCCTTGGCGTCCTCGGCTGGTTGGTAACGAAGGCGCGGATGGTGGTGAACCCCGAAAAGCTCTCGCTGTGGGCTCCGGAAGCATAAGCGCTGCCCTCGACCTCCCACCGTGCGGCACTGCATCGTCCTGTCGATGAACGCACGATTTCACCGTGTGGAGAAAGGACGGCCAACACGGATGAGTCAAGTGAACATCGGCAAGCAGCACCCCGGCGCGTATCAGGGGCTGATGCAGCTGAACAAGACGATTATGGAGAGCGCAACCGATTCCGTCTTGGATGAGCGTCTGATCGAGCCCGTGAAGATCCGAGCGGCCCAGCTCAACGGGTGCGCCTTCTGCTTCAAGCTGCAAATCCGGGACGCCATCGAGCAGGGCGAAACTCCCGACCGACCCGCGGATGTGCCTGTCTGGTGGGAATCGCAGTACTTCTTAGAGCAGGAGCGCCGCGCTGCAGATCGCGGGCACGTCACCCTGCTCAGCGACTATGGGAGGGTTCCTGAGCTCAGCTTCCCCGCCGAACACTAGGTTTGGAAAAGTGTCAGGGCCCGCAGCACTTTCAAACCGCCCAGACACCGCGGTTCAGTTGAACTTATTAGGCTCGCCGGTGGCGGCGTCGGTGATCTCATAGACGTTCTCCTCCGACTCCGACGCCCTCCACTTGGTGCCCGGCAAGAGCAGGTTGACGAAGAAGTCGTTGCTCAGGACCTGTGGCTTGTCTGTCAGCATGCCGTGGCTGGAACCGCCCAGGTTGGTGCCCAGGGCGCGCATGCCGCCTACCAGTGCCGTCATCTCCGGTGCTGTGAGGTCCAGCATGTAGGCCTTGTCCAGCAGCAGGGCCTCGGGCGGGAGCTTCGAGCCGGGCCGCAGGTAGTTGCGGAACCCGTCAGCTTTGGGCTGCAGGTACTGGAAGGATTCGACGTCGGTCTGCTCCTGGGCGGCATCGGTGCGTCCCGGCCGGAATGGCACGGTGATGGGGAACCCGGCGTCGGCAGCGGCCTTTTCCACCGCGGCGGCACCGCCGAGGACGATCAGGTCTGCAAGGGAGACCTTCTTGCCGCCAGCCTGCGCAGAGTTGAACTCCTCCTGCACCCGTTCGAGCACCGGAAGAACGGTTGCCAGCTGCTCCGGTTCGGAGGCTTCCCAGCTGCGCTGCGGCTCCAAGCGGATCCTTGCACCGTTGGCGCCGCCGCGCCGGTCCGTTTTGCGGTAGGTGGCTGCCGAGGCCCAGGCCGTACCCGCGAGCTGCGGGATGGTCAGGCCGGAGCCCAGCAGCTTGGCCTTCAGCGAAGCGATGTCCTGCTCGTCGATCAGTTCATGGTCGACGGCGGGAACGGGATCCTGCCACAGCTGGGCTTCCGGAACCCACGGGCCCAGCATGTGGGGGCCAACGGGTCCCATGTCGCGGTGCAGCAGCTTGTACCAGGCCTTGGCGAACGCCAGGGCGAACTCGTCCGGGTTCTTGAGGAAGCGGCGACCGATTTCCTCGTAGACGGGGTCGAAGCGCAGTGACAGGTCCGTCGTCAGCATTGTGGGTCGGTGCTTTTTCTCCGCGTCGTGCGCGTCCGGGATGATATTCGGAGCATCCTTGGCAACCCACTGGTGAGCACCGCCAGGGCTCTTGACCAGTTCCCACTCGTACTCGAACAGGATCTCCAGGAAGCGGTTGCTCCATTGGGTTGGCATGTCCGTCCAGGTCACCTCGAGGCCCGAGGTGATGGTGTCCGCGCCCTTGCCACTGCCGAAGGTGCTGAGCCAGCCCAGGCCCTGCGCCTCCAGGTTGGCGGCCTCCGGTTCGGGACCCACATGCGCATCGGCGGGGCCGGCGCCATGGGTCTTGCCGAACGTGTGGCCGCCGGCGATCAGCGCGAAGGTCTCCTCGTCGTTCATCGCCATGCGCTTGAACGTCTCCCGGATGAAGGCGGCAGCAGCTACCGGGTCCGGGTTGCCCATGGGGCCCTCGGGGTTCACGTAGATCAGGCCCATTTCGGTGGAACCGACGTCCTCGGACATCTGGCCTTCACCGACGTAACGCTCATCACCGAGCCAGGCGTCTTCGGGGCCCCAGAAGATCTGCTCGGGCTCCCACACGTCCTCGCGGCCAAAGGCAAAGCCGAAGGTCTCGAAGCCCATCGATTCCAAGGCGACGTTGCCGGCCAGGACCAGCAGGTCGGCCCAGGAGAGCTTCTGGCCGTACTTCTGCTTGACCGGCCACAGCAGTCGCCGGGCCTTGTCCAGGTTGGCGTTGTCCGGCCAGCTGTTGAGCGGCGCGAACCGCTGGCTGCCGTCGCCCGCTCCACCGCGGCCGTCATGGACTCGGTAGGTGCCGGCCGCGTGCCAGCTCAGGCGGATCATCAGGCCACCGTAGTGGCCGAAGTCCGCCGGCCACCAATCCTGCGAGGTAGTCAGGACCTCGGTGATGTCACGCTTCAGAGCCTCGACGTCGAGCTTCTGGAATTCCTCTCGGTAGCTGAACGACGGGTCCAGCGGATTGCTTGACTTGCCGTGCGTGTGCAGCACGGAAAGGTCCAGCTGGTTGGGCCACCAGTCCTGATTGGTCCGCGGTCGGTGGCCTTTGGGCTGGGGGGAATCGATCGCCGGGTTTTCACTTTCGCTGCCCTGGGCCGTGGCGCTGCCATGGGCCACCGGGCATCCGCCCTCCACCTTCTGGTTCAAGCCCTGCGCGCTCCCGGGAGTGGGGACTGGGGGATGTTCTTGGGGATCGGTCATATTCTTCTTCCTTTCATCTGGCCGAGGTCGCCGTCGGCTCGGTCCGGTTCAAAGTTTCCTATTGCGCCATAAACGCGCGTCTGGGGAGAGCCCATCGGGAGGGACCGTCCCGTGCCTGCCGCACCGAGAAGACTTGTGTGACAGTACCCCCACCCGCGTGCTGTTCCGCAATGATCATCGAGTCTCGCCGTAGGCAACAGCGTGGGCTTAGGGTTCGTCTATTGTCAAACATATTCTTTGCTCGTTACGCGCTTCTTGTCGGAGCTTCTTCACGTTTCCGTCCCATACATGACACTGTTGCACACCAACGTCACAGTGTCCTTCCCGGTGCACGCTAGGAACTCAGGGGGCCCGCGGGCGGGTGGTTCCCGATGCCTAAGACCCGCTCCGGCGCGCAGCGCCAATCAACGGCCGGATAAGGACCAAGAATTCCCAGGCTTCAGGCCGGGATAGAAAATCCCCTCGGTTCTTTTCCGTTTTCCTGCTGACCGTGCAGAAAACCCGGAACCAACTGATGCGTGTACTAGGCCGCTTGGTGGTGGGATCATGGGGCGTGGTCCAGAAACCTGACGACGGCACTGTCTCTGGGTACTCACCCCTGGCCGCTGCCCGGGAAGCCCTGACAATTCTTCTTCATAACCATGAGATGCTGATCGGAGGTAAACGTCGAGGGCAGCTGAAGCCAAGCTTGAACAGCGACTTCGGAACTCCAAACCCACGCTGGGTACTTCTGTTGAGTGGTCCGAAGAGACCGGCCAGCCCGGGATGCGTACTTTGTGGACCAGATTTTGCAACACTGACCCGAATTAAGCGCCGCTGTTAGGAATTCCACGACCATGAGCACCAGGCCTGCACCCGCTACTCAACACACTCCCGGCGCGGTCATGCTCGGATGCGGCCGCCGGGAACGGGCCCGCATATTACTCGCGCTGATCCTCCCTCAGGAAAGTCATCTGGAGGACCGGAACACTACGCCCCGAAGCTAACTGCTACCGAGCATTCAGGCGCGGGAACCAGATCCAGACCCTAGATTCTCGCTGGCGAACGAGCGCACATTCTTGGCCTGGATCCGCACGTCCTTGGCGCTGCTCGCGGTTGGAGTCGCGGTGAAGGCATTCAGACTGAGCGCAACATGACTTCGAGGTCCTTCGTTGAAGACCCTGGTTTCGACTCGCGGCCGTAAAACGGGTGCAAAGAACGCGGCGAGTTCGGTCGTTGCGGTGAGCGGCAGGATGTTTGCCACGTATTGGTCAGGGCGGACAATCACTATGAGGCCTCCGCGGTTGAGGCCACGCAGCTCGAAGATGTCCGCTGTCGGGTCTGTTGCGTAAACCTTTTCGTAGTTCGTGAGCCGGAACGGACCGACTTGAGGTTTGAATACTGCGGGAACGGCGTTGATGTCGACGCCTGTGTGATCCTGCTGGTAGATCACTTTGACGTCGAACCACGCGTCAGGGTCGGCCCCCGACGGAGTGGCGGCAAGGGGGGAATCCGGCGAGTTGGTGATCCAGTTGGYGAACCGCTCGGTAGGCGAGTCGGCGCTGTGCGGCGCCGAGTCTGCGAAGACGTAGATTCGCCAGCGGCCGTCGGCCTTGGCGTGGTGGCCGAGGTGTACTCGATTGGCATCAGCGACTCGCACTACGGGTGCTGACTTGAAGCGCTTGCCGATGGTGAAGGCGGGGGCCAGGCGCTGGTGTTTGGCGGTGGCCACCAGCATGGACGGCGCGTACTCGGTAGTGAACCCCGCCGGGAATTCGGCGGTGCGGACGTAGAAGTCCTCCAGCTCGGAGGGGTTTTCGAACTCCTCCGGTTTCCTGGCCATGAGGGTGGACCACTCTTTGTCGAAGTCGATGAGGTTCTTTGCCACTACCTGCCGCTCGGCGGAGTAGGTGGACAACAGGCTCTCCGGACTGCGGCCCTCAAGCACGTGCCCGAGCTTCCAGGCCAGGTTGAAGCCGTCCTGCATAGACACGTTCATGCCCTGGCCTGCTTTGGCGCTGTGCGTGTGGCAGGCGTCGCCAGTGATGAACACTCGGGGCATTCGGGTCCCGCGGTGCTCCGGCAGAACGTCGTCGAACCGGTCCGTGAGCCGGTGGCCCACCTCGTACACGCTATGCCAGGCGACATTGCGGACATCGAGGGTGTAGGGGTGGAGGATCTCGTTCGCCTTGTCGATGATTTCCTCCACGGACGTGCTGCGCACTGCGCCCTTGTTGAGGGGCTCTACCTCGCCGAGGTCAACGTACATCCTGAACAGGTGGCCGCCTTCGCGCGGGATCAGCAGGATGCTGCCGCCCGTTCCGGACTGGATTGCGCATTTGAGGCGGATATCTGGGAAGTCGGTCACGGCCAGGACATCCATGACGCCCCAGGCATGGTTGGCCTGGTCTCCAGCGAGGGCGCAGCCGATGGACTCACGCACCTTGCTGCGTGCACCGTCCGCACCCACGACATATTTAGCCCGGACTAGGCGCTCCTGCCCCGCATGCGGTCCGGAGGTGCGGACGAGGGTCACGGTGACGGGGTACTCACCCTCGTCCGAGACGCTCAGGGAACGGAACTCAAAGCCATAGTCAGGGGACATCCGTGTGGGCGAATTGGCCATGAACTCGGCGAAGTAGTCCAGCACGCGGGCCTGGTTAACGACGAGGTGGGGGAATTCGCTGATGTCGGCGGGATCATCCTGGGTTCGGGCAATGCGAATGATGCGCGAGGAGTCCGCGGGGTCGGGCTTCCAGAATGCCGTCTCGGTGATCCGATATGCCTCGGCGGTGATCCGCTCGGCGAATCCGAAGGCCTGGAACGTCTCTACTGTGCGGGTCTGAATGCCGTCGGCCTGGCCAATGGCGAGCCTCGCGGGACGGCGCTCCACGATGCGCGTGGCGACACTTGGGAATTGGGACAGTTGCGCGGCCGCAAGCATGCCGGCGGGCCCGGTGCCGACGATCAGCACGTCGACCTCGTTCGGAAGTTCAACTGGCCGGTTGATTCCCACTCCTGCTGCCGGCTCGATCAGGGGGTCCCCGGATACATAACCGTGATGGTGAAACTGCACAGGAAATTCCTCACTTCGTTGTAAGTCGGTCAGCGTCGAAGCTCTTCAGAACTGGACGCGCTTGATGTACTCGTTCAGCTGGGTTTTAGCTTGTCCGTGGGGACTGCTGTTCCATTGACGCAACGAGGCGATGGCCGAATTCTTTGGCCACTTGGAGATGCTCGGGTTTCATCGTGCAGGATCTCAGGACAGTGGTGTAGTCGCTATCAACTGCGATCCAAGGATGGTTCCTCGCGAGCCACTTGCTGTCGACCCGATACAGTGCCAAGTGCCATCCGTCTTCGGCCAAGGCCGCGAACGCATCTTCTGTTGCCGCAGATATTTGCCCGGTGGTAGGACGTCGAGGGAAGGCGCAAACGATGTCAAGTTCGGGTTCGACCACGAGTTCGGCGCCGTCGGCGGCTCTGATGATGTCAGCTATTTGCAGCGCGGCCTTTCGGCCGTCGGCGATAATCGATCCCATTCCCTCGCGTGACAATCCCAGAGCTTCAACCGTGGTCCAAAATGCTGCCGCAGACGCTCCCGCTCTGGAGCACTCCAGACTGATCTCCCCAAGATGTAGGTCAGAAGAAGTGAAGTAAGTGTAGGGGGAATCGTGCGAGTAGAGCCTGCCGACAGATGGGTCAGCGAAGAGCACAGATCCGCATCCGTACGGTTGAAGTCCGTGCTTATGTGGATCTACGACGATTGAATCTGCCCGGCGTATGGCCAGGAAGGGGGCAGGATCAACCAGCGGGTCGGGACCAGTTGCCAGGAGAGTGTGGAATCCTCCGTAGGCCGCATCGATATGCAGCCGAGCTCCGAACTCGGCTGCCAGGTCCGCGGCCTCATGGACCTGGTCCAGTGCACCAAGACCCGTCGTGCCCAAAGTGACGACAACGGTCCCGACCCCGCCTTGCGCGAGCCTGGTCCTGAGATCTGCCATTGAAAGACGGCCGAAGTTGTCTTCCGGAATGGTTTCGTGTTGGGTTCCGAGCAACCGGCACATGCGCTCGTGCGTGTAGTGGGCGTTCGTTCCGGACAGTATGACTTTGCCGGGATGCAACTCCCTGGCAACCCAGAGTGCCTCAAGGTTAGCGATGGTGCCGGAAGATGTCAGATGGCCCAGATGTTCCTCATAACCGAACATTGCCGCGAGTTTGGCCACGACTTCCTTTTCCAGGACCGCGGTCGCCGGGCCTCCGTCCATGGCATGGTTGTTCGGATTGATCAATGCCGAAATGGCCTGCGCAACCCAAGCCACAGGGTGCGGAGGCTTAAGGAGTTGTCCGATGTACTTCGCATCCCCGTATGGATACATGTTGGCCAGCCGTTCAACCAGGGAAGAAAGGGCAGCTGAGCCTGATGAGTCAATTGTTGGTCCTCCTGCCCACAAGGTGGCGTGCGCCTCCAAGTCTTTGGCGCGCTGCCTTAGTTCCGCGATTACGGTGTCGTCCAGCCGGACGTCTTGAGCCCTCATAAGTTTCTCCTGGCGGTTTAGTTGGTTCGGGGAGTTGGGTGGTGCAGCAACAGCTTGCGCAGCAGTTCGGCCAGGATCGAGGCTTCCGTTTCGGTGAGTCCCGCGGCCCAGGCCTGCTCGCGCTGGTTGGTGATCTGGCAGAGATCGGCCACCATTTGCTCGCCTTCATCTGAAAGCTGCACTAGCGTCTTGCGCTTGTCTTTCGGATCCGGCGCTCGGGTCACGAGCCCGGACTTCTCCAATGTGTTGAGCAAGCTCGACATCGAAGCCGTTGAAACGCTGGACAGCCGGGCCAACTCGTTTGGGTTGACTTGGCCTACGGACCTAATGGTGAACAGCAGGCGGTAGCCGGCGAAACTGATGCCCATGGGACGGTGCACCGAGACTTCCATGTCTGTGGTCATACGGTTTGCGGCGCGGATGAGATTGAAGCACAGCGCCATGGCGGGAGAATCGACGTCCGGGTACAGCTCAACGGCAGCGGCATGGGCGAGCGATTCATATTCGGTGGACCCGATGCGCTGCATCTTTTGGGCGTTAGCGCTCATAACGGAAGCTCTCCTCGTCGGGTGGCGCGTTCCACCACGGCTGCAGCAATCACATTTTCTCCAAGAAAAACCAAAGGGACGATAACTATTTGCTAGAAGTCTAGCTTAATAGTGCGTGCCGGGCTAGCTCTGACCGTGGGTAGTTCCATGCATAGACGTCTTCTGGAACCGCGCTGGGAATGAACGTCGTGCGCGGACGTCAATCCAACCCAAATTCATTGTCAACTCGATTTGTTAGATATCTAGCATGGTGGACAATGTCAGGCTGGGGAAATTCTTGGAACTCACGGAAGCGGAGTTAGAGGCAGCACACCAGTTGCTCAACGTCTCGATAGGCTGAGGGAGCATGCGACGATGCTCTCTTCGGTGAACTTGGGGGGAGACTTAGAGGACCACTAGTGGTGGACCGTAAACACATGGAAAATGTTCATCACACGCCAGATACTCATCGTTGGTGGAGGCCAGGCAGGAACTGAACAATGAGAGTGGGACTGCGACTACAGGGAACCAGCTGCCGGAGCGTTGTGCTGGACGGGCGGACTGTAGTTTCCGCCGCTCGGGAGGTACACGCGGGCAGCTTGCAGGAAGCATTGGAATTGTCCCTGTCAGGGCTCCGTCGGGAGTTCAAGTCAGGCATCACGGAGATCACTGCCAACGTCGGGCGGGTCTTGGCGGAGCGGAAACTGGACGACGTCGTGGCCATCCGCATCTCGCCCCGTCCCCCTGCGGACGCCTTCCACATGACAGTGCTGCCACCTCTTGTTGAGCCTGCAGTTACCCGGACAGTTCATGTCCGTGGTGGTCACGACCTGCGGGGAAGGCCTCTGGCCCGGTTGGGCATGGAGGGGTTCCTGGCCGATCTCCCCGGCATCCTCTCCGGTGGCGTACGGAACGTGGCGATAACTTCCGTCGGTTCGACGTCGTCAAGGGACCATGAAACGCGCATAGCCGATGCCATCCTCAGCAACGACAGAGATATGCGGATCAGTATTTCCAGTGACTTCTATTCCAGTGTTTTCCGAGACCGGGACTACACCGCCATCCTCAATAGCGCCCTGATGCAGACGGGGGAAGAGCTGGCTGTCATGCTTGAGGAGGCAGGGCGGCGTCAGTTCCCGACTACTCTCTTGTCGTTTGCAAAGAACGACGGCGGCCGCGCACCTCTATCACGGCTGGCCCTGACGCCTGTGCACGGGTTGCGCGTCGAGTCCGCGATGGGAATCCTTGGAGCGGCCACGTTGGCCGGGATCCCCGAAGGGGAAGTCATTCTCTGCATGGAGGCTGGGGCCACCGTGGGCCACCTGCACGGAGGCCTGCCCTTCGCCAGAAGCCTCATTCGCCAAGGATTTGACGCAAGCCTCGCGAGCAACGCCGCCATTCTTGAGCCGTACACCGCCCACCATCCGGTTCGCGCAGACATTCCCTCCGTGATTGCCGACCTCCGCGGGCGCCAGGACACCGCTCTGCCCTTCGGGCTGGTGCCCACTCTGCCGGCGGCCCAGGACGCCGCGCTGGTAGGCTCTGCCGCGGCGCCGCTGACAGCTTGGATCGACAGGCTCGAGACCGTCAGCGGCCGGGTTGACCTGAAACGCGTACAGAACCTCGCCGAAGACGACGCCCACTCAGCGGCGGTCCAGTTAGGCGCCAGCCCCGGCCAAACCCACATCATCGAATCGAACGTCTATGCCATGCCCTACGGCAACCCCGGAATCGTTCGAATCCGGGTCCAAGCGGCGGGAGAAACCTCCGCCAACGAAGAACACGTGCCACCCACAGCCGCGCGGGGAGCCACCCCATGAGTACCGTACTCACTACCGAGGACGTCCGGAACCTCCGCACCGGGGCCCACTTCCTGACCTGCACCATCGATCCGACGGCGATCTACATCTACGCAGAAATGATCCAACGGGCGATGGAGGACCGGTCATTGGAACTCATTACCGTCGACGAACTTGCTCCCGACGATCTGGTGGTGGCGGTCGGAATGGTGACGCAGGGCCTTTTCATCGCCGACATGCCTCCCGTGGGTGATGAGTTCCTCGGCTGCATCCGTGCCATCGAGGCCAGTCTCGGCCGCTCGGTGCGGGCGATCTATTCGCTCGCTGCTGCCAACATCAACGGAATCGTCCCACTCATGGTTGGGCTGCAGTCTTCGCTGCCCGTCATCGATTCCGACCCCATGGGCCGCGTCTTCCCCTTGATCAGCCAAACGACGCTGAACATTGGAAACGTGGCGATCGGCCCTGTCGCGCTCATGGGGGTAACCGGGGAACGGGCGCTGGTTGAGGTCCAAAGCGCGCAGCGGGCCGAAACGCTGGTGCGCGCACTGGTGACCGAACTCGGCGGCTGGGCAGCCACCGCCATGTATCCGTGTTCCGCGCAGCAGTTGATGGAGCATGGCGTCCATGGCTCCATCAGCCGAATGATCCGGATCGGGCAAATCCTCGACGCTAGCACCCCCGTCGAGAGAAAGCTGTTGTTGCTCGCCGACCTCCTCGGCAGCACGCGCATCGCCCGGGCACGCGTGAGCCACATCGAAAGCCTCTCCCGGCCCACAGACCTGGGCCTTCCGGCGCAGCCCTCCAGCCTAACGCTGGAAGACGAAGGGACCGGACGCATCGTTCGTCTTGAAATCCAGAATGAGATCCTGCTGGTCCTCGTGGACGGTGCGGTAACAGCAGCCGTCCCCGACATGGTGACGCTGCTCAATTCCGAGCAGGGCACGGTGGTCAACATCGACGACGTCCAGGTTGGCGACGTCATGGACATTCTGAAGATCACGGCAGCCCCGCAGTGGTACACGGAGGCTGGGCTTGATCTCACCGAGCCAAAGGCCTTCGGCATTCCGATCGTTCACCCAAGGCGGCGACATGCGTAGATCGAAAAATGAATCCCGGCTCGATGTCGCCGGCCTATTGGCGCACGGCTCCCTACGTGGCACCGCGCCGCTATATCTCACACCATCCAGCGGTTTGATAGAAAGTGTTGTTCTGGTCTCCCAACTTGAGGCAATCCGGCAGGTGCGGCCCAATACTCTGGTCGTCCTCTCCTCAGAGATGGGAGCAGGGGGCTGGTTGGTGTCCGCGGCGCTGCGACAGGCCTGGGAGCGCAAGGCCAGCGCCGTCGTCGTGGCCGGCAGCGCCTATGCAAGCGCGGCGGTCGGACTGGCCGAGCGGTTGGGCATCACCTTGTTGGCCACGGACGGGGACCCTGCAGCACTGGCCCTGGCATTGGCGGCCGAGATAGGAGCGGCCCTGTCAGTTGTCGACGCGGAACTGGCCAGGGTCGCCCGGGCAGTGGCAAAGGACACCACGCTCGGTGATGTCCTCAAGACCATTTCCAAGGAGCTGGACGGGGTCGGAGTTTCCTTGGAGTACGACGGCGTGGTGCTGGCCTCCGCCGGAATGCCTCCACGGGAGACTGACGAAGTCATCAGCGTGGAAGTCGATGAGGCCAAAAGCACCGTCCGTTTCACCCTCATGGCCCGCGTGCCGACTTCCGGCGTCCACAACCTGCGGCTGGTGCACTCTATCCTTGAGGTGGCCACCCCCGCGGTGAAGGCTGCCTGGCTGTTGGAGGACCTATCCAGCACTGCCCGGGCGGTTCCCACAGCGGCGATCGCCGGGTTGGATCAGGATCCCCAGGCATCAGGGGCGGAGTTCGAGGAAAAACACCGACAACTGCTGAACCATTTGGGCTGGCGGGAAGGGGAGCCGTACGTTGCCGTGTGGTTCCGCAGCGGGCAGGGCCAACACCATCGGCCCGAGCTAACGGCCGTGTTGCGCCTGCTCTGGCGCAAGACCGCAGTTCGCAGCCCCTTGGCGGAGGTTCAAGGCGGTTGGCTGACTCTCGTACCGGCCGGGGATCAAGACCCTTCGACCCAGCTCGAAACCCGAATCAGGACACGTCTGGGGCCGGCTCTTGCCGAGCTTGGCATGGTGGCGGGACTGTCCCGATGGAAAGAGGATGCCCCGGTGCTGGCATCGATTGTGCGTGAGGCGCGGCTGGCGGCTGAGTCCGCCCGGTCAACGGGGCCTGGCACGGTTCTGGGCTTCGCCAGTCTCGGGGTGGTCGCCGCCACGACGTTCGTCGACATGGACGCCGTCGCGCTCGTGGCCGAAATAACACTGCCGCGACTGATGACCTCCCCGGACCGCGACGTGATCATTACCGCGCTGGCGTCCTTCCTCGATCACCGCGGCTCTGTCAGCCTCGCTGCGAAGTCCCTCAACCTGCACCGGAACACCCTCCAGGCCCGGCTTAACCGGGCAAGGGAACTCGGTGTCCCGCTCGATATCCCCTCTGAGCTGCTGTCCGTCCACCTCATCGCCAAAGTGCTGCGGCGATCCATGCCAGACAAAACGACTTCGGAAGACTTCCTCGAAAACCAGGAAGGACTCGGCTGAGTTTCCAGTTTTGATTCCTTCAATTGCTGGCGAACCCCCGAGGAGACCCTCGCCTGCGTCGACGGGGGGATGTCAAGGCAAGCGAGGGTCTCGGGTTACCTCCGCCCAAAGATGCTGTAGGGGGTGGAGGGGCTCGGTGACGCGGCGGCAATCGGCGTGACGAGCAGTGCAATGTATTTACACGGACACTGCGGTCATTGACACCATGTGCTGTGGCTCGAGAGCCGGGAAGAACCGCTGGCGTTCCTGGGCCGTAGGCCCGTCGTAGCCCAGGCGCTTGCTGTGCGTCCAACCGAACCGACGGACCGAGTCGACGAGCTGCTCGGCATGTTTGAGCGGGGCCACAGTCGCGTCGATCACGGGTACGCCAATTTCCTCCTGAACCGTTCGGAAGAATCCGAATTCGGCCGTGCAGCCGAGGATAACGACGTCTGCGCCGTCCTGCTCCACAGCCTTGCGGGCTTCGGTCATGATCCGCTTCTCCGTGAGTACCGGGTCCGCTTGGAAGTCATCGACGCCCATCTCAAGCACGCCCCATGAAGCAAGACGCTCTGATGCGCCGCAACGATGGACGTTCTCGGCCATCTCGGGAATCCACTTTTTCCGGCCGACGAGGATGGAAAATCGCTCTCCCAGACTGCCGGCGATGCTTAGGGCCGAGTGCGCCGGGCCCACCACCACCATGCGATCGGTGATTTCACGTGCCGCCCGCAGCGCCGGGTCGTAAAAACAACCGATGACGGCGGCGTCATAGCCTTCTTCTTCCGCCCACCGCACCGTGCGCAACAGCTGTGGAAGCATGAGTGCTTCGAAAGCGTTGTATTCCACATGGGAGGGGCCCTCTCCCTCAAGGGAGACGACGTCAACCTCGGTGCCGGGACGGACTATCTGGCGGAAGGATTCCGCCATCGCCCGGTTGTACACGTCGGTGTAGAGCGGGTTGATCCATAGGATTCGGACGTTCTGCGAGAGAGCGTCGAGATTGTCGGTGGGGGTGATCATTCCAATTCACTTCCTTCGGTTTCGGGCAAGAACAGGCCAAGGACGACTGTGGCAAACAAGAACATGTTGATAAACAGAATTGTCGAGGTAGCTCCGGTGGCGGATGCCAGGAGGAAACCGACAAGACTTGGTGCGACCGTATTTGCGACGCGCTGACCGAAAATCCCGAACCCGTAACCGGAGCCACGAAGCGCGGAGGGATAAAGCTCGCCCATCCACGTGTCCCAGACACCCCAGGCTCCCAGGGCGAAGAACGCCAGAGAGAACATGCCGATATACATCTCGGTCTCGGTCGAGGCTGTTCCGAAGAAGAAACCCCCGGCAGCCGCCGCGAGGACGTAGATCGTGAATATCCATTTACGGCCAAAGCGTCCGGTCAGGTAGGACGCCGTCATGTATCCGGGGATCATGAGGACGGCGCTTAGGGCGATGAAGGAAAAGCTTGATGAGGCGCTCAGTCCTCGCCCTTCAAGCAATGTTGGCATCCACGATTGAAGTCCCCAGTAGCCCCAGGAGAAGGTGAAGTTGATGAGGACCTGAATGATCGTTATCCGGCCCATTCGCTTTTTGAAGAGGCCCCAAATGGACTGCTTCTCGTCCTCCGCCACGGTGAAAATGGTGCCGCGGGAGATGCTGGCTGCCCCCAGACGGTCAAGGACATCATGCGCGTCTTCGTTCCGCCCCCGCCTCGCGAGCCAGTACGGGGATTCTGGAACCACCTTGTACAGAACGATGCCCCACAGGCTGGCAAGTGCGCTAACGGCGATGACCCAACGCCAGCCGTGCCCTCCGATGAGAGCAGCGGTGCCGAGGGCGGCCAGGATACCAATCGGCCACCCCGCGGCAAGATAGACAGTCGCCCTTCCGCGGACCTTAACAGGGAGCAGTTCTTCAAAGTAGGGGAAAGTCACAGTGAAGACGCCGGAGAACAACAGCCCGGCGAGGAAGCGGGCCACCGAGAGGATCTCAAAGTTTGGTGCGAAGCAACTCAGGAGGGTGAAGACACCATAACCGGCGAAGCTCCAGGCGCATGTGGCTTTCCGCCCGATCCGGTCAGAGATGGGCCCCCAAATCAGCGACCCTGGGATCATACCCAGGAAGAGTGCCGAGATGGCGATTCCTACCTCCGTCATGCCGACCTGCAGGCTGGTAGCCAGATCACCAGCAACATAGGTGAGCATGAGCATTTCCCAGGCTTCGATTGCGAAGGCGAAGAAGAGGACCGCGCAGATCTTTAAGTGGATGGACCCGAAAGGCATGTCGCGGAACGCGTGCCCTACGGCCATGGAGCGAGGTGGGCTCGCCGTCCCGGGCGCTTGCCCTGAAATGAGTGGGTCGATACTGGACATGTCTTGACCTCCGATATTTTGGACGGGATAAGAAGTACACGCAGTGATTCTGTGCACGGAGAACAGTCCGGATATCAAGGAAGTCACCTCGGAGCAGCTCATCCAAGCCTCCACTCGGAGCAGGCCGTCCTAGCCTCCGGCCGAGTGATTGCAATCACAGTACAAACGAGGGGCGCTCAGGCAGTGTTCACTTTGCACTTTTTTGATTCGCCCGTTTGGGCGTAAAGCACTGCCCTTCTCAACGGGCACCGCTCAGTCGAGGTGGAAGAGGCTTGTTGCGGATCTGAGCAGGGCGTACCTGCCAAGCGCCTTTATGCACTCTGCCCGTTCAGCCATAGCCAAATCATGCAGTATGCCCACCTGACTGGTGGGCTGCATATGTAGCGTGATCTCTCACACACCGTTCCATTCCAGAACCATGAGGAGAAACACATGCCGAACTACAGGGTGTCGATGGATATCGGCGGAACCTTTACGGACATTGTGGCGTACGACCAGGACGCCGGAACCTACGCGGCTACGAAAGCGTCCACCACGCCGGGGAACTTGAGTGCCGGAGTAATCTCAGGCCTCGAATCCATAGTTGATGATCTATCGGACATCGATTTCCTGGTGCACGGCACTACCCAGGGCCTGAATGCATTCCTGGAACGTCGGGGGGTTCCCGTGCTACTGCTGGCCACGGCCGGCATCGAAGATACCTATCACATTGCCCGTGGCCCCCGTCTTGAGCTCTACAATGCCCAGTACCGCAAGCCTGCCCCGCTGGTCGAGCGCAAGGACGTCATCGGCGTCGGTGGCAGGCTGGACAGTCAAGGCCAGGAACTCGTGCCCTTGGACGAACTGGCAGTCCGCCAGGCCGCACGCCGGGCAGTGGAGGAGGGCTACGGCGCCGTCGCCGTTGCATTCCTGTTCAGCTACAAGAACCCCTCACACGAACTCAGGGCCCGCGAAATCCTGATCGAGGAACTCGGCGAAGACTTCACAGTCTCCCTTTCGCACGAAGCAGCCAAGGAATGGCGCGAATACGAACGCACGTCTTCCGCCGTCGTCGAGGCCTACACGGGACCGGTGGTACGCAACTACCTCCTGGACTTGGAAGAAAAACTCGCTGACCGGGGAGTGGAAGCCCCGCTGCACATCATGCAGTCCTCGGGCGGTGTGCTCACGGCCGAGTCCGCCCGTAAGCGTCCTCTGCAGACACTGCTTTCGGGCCCGGTCGGCGGTGCCATGGGCGATGTCGAACTGGCGGGTGTCTCGGGAAACCGCAATCTCATCGGCGTGGACATGGGCGGCACATCCTTTGACGTTTCCTTGGTGGTTGACGGCAAACCGGATGTCTCCACGGAGGCCCACCTTGAAGGTCTGCCCATGCTCATGAGCGTTGTCAACATCCACACCGTCGGCGCTGGTGGCGGTTCCGTCGCTTGGCTCGAAGCCGGCGGCCTGCGTGTCGGACCGCGTTCTGCAGGAGCAAACCCCGGACCGGCCTGCTACGGCCGCGGCGGGACGGAACCCACCGTTACCGACGCCAACCTGGTGCTCGGCAGAGTCGACCCCGACTGGTTCGCCGGCGGACAAGTCGCCTTGGACCGTGAAGCCGCGATAACAGCCCTGAAAACAGTAGGTGACCAGCTCGGCCTGGACCCCATCGCCATGGCCGAAGGCATCTGCGACGTCGCCAACTCCCAGATGGCGCAGGCCATCCGGACCATTACCATCTCCCGGGGTATCGAACCCCGCGACTTCTCCCTCGTGGCCTTCGGTGGAGCCGGACCCATGCACGCCGTCTTCCTCGCTAAGGAACTTGGCATCCCGGAAACGATCGTTCCCCGCTTCCCGGGCGCTTTCTCGGCCTGGGGCATGCTGCAAACCAACATCCGTAAGGACTTTTCCGAGCCCTACTTCTACCTCGACGAAGACATCGATGTGGCAGACATGGCCGGCATCCTGCGCTCGATGGAGGTCGAGGGCCTGTCGTCACTGGTCTCGGAAGGGGTCCCGGAGGAAAGCCGCGCCACGACGGCGTCCGTGGACGTCCGCTATCAATCGCAGGAGTTCTCCCTCAACGTTCCGCTGACGTCCGCTGACGAACCCGAGTCTCCAGACTTCGTCGCAAACCTCGCTGTTCGCTTTTCCGCGATGTATCACGAGCGCTACGGCCACTCCAACCTCGGCGCCCCGATCGAAATCGTCACGCTGCGGACGCAGGCCGTCGGTGACCTTGGCCGATTGGAAGCTCCCAGTCACGTCACTGCACAGGGTTGGGAGTTCAAGCACGAAATCCGCCGTGTGGTCTTTGACCACGTCGAGCACAACACCGTCGTGGTCCGCCGGGACGACCTCGGCGCCGGCCACACATTCGAAGGGCCCGCCATCATCGTGGAGCAGACCGCCACCACCGTGGTTCCCCCCGGGTTCAACGTCAAGGTCGACGAGTTCGGCTCACTAATCATCCGCTCTGAAGATGTCGAAGGAAACTGAGGTACCAAAAAATGACACTTGAAGCAGTCAAAACCCTGGATCCCGTCACCGTGGAAATCATCCGCAACGCTCTCACCAGCGCAGCCGATGACATGAACGCCACACTGATCCGTTCCGCCTACTCACCCATCCTCTATGAGGGCGGGGACTGCGTCGTGGCCCTCCTGGACACCGAACACCGCGTGCTCGGACAGTCCGCCGGCCTGCCGCTGTTCCTCGGCAACCTCGAAACCTGTTCGATCGCTGTGGAGGAGATGTATGGCCGCGCGGTCTGGCAGGAGGGAGACATCTGGATCCTCAACGATTCATACCTGGGCGGCACCCACCTGAACGATGTGACCCTTTTTGCTCCTATTTTCGACGAAGGCGCAGTGGTCGGATTCGCGGCCACGCGTGCTCACTGGATGGACATGGGATCCAAGGATGTCGGCGGCTCGATGGACTCGACGGATATCTTCCAGGAAGGCTTCAGGATGGGGCCTGTGAAGCTGGTCGAAGCCGGAATCGAGACTTCGGTTGTGGAGCTGATCCGGACCAACGTGCGTTTCCCCTACCAGACCATTGGTGACATGCACGCGATGATCGCAGCTCTTCGGATGGGGACCACCCGGATGAAGGAGCTCGTGGGCAGGTACGGAATGGAGCAGCTGGATGCCGCCAGGGATGAGATCTTCCGCCAAACGGAGGAAATTGAGCGTGCGACGGTCCGCAATATCCCGGACGGGGTCTACGAAGCCGAGGGTTTCCTGGACAACGACGGCATCAATCTGGACACTCCCATTTCGATCAAGCTGCGGATCACTGTAGCTGGCGACACCGTTGACTTCGACGTCACCGAATCGGCGGACCAGACCACGGGTCCGGTTAACTGTGGTGCCGCCCAGGCCGTCTCGGCACTGCGCGTGGGCTACAAACTCCTCGTCAGCCCGGAGTCCAACTCCAACGGCGGTTCCTTCCGGCCAATGACCACCCAGGTTCGGTCCGGCTCAGTGCTCGGCGCCGTAACGCCAGCTCCGTGCCAGTGGTACTTCTCCCACCTTGGGTTGCTGATCGACCTCGTCTCAAAGGCAATGGCCCCTGCCATGCCGGACCGCGTCGCCAGCGCCAGCCACGGCGACTCAATGATCATCACCGCTGCCGGTTTCGACGCCCGCTTCGGCCGGAACTTCGTCACAATGGAGGCAACTCTGGGCGGCTGGGGTGCCTGGCAGGGCACGGATGGGGAATCAGCCATGATCAACAACGTCAACGGCTCCCTCAAGGACCTTCCCATCGAGATGCTGGAAACGCGCTACCCGTTCCGGATCAACGAGTACTCCATCCGCCCCAACTCCGGGGGCCCCGGACAGTACCGCGGCGGCAACGGCGTGGTACGCGAATACGAATTCCTGGCCGACTGCGTGGTCGGACTCTGGTTCGAACGGTCAAAGACCCCCGCTTGGGGGCTCTTCGGCGGATCAGACGCCCAGGGCCCGGAAGTTGTGATCAACCCCGGCCGCGCTGATGAGATCCGCACGCTGAAGGCGAACGCCCACAAGATCAAAGCCGGCGACGTCGTCCGCCTCGCCGTGGGAGGGGGCGGCGGCTTCGGAGACGTCTCCAAGCGCTCCCGCGAAGACATCACCCATGACATCGTCAACGGCTTCATCACCGAGGACTTCGCCAAGACGCACTACGGCTACTAAGCAACGCCAGTGGATGGGTTCCCATCAAGAGAAAGAAAGGACTTTATGAGTTCTCAGTTTGAATCCTTTGACGACGTGTACGCCCACGCCCGGGAAGCAGTCGGCGTCACGCTCTTTACCGCCTCCGTCATTGCCGATAATGGCGCCAGTATGGCCCGCGTCTACACCACACATCCGGATGTCTATCCGGTGGGCGGGAGGAAGACCCTTGCGGGGGACACGAACCGGCTGTGGCTGGAGCAGGTGATCAATGGACAGCAGCCGTTCCTGGGGGCGGACAAGGAAGCGGTCCGCACGTTCTTCTTTGATTCGGCAACCATCGAGTCACTGGGTTGCGGCGCTATTGTCAACGTTCCGGTCGTGAGCAACGGCCAGACTATCGGATCGATGAATTTCCTCGGCCCTGACGGCACTTATGACCAGAGTTCGGTGGACGCAGCCTTGGAGGTCGCAAGGCGGTCTGTCCATCTGCTCGAAGAAGCCCTTACCACCGCCAACTAGCTCCTTCGCGGGCGGGCACCATTGGGGGCCCGCCCGCGAAGGCAATACGAAGGGAACAACACGTGACCACTTCCGGAATTCTGACAGTACGGAACGCCCTGATCTTCGACGGCGAATCACCTGACCTGTTTGAGGGCTCTATCAGCATCCGGGACGGCCGGATTACAGCCATAGGGCGGGAGGTGGATGAGACCGATGTCGTCCTTGACGCTGGCGGCCGAACCGTGATTCCAGGACTTATCGATGCGCATTTTCATGCCTACGCCCTTAGCCTGACGTCCGCCAGGAACGAGACGGGTCCACTGAGCTATTCCGCACTTGCCGGCGCAAGGCGCCTCGCGGCTGCACTGCTCCGCGGCTTCACTGCGGTTCGTGACGTTGCCGGTGGGGATATTGGCCTTGCCAACGCCATCGAGGAGGGTCTGTACCCCGGGCCACGCTACTTCTTCACGGGCCCGGCGCTAAGCCAAACAGGCGGCCACGGCGATATCCGGGCCGCGAACGACGGGGGATGTTTCCATGGCGGGCACATGTGCGAAGTGGTAGATGGCGTCGATGACCTGCTGCAGGCCGTGCGTCATCGATTCCGCACAGGTGCGTCCGCCATAAAGCTCATGACTTCAGGAGGGGTCGTTTCCCCGGTCGATCCGATTCGGATTCCGCAGTACAGTGCGGAGGAAATCCGCACTGTCACGGAGGAGGCTTCCCGCCGGGGCAGCTACGCCACGGCTCACGCCTACTCGCCCGAGGCCATCCGCCATTCAGTACTTAACGGGGTTCGCTGCATCGAACACGGTAACCTGCTGGATGCGGAAACCGCCCGGTTGATGGCCGACAACGACGTCTATCTGGTCCCCACCTTGGTGACCTACGAGGCCATGGACCGGCGTGGAGAGGAAGTCGGCCTCACCAAAGTGGGAGCGGAAAAGAACCGGGAAGTGCTGGAGGCCGGGAGGAACGCCGTGGCACTGGCCCGAGATGCCGGGGTCCGGATTGGGTTTGGAACAGACCTCATGGGTGAGCTGGAGGATGAGCAACTGGCCGGACTCCGCCTGCAGTGTGAAGTTCTTGGCGTCTACGCCGCACTCCGGTCGGCAACATCAACCAACGCGGCCTTGCTTCGGCGTGGTGACCTTGGACGCATTGCCCAGGGGTCCTGCGCAGACTTGGTGGTGCTGGACGGTAATCCCTTCCACGAACCCTCGGTCCTCTGGGACGAAAGCAGGACGCGTACCGTCATTAAGGACGGGCAGATCATCTCCGCCGGTGCCCTTCCCGGCGTGGCGGACATGCCGTGAGCAAACCGATCCATATTAATGGCCTCCGGAGCGTTGCGGCTCAAGACATCATCGGCTGAGCATGTCGAGATCGACGAGTTTGGCAATAAGGTTCCTTCCGTCACGCTAGCGAGTCAACCCGCCTTACCTTGACGTGTGCTGGCGGGAGTCTCATGCTTGGTACCTGATTGCATAGAGCCGAAATGGGGCCGACTGTGAACATCACCCGCACCACGCCGATGCTAATCCGGTTTCGTTATCCGATGGCCGCCTTTGCAGCCATGCTGTTGATGCTCGTCGGCGTCCCTGCGGAGGCCGCGATATCCCCCGAAACAGGCAATGACGTCTCATGGCCGCAGTGCGGCAAGGCGCTGCCTAAAGGCCAGACCTTTGGAATTGTTGGCGTCAACAATGGCACCGCCAACACGACCAATCCGTGCCTCGCGACCGAGCTGTCCTGGGCCGGTTCATCGACTGGCGTTACCGCCCAACCCAAGGTCGCGCTCTACGTAAATACTGCTAATCCGGGATCGGCCGGCTCCTGGTGGCCCACGAGCAACAGTTACGGCGGAGCTACTGTGAGCAACCCCTACGGGCAGTGCACGAGTGGATCTTTTGGGGCGGCCTGCTCGTATATGTATGGGTATGCCAAAGCATATGACGATGCAAACATCCGGGGCGTGAGCACTCCCGGCTCATACATCTGGTGGCTTGACGTCGAAACGGGCAACAGCTGGTCCGCCGACAAGGCTGCCAACCGCGCGGATCTGGAAGGAATGGTGGCCTATTTCGCAGGCATCGGTGCAACGACCGGAATCTACTCCACCACCAGCCAGTGGTCGCAAATAGTGGGCACAGTTCCGTCGTCAAGCCCGCTTTACACGGCCAGAAGCTGGCTTGCCGGCGCGAGTTCGCTGACGTCGGCCAAACGTATGTGCGCCGCTGCGCCGCTGACAGGAGGAGGCAAAGTCACCCTTACCCAGTATGTCTCTCGTGGCTTCGACTATGACTACTCCTGCGTCTGAATCCGGCAAACCTCTCCGATTCCGTCTCCAGCGTCCCGTGTGAACTGCCTCGTAGAGGGAATGCCGGCACGGTAGCGGCACGGGGTTCTCCCGCTTAAGGCGACGTGACTTCACACTCAGCAACTACCCGATGGTGCGATGGCGACCGTTTTCAAAGGAGAACCCGGAGACTCCATGGCGGAGGAACAGCATGAGGATCTGCTGACTCAGGCGCAGTTGCTGGATGAGATCGGCCAGTCGGTGATCGGGATGGACAGCCACTGGCGGATCACTTACTGGAACCGCGACTCTGAGTGCACGTCCAGCAAGTGACGCTCCACACGATATAGCTCTTGAGTTGTAGAACGCCTGAGTTCTACCATGGATTCGATGTGGAATGTTGACGTGGGACTCGTTGAGACGTGGCTGTTAGATCTTGACCAAGACTCCTATGAGCAGATAGTTGCCGCATTGGAGCTTCTCGCTGAGCGCGGACCTCAACTTGGTCGACCGTTGGTCGACACAGAGGTTCGTTCACGGCACAAGAACATGAAGGAGCTGCGGCCGGGATCCAGCGGGCGTTCGGAACTGCGAATCCTGTTTGCCTTTGATCCAGAGCGGCGGGCGATCCTGCTTGTCGCTGGGGACAAAGCGGGCAACTGGAGCAAGTGGTACAAGACGAACATTCCGGTTGCTGATGACCTGTTCGATTATCATATGAGGATTCTGAAAGGAGGCGCATAATGGCGAAGTCCATGGAGGAACTACTGGCAAAGCGTCCTGTTGACCGGGCAGCTGTGAATGCCCACAAGAAGCGCATGCTCGATGAGGTACGGGCCTACCGGCTTCGGGAGCTCCGCGAGGCCTCTGACCTGACACAGGTCGAGCTGGCCGACCGCCTGCACGTCAGCCAGAACAGGGTGTCCCGCATCGAGCACGGTGACATTGATCGCGCCCAGGTCGACACTTTGCGAAAGTACGTCGAGGCCTTGGGCGGCCGGCTGCGTGTCGAGGTTGAGCTAGGCGATGAACGAATCCAGATAGCATAACGAAAGCGACTCGAAGACGGCTCCGCCTTGACGGGTCCTGCCCGTGCCGGCCCGCGAGGTGGGAAATGCGGGAGCAGGAGGTGCCTAATTTCTGTACCTTGGGCTCCGGGTTCTCTCATGCTGCTGTCGGACGGGCCCCGGCTCCATATGTTTCCTGTGGAGGCCAGTGTTTCGGGGTCCGAAATCCCGTTCGAGTTCCACCTAAGCAATTGCCTCGGCAGGTCAGAATAGTTTCTTGCCGCTAGTGCGGTATGTTACTCGCATGACAAATAGGGAGGACTTATCGCACTGTCGACCTCCAGCGCCTAAAAAGCATGAGCAAATAAACTCTGTTGAGAGGTTCGGCATCTCTGTCAAGTTTCCTGGCGTCTGCGGAATTTGCGGAGTGACGTTCGTTCAAGGTAGCAGGATCTTCAAGTTGCCAGAATCGCGCCGTTCTCATGTGAACCCATGGGTCTGCGGCGGCTGTCGCTACCCTGAGAACCGCTCTGAGCCGACGCTCGAAGAGGTGTTCGTTAAACTGAACCACCGAAACCACACCGGGCGCACACCCGGTCTCAACCGACACGACGTTGGACATTTACTCACCCTGCATAGCACCCTCACTGACGGGGCTGCGTCCGCCTTTGAAGGCATGCCAGCATTGTCTAAACTCCGACGAGCCCATGCAGAACGAGTTTCGGCGAACCTCAATCGGGCTGAACTCCTGGACCTCCTCGAAGGGTTCGTTCGACACGGCCTGATTAAGCGCGTCGGACGCAGCCGCTACTATGTCATCCCCTCGAAAATCGGGTCGGCGGGTTCCTAGATGCCACGATCCCGGAGCCGCCACCGGTGACCACAATGGTGGGGGAGGGGAGCCGAGCGAGCAGCCCAGCTCATGCGGCCTCTTTCTCGGTATTGGACCGATGCCAGCCCAGCACGCAATCTTCGGCCACAGCGATCAAACAGCACCACGAACCCACATAAATGCCATCGACCTGGACTTGGTCATGGACCTCGCCCGTGACCGGAATCTTCGGGGCGATGTTCCAGCACCATGTTGTGTGGCGCCGGAAGGAACGGGCAGCGCCGAACGAGGCTGCCAAAAACTGATTCGACGTGTCCAGCAGCCAGCCCAGAAACGCATCCAATTCAGCCCGGCGGCTCACATCAGGACTCACCAGGGCGGCCCACCCCGCACTCCAGGCATCGGTAACGGTGCTTACCGGCACCCGTTTTTCCCGTTCCGAACCATCCCGCAGCCACAAATCAAACATTCCAGAGACATGCAAGCACCCCAGCTACCCTAAGCATCAAAAGCTTAGCTACTCCGGATTTTCCGCGCGATCACTGGAAAGCAAGCTCGTCCCATACACACGTTTTGTCCTATAACCCCTGCCCGTCAGCTGGACACAGCGGCGTCGCCGGGTCATTGGCATCAGCGTGGTGTCAATGGTCTGAAGCGTGTGGCCCTGGCGCCGGCGGGATCCTCGCAGAAACAGCTGTTCGAGTCCGGTTCCATGATTTGTACAGGGCTGTGCAGCATGTCGCCGACGAACACCGCCCGGTCAGAACCGGAGTTGAGGGTGAGGACTGAAGACCCGGGAGTGTGTCCCGGCGCAAGATCCAAGCGCAGGTTCTCGTCGATCGTGTAGCAGTCCTCCCACAGCAACGTCAGGCCTGCTTCGTGTACGGGCGCGACGCTGTCCTCGAAAACATTCTGATTTCCCCGACCGAGCAGCGGTTTGTAGCCGTTGGCGGGGTTCCAGAAGTCGAAATCGGTTTTGGGCATCAGATAGGTGGCGTTGGGGAAACGTCCGGCCGTCCAAGTACGTGTTCCACCCGACGTGGTCTATGTGGAGGTGTGTTCACCACAATGTCCACGTCTTCGGCCCGAACGCCCGCACGAGCGAGGTTACTCAGGAAATCTGTGTTGAGGTGGCTCCAGACCGGYGCGTAATGCCGCTCCTTGTGGTTGCCGGCTCCCGTGTCGATGAGAATGTTCTTTCCCCCGCTGCGCAGCAGCCAGGTCTGGATCGCTGAATTGACGATCTGCGTCTCGGAGTCCAGGAAGTGCGGCGCCAACCATGAGGAGTTGTCCTCCCATGCCTGCTGTGAGCTCTCCGGGAAGAATGCCTGTGGTGTCATGTCGACGGGTCCGTAGTATTCCCAGACCCGGGTTATGGTCACATCGCCCAGCGTAATCTGGTCCATGATTAGTCCTTAGTTCTTGAAACGGTACCGCTTGTCGCCCGGGAGGCACCCGGCGCAACCGAGCCAACGGTGTCCTTGAATCTTGACCCGTTGACGTGTGCGCGCGGTAGACGTCAGGTGACTGCATCCAGCACCAAGATCAACCGTCGACAAGGACTTGCGGCAGACCAGGAACCGCGTGCAGCTTTAGCCCTTGCTGAAGATCAAGCTGACATTCTGACCACCAAATCCGAACGAATTGGAGAGTGCTGCGGGAGATGTTCCGCGGCGTTGTTCGGTGACCACGTTCAACCCGATCCCGGAGTCCACGTTTCCATGGTGAAGATTGCGGGTGGGAGGGATGACTTCCTGTGCGACGCTTCGGATTGCGATGATGGCTTCGACTGCGCCGGCGGCCCCGAAGAGATGTCCCAGGGAAGCCTTGGGTGCAGTCACCGGAATGGTGTCGCCGAAGATGGCCTTGATGGCTTTTGCTTCCGCCAGGTCCCCCACGGTGGTGCCGGTCGCGTGGGCATTGACGTGGCCGACCTCCGCTGGGCTCATGCCGGCGTCGCTGAGTGCTTTGGTAATGGCGGTGATCTGGCCTTCGCCGTCGTCCGCCGGTGCCGTCATGTGGAAAGCATCGGAGGCAATGCCGACGCCACGCAGGACCGCATGGACAGTGGTACCGCGGGCCGTGGCGTGCTCGGCACTTTCCAGCACCAAAATGCCAGCGCCTTCGCCCAGGACGAAGCCGTCCCGGTCTGAGGCAAAGGGACGCGACGCAGACGCGGGATCCGCTGCAAGTGTTGAGAGGGCCCTCGTTTGCAGGAAGGCAGCGACGGTGAATGGCGTTATCGCGGCTTCAGCACCGCCTGCAATGACCACATCAGCTTCGCCGGAACGGATCAATCTGGCGGCGAGGACAATTGCTTCGGCACCCGAGGAGCACGCCGAGACCGGGGTGTATGAACCTGCCTTGGCGCCGTATCGGATGCTGAGAGCCGCGGCGGGTCCGTTGGCCATGAGCATCGGTACTGCCCGTGGGGAGACGCGGCGCTGGCCGCGGTTTTCCAAGGTGTCGTCCTCCCGGAGCAATGTGCCGATTCCGCCCACACCTGTTCCTACCGCGACGGCCAGTCGGGTGCCATCAACTTGGGGCGAACCGGCATGTGCCCAAGCTTCTGCTGCGGCAATCATGGCGGCTTGCTGAACCCTGTCCAGTCTTTTGGCTTCGACGGCGTCAAGTCTGGTGGCGGGGTCGGTAGCCATGGGTGCGGCGATGGTTACGGGAAGCCCGCTGCCCTGCAACATATCCTGCCCGACATCCCGCACGCCTGAACAGCCCTCAAGGAGGGCGGCCCAGGTCGTGTCGACGGTGCCTCCCAAAGGCGTTGTGGCGCCTATTCCCGTCACAGCAATATCTCGTGCCCGCATGGCAACTCCTTTTCTTGTATGACATACAAGATATGCACATAGTTGTATGAAGTACAATTTCTTGCATGGTCACAGAACGCAAGGGGAAACGTCTTCCCGGGGGTCCATCGCAAGCTCGTGGTCACTCGACCAGGGGCCGGATCCTGGATAGCGCGGTAAAGCTTTACCTGGCCAACACCTCGGGTGAGGTGAGCGTGGCAGCGATCGCTGCCGATGCCGACGTATTTCCCAACCAGGTGACCTACTACTTCGGTTCCAAAGACTCGCTCTTCATCCACGCAGCTTTCCTGGCATTGCTCCACGATGCGGAACGCGTTGAGGCGATCGGCCACAGTGCAGGGAGCCCCGAGTCATTTCGAAGGAACATGGCCCGCACGGTACTGATGCTCCCGTCCATGCCGTTGGTGGTGCGCGCCTTGGCAGTGGGAACATCCCGGCCTGCTCGGGCCGCTGTGGTGGATCAGCATCTGAATCTGCTGTTCCGCCAGTCTGAGCGCTATCTTGCCCGTCTCATGAAGCAACGGCACTGGGAAGTGCAACGACCCATGCCGGCGGAAACCAGGACGTTTTGGAGTGCAGCCTTCGGAGCGACCCTCCTCTCGCAAGCCGGCGCCACGGGATCGGGGAGTGACGTGGACCTGGCCGGAACGCTGACGGTTCGAGGCGTAAGTCCGGGGGAGAACTCCTATCGCGCGGGCACGACGACGATAACATAGCCTCGGGGAGCCCGGCCACTGACAAAGGGGATGCACGCCCGTATGCGGATGTGCATCCCCTCGCCGTGGGGACGGGTGTCAGCCGTTGATGACCTGGGGAACGCCCAGGGCTTTGAGGCCTTCGACGCCGAATTCGAGTCCGTAGCCGGATTGCTTGGCCCCGCCGAAGGGGATGCGTGGATCCACCGCTCCGTGCCTGTTGATCCAGACGGTCCCAGCTTCCAGCTTGGCCGCAACCTCGCGTGCGGCGGACAGGTCGGAGGACCACACCGAGGCGCCGAGTCCGACGTCGAGGGCGTTTGCTTTTGCCACGGCTTCGTCCAGGGTGCTGTACCGGATGATTGGCAGGGCAGGGCCGAATTGTTCTTCGGCCACCAGCGGGTTGTCGTTATCGATGTCAGCCACCAGAGTGGTGGGGTAGAAGAAGCCAGGCTGTTCACGATCAGGGTTGCCGCCGATCAGTACGCGGGCACCGGATGCTTTCGCTGCCTCTACGAGGTCGTCGACCACGTTGTACTGCGCCTTGTTTTGCAGGGGTCCCAGGACATTGTTTTCGTCCAGGCCGTTCCCCATCGGCATGGCCTTGGCAACGGTAATCAGTTCTTCGCAGACGGCGTCGTAAATGGAGTCGTGAACGTAGAGCCGCTTAAGGGCGGCGCAGGTTTGCCCGGTGTTGATGAAGGCACCCCAGAAGAGGTCTTCGGCAATGGCCTTCGGATCGGCGTCGGGTAGGACGATACCGGCGTCGTTGCCGCCCAGTTCCATGGTGAGCCGTTTGACGGTATCTGCCGATGACTTGATGATTGCCCTGCCGGCTGCAGTGGAGCCGGTGAACATGAGCTTTCCGATAGCTGGGTGCTCGGTGAGGCGGGACCCGACGCCGCGATTGCTGCTCAGAACGGCGAGCACGCCCTCGGGCAGCTCTTCGTTGATGACAGATACCAAAGCCAGGACGCTCAGGGGCGTGTTCTGGGAAGGCTTCACAACCACGGCATTGCCCATGCGAAGCGCCGGGGCAATCTGCCAGACCGCGATCATCATTGGCCAGTTCCAGGGGCCGATGGCGCCAACGACGCCGATGGGGCGGTAGTGAAGTTCGGCCCGGGTTTCGCCGTCGTCCACCACGGTTTCAGTTTCCAGCGGCAGCGCTGCAGTGGCGCGAAGCCACGCCACGCAAGCGCCAACTTCAAAACGGGCATTGGGACCGTTCAGGGGCTTGCCCTGCTCACGCGAAAGGAGTTGAGCGAGCTCTTCGGCGGAACGCTCGACGGCGGCCGCGGCCTTGAGCAGGGCGGCCGACCGCTTCTCATGTCCGGACGCAGCCCAAGCCGGCTGCGCGGCAACGGCGGCAGCTACGGCAATCTCGAGGTCATCGACGGTGTGGATCGGGGCCTCGCCGACAGGCTCGCCGGTAGCAGGATCAAAAATGGTTCGGCTGGCCTGGCCATGCGCCGGTGCGATCCGGGAAAGCAGTGAGTCGTAGGATTCCAAGTGAGTGCTCCTCTGTTGGTAAGGATGGTCCACGGCTGAAGCGCGGAAGGTTGTCTGTCAGCTAAAAGTGCACAGAGGGCATCGCAGACCGTGCTGTGTAGCCAAAATCTGCCACCGACTTTGCTTAGTGCTTGTGTGTGTCCTGGGGGTATTCGGTGGTGTTCAGGACGGTCAGTCGTGAGTTGAAGGGCAGGACTACTGGTTCTGCCGCAGGATCGTCCCAACCGAACATGCGGCCGATGGATCGTTCTTCCCGCAGGTCAACCAGCAGCACGGCTTCTACCGTCATGACCTTTTCGGTCCAGAAGAAGATGAACAGATTTTCGGCCACGTCCCAGGTCATGCAACGATCGGTATCGGCAAGTCCGGCTTCGCCGCCGCGGACACAGTTCCAGGTAAAGGTGCCTGGGTTCAGGTAGATGTGTTCGTAGGTCTCGACGTCGCTGTAGCGGTAGAAGATCCGCTTGCCCACCAGCTCGGGCGATCGCTGGTGCAAGACATCCGTGCCGTGGATGTTGGTCTGGCTGAATTGGGTGGTGCTGCGGGTCTTGCCGTCGACAACCTGGAACGTGGACGAGCCCCTGGTTACGGCGCCGGTGTTCCTGTCCATAACAATGGTGACGTTCTCGGCGTCGACGCCTTCCCCGCGGACGAAGTCAACGATGAAGATGTCCGGACGGGCCTCGATGGCCTTGTAGTTTGCCGTCCCGCTGGTTTCGCTGTCGGGGCCTGAATTGATCCAGATAACTGTGGAGGAATCCTGGAAGGAATACTCTGCCGAACTGCCGCCTTCGGCAGGGATGCTGAGTGTGGTTCCTGACAATGCCGGAGATGCCGGCAGTGTCTGGTCTCCGAATCCGTCAAGCATTGTCGAAACGGGGGGCCATTTGTTCTCTGGGATGTAATCCTGAATTTCGGCGGAGCTCATAGGTGTTTCCTGTCTTTTTAGTGATTTCGTTTGTGGGAGTCTGGGAATTTGCCGGGGGACTCAGACAATTTCCGCGGCGTAGTCGATGGACGGCTTTCGCAGGCCTCGGGCCCAACCCGCCACGAAGAGTAGCGGGATTCCCAGGAGCAGCCACCTTGCGATCCCTCCGGCGCCGCCGAGCAGGACATCGTAGTTGTCCAGGGTGAGGTAGCCGACGACGATGAAGGCGAGGAAGGACAATGCGGGCGCGATGACCGTGACCCAGATGTTGTCCCGGGTTCCTTTCCGGGCGAAGTAGACGACGATGGCCGCGGATGTAACGAGCAGTATGGAGATGAATCCAGCAGTGCCCAACGCGACGAACCATGCAAACACTGTGGTGATGGGGTCCGCCCCTGCCAGCAGGAAGATACTGATGATGACCAGGACGACGACTGCGTTGATGAGTCCTGCGAATGAGGGGGCTCCGGTCTTGGAGACTGAGGAGAGTTTGGCCGGCAACGCGCCGGCCCGGCCCAGTGCGAACAAGTATCGGGAAAACATGTTGGACAGGCCCAAAAGCATGGCGATAAAGCTGGTTACCACCAGGATCTGCATGGCTATGCTAAGCCACGTGCCAGCGCTTGATTCTGCGAGCTCAAAGATCATTCCTGAAGGGTTCTCAGTGGCAACGGTCTGAATGTTATCGATGCCGATGGCTCCACTGATGGCCCAGGTGGACAGAGCGTAGAAGACACCAATGAAACCGATCACCAGGTAGGCCGCCCTGGGAATGGTGCGGCGGGGGTTTTTGGCTTCCTCGGCGAAGACCACGGTGGCTTCAAAGCTGGTGAAGCAGGCGAAAGCGAACAGGAGCGAGATGCCCAAACCAGGCCCAAAGATGCTGGAGCCGGTGAACCCCTCAAACGTGAAGACTCCGAACCCTTTTTGCACGATGAGTGAAACAACCAGAGCGGCCACCACCAGGGTTTCGCCGAGGATCAGGACGCCGAGAACCTTCAGGCTCGCGTCTACGCCACGCATCGTGAGGAAGGTAGTGATGGCAAGGATTGCAACAATCCAAAAATAGACGGGGAGGCCAACGCCGGTCAGGCTTTCCACGAGCTGCTGCGCAAAGACACCGAACTGCGACCATAGTCCAACTTGAAGGCTGAGGTAGGTCAGAATGGCGATTCCGGCGCCTCCTGTTGCCCACTTGTTTCCCAGGCCCTTCGCGATATAGGCAACAAAACCACCAGCGTTGGTGATGTGCTGGCTCATCCTGAGGTAGCCAACAGAAAACAGAGCGACCAACAACGCGGCGATTGCGTAGATGACGGGTGTCCCGGGGCCGCTCGCTGAGAAAAGGACGGGGCTCGCGCCGACGACTGCAGCCATGGGCGCCGCGGCTGCAATGGCAAAAAAGGCAACGGCGATGACGCCCAGCTTGTTCGCCTTCAGGCGGACGGGTGGAGTGGTTGATGCGTGCTCATCGAGTCCAAGACTTGCCGACGTGCGGCTTGATTCTTGATTCATGGATTGGCTCTTTCATAGTGCCCGGCGCAACGGGCCAAGTGATGGGGAGATGGTGAAGCCTGCATTGCGCGCCTATGCGCAGTGCGAGAAGAAGGTCGATCGATGCTGCGTAGGACAGACAGCCCTTTGAGTGATCCTGCCCACACTCCAAACTATACAGATGTATAATTTCGAGTGTCAAGGGTCGTTTTTGGGCAGCGGCGGACCGCTGATCTCGGTGTATTGGCGAATTACCTACGGCTGCGATGGGATGCCGGTAGGGCGCTTGATTCGATCGGGTGGGTTCGTGATCTTCAGGTAGCCGAATCTGCGGCCGACGGTGACAGTCCCTGCTGCAGCAGCACCCCATGGACTTCCTCAAGGGATGCTTGAATGAGCCGGCGCTCAACGCCGGAAAGGTACTGAAGGACCAATCCGTCGAGTGTCGCGAAAAGCATGCGGGCCACAACCCGGGAATTGTAGGAAGCGCCGGAAGCGTCGAGGCCTTCGGTGAGCGCTTCGATGTAGCTTTCATACAACGCGAGCACCCCGGCGCGGAGTTCGGGGCGCCGGCGCGACTCAAGGATCATTTCGTACTGGAAAACTTGAAGCTCGGGATCCTCCAGGAGTAGATCGAGCAGCGAGTCCGTGAAGGACTGCCCCGCGGTGACGGCTTCCCGCAGTCTGGAAGCGCTGATGGAGCGTTCGGATGCCCATTCCAGTGCGGCCGCTATCAAGGCGTCACGGGTCCCGAAGTGATGGGCTACCAGGGAGTTATTGACTCCTGCGCACTCCGCGACCGACCTAAAGGTCAATCCCCGCAGGCCTTTCTCCGACACCACCACCACGACAGCCCTGAGGAGGGCGTCCTTGCCGGTTCCATATTTTGTTGCGCCGCTTGGATTGCCCATAGCACTGATCCTATCCATGCTGGCGGGGCCTTGACAGGAAACTAAGCAATTGCTTAGATCATGGTGAGTGATGCCATTCACGCCTGTGGCCTAAAGGTCACCGATTTCCCAAGCTCATGAGAGCTTCCACACTTTTCTGGAGTCAAAATGACCAACGCCGCCTTCACTGTTTCCGATGCCCTTGACCAGGGCAAGAATGAAGCGTTCGAACTTGGATCCGTTCAATGGATCCGCAGATTTGGTGACGGGGAACGACCCGCGCTGGCCTGTGGATTCTGGCATGTAACCCCTGAGGAAGCCCCTGTACCCTTCGATCTGCTCATTGAGGCTGATGAGACCATCACGATTCTCGAAGGGCATCTCACCATCGAAGTCGAGGGCGGACAGTCTTACAACCTCACTCCTGGCGGCGCGGCGTCCTTTAACAAGGGGGCCAAGACCCGTTGGTCAGTCCACGAGCCCACCGTCGAGTTCTTCGTCTACTCCTAACGGCCGGAAAGGAACCTACAATGGAGACCACCGACGTCGACGTTGTCGTTATCGGAGCCGGATTCGCCGGACTTACAGCTGCCCGCGAGCTCGCACGACAAGGCCTTACGGTGCGAATCCTGGAGGCGCGTGACAGGATCGGTGGACGCACCTGGCTGGACCGGCGTTTGGGCCGGGATCTTGAATTCGGTGGAACCTGGGTCCACTGGACCCAGCCCTATATCTGGGCCGAGCTGAAACGTTACGGGTTGGCGACGACACCCAGCCCACAACCGCAGAAAGCCATGTGGTGGGCGGCGGGAGCTCGCCACGAGGGAGACCCTGAGGAGCTGCTGAATCTCATTGGGTCGGGCAATGAGGAATTCGTACGGGAAGCGCGACACTACTTCCCCGAACCTTTCACGCCACTGGCCACTGACGCGTTCCGCGAAGTGGACAATGTAACAGTCAAGGATCGGATCCGCTCGGAATTTCCCCCGGGAGCCAGCCGGGAAATACTGGAGTCCTTCTGGGCCTTGAATTTCAACGGACCCCTTGATGAGGCCGCGTTTACCCAGGCACTCCGATGGGTCGCTTTGACGAACGGAGACTGGAGTGTCTCTTTTGAAGCGTGCGCCACCTACAAGATCGTCGGCGGAACAGGAGCCTTGGCCCAGGCCATCCTCCGAGACTCCTCCGCGGAAATTGACTTCGGATTCACAGTTGCTGAGATAAGCGAAGACGGAGGCATCGTGACTGTCTCCGATCGAAACGGGGAATCCGTTACTGCCGCTGCTGCCATCGTGACAATGCCGCTGCCCGTGTTGCAAAAGGTTGTATTCCATCCTGAGCTCCCGGCTCTAAAACAGGAAGCGATGGTACGCGGCCAGGTATCGAAGGGGACAAAAATTTGGGTACGACTACGGGGGATCCATGAACCGTTTGTGGCCTTGGGCGGAGCTGACTGGCCCCTTAACTTTTTCCAGAGCGAGTACGAAGTGAATGGTGACACTGTCATAGTCGCGTTCGGTCCTGATGCCAGCAATATTGACTCTACTGACGTGTCCGCCGTCGAGCATCAGCTGCGACGGCTTCTTCCCGCCGCCGAAGTTCTCGACGTCGCCACTCATGATTGGACCGGGGACGAATATTCGGGTGAGACGTGGCCCATGCACAAGACGGGGTTCTTGTCTCGTCACTTGGCCGGGATGCAGAAGCCGCATGGGCGCGTCTTTTTCGCCAGCTCCGACATAGCCAATGGTTGGGGTGGTTTCATCGATGGTGCCATCGAAAGCGGAATGGAGGCGGCCCAGCAAGCCGGGATCCTGCTGGAGTCTGTTGCCCTGTCTGCTCCCCGGTAGGATCAATCCATGACTTCCCAGCCTCGCAAATTGCCTTATGGCGATGGCCGTGACGCTTTGTTGGCCGCTGTCATCAGCGTCGTAGCCGAGAAAGGGCTCCGTGGGGTGACCTACCGTTCCGTTGGGTCCCGGGCTGGGGTTAACCACGCTTTAGTGACTCATCACTTCGGATCCCTCGATGGCCTGCTGGCGGCAACGATGGAGTGGGCCGTGCATCGCTCCATCGAGGAGACGGGTCTGGAAGGTCTTGCGGACTTTGACGAGAGTTTTGCAGACGCGCTGATCAACTCGGTGGCCGCAGAACCTGAACTTCAGTTGTTTCAGTTCGAGATGATCCTCGAATCCCGCCGCAATCCCGAGATTAGGGAAATGGTTAGTCGGCTGTATCAGAATTATGTGCGAACCGTGGAACAGGCCCTAGTTAAAAAAGGGGTTGATACACGCAATGAGGTCTCGCTAGCCGCTTTCGCCGCACTGGACGGCCTCATGCTGCAATTCCTCACAATAAGCGATACGACGAGAATAAAGCCCGCGGTTGTACAAGTCGGTCGCATGCTCGCCAAGCTTCAACAGCCCGGGTAGTTTCCTGCAGGCCTGCCTATACTCAAACCATGACAACCGAGAACGCCCCGAACACTCCCTCTACGGCGGACTCGCCCCCTGCGGAAAGTGGTCAGCAAGGCGCCCTCGAAGCCATCATCGCGCTGCAAGTCAGGCGCTACAGAGTCGAAGCCGGCATGTCGGCCGCTGAACTTGCTATTCGTACCGGGCTTTCCAAGGCCATGGTTTCCAAGATTGAGTCCGCCAGCACTTCATGTTCTTTGACAACCCTTCAACGGCTGGCGTTGGGGCTTAACATCCCTGTCACCGCCCTTTTCCAGGGGGCTGACACGGAGCGCGAGGCCTCGCTCACTCGTGCCGGAGAAGGGAGCGTCACGGTACGGACCGGAACTCGACATGGCCACGAGTATCGTTTGCTGGGCTCCCTTAAGCGGCGGGAACATGCCGTCGAACCCACCCTGGTCACCCTTTCCAGTGCCTCTGATGTTTTCCCGCAGTTCCAGCACACAGGCACTGAATTCATCTACATGCTCGAAGGCCGAATGGTTTACAGTCACGGATCCTACGAGTATGAGCTCGCACCAGGAGACTCTCTATTGTTCGAGGCTGAGGGACCGCATGGACCACTTCGGCTAACGGAACTCCCCATTCGCTTTCTGGCAGTTGCTTCGCATTAATTGCAGTGGCACGACTGCAACTATTCCCTGGGAGTAATCGGTCTGCACATCAGGTGCGGCAATTATGAGCGTGAAGGGGAGCCGAGCATTTCGGGTTCTTCGTCGACGAGGTAGGCTTCTTCGGCGTGGGCGGCGATGTCGATGCCTCGCATTTCGTCTTCCGGTCGTATGCGCAAGCCGACGGTGACGTGGACGAGCTTAGCTACGAGCCATGTCACGGCGAACGAGTAGACCAGCACTGCCCCAGTGGCCAGCGCCTGTGTGCCCAGCAGGCCCAGTCCGCCCCCGTAGAGCAATCCCGCAGTCTTGTTGGGTGCAGCTTCGGTCGCGAAGATGCCGATGAGCAGTGTGCCGATGACGCCTCCCACGAGGTGCACGCCCACAACGTCCAGGGAGTCATCAAAGCCGAGGCGAAATTTCCATTCGACCGCCAGGGAGCACACGGCTCCGGCGATGGCTCCAATGGCAATGGCACCCAACGGGCTGACTGCGCCACACGCTGGAGTGATGGCAACGAGGCCGGCCACGAGACCGGATGCGGCCCCGATGCTGCTGGCGCGCCCACGGCGGAGGCGTTCGACGGCGATCCAGCCCAGGAGCGCAGCGGCACCAGCCACCGCGGTGGTCAGAAAGACGACCGATGCGGTGTTACCGGCGGCGAGGGCTGAACCGGCATTGAATCCGTACCAGCCGACCCAGAGCAGACCGGCACCGACAAGTACCAGCGGGCGGCTGTGCGGACGGACGTGTTCGCTTTTGGGCCAACCGGCGCTGCGGCCGAGCACCAGCGAAAGCGCCAACGCTGCGACGCCGGCGTTAATGTGGACGGCCGTTCCGCCGGCGAAGTCGATGGCTTTCAGGCTGTTGAGGATCCAGCCGCCGGTGACAGTGCCGTCAGGGGAGTTGAGGGCAAAGACCCAGTGGGCCACGGGCAGGTAGACCAGTGTTGACCAGAGCGCCGCGAAGAGCATCCATGCGCCGAACTTCATCCGCCCGGCCGCGGCACCGGCGATGATGGCAGTGGTGATCCCGGCGAAGAAGAGTTGGAAGACGGCAAAGACTGCTGGGGGAACGTCGGCGTTGGGATCAGCGGCGAGCAGCTGGTCCATGCCCAGGTATTGGATGGGATCGCCGATCAGGCCCAATCCACCGATGGAATTGCCGAAGACTGCCGAGTAGCCGAAAGCGGCCCAGAGGACCGCGACAATGCTGACGCCACCGAAGCACATCATCATCATGTTCAGTATCCGGCGTGAACCCACCATGCCTCCGTAGAACAGGGCGAGGGCGGGAATCATCAAACACACCAAAGCCGAGCTGACCAGCAGCCAGGCCACATTTCCGGAATCCATGGGATGCCCTTTCTGAGGAGAGTGGGAATGTGCCCCACGCCGGTTTGGCGGCGTGGGGCACACATCTTTACTTATGAACTGCAATCACCGGGCGCGGCCCAGCGGCAGGAAGCGCTTGGGATTATGCGAGGGCCGGGGTGTCCCAGAGATTCAGGACAGTACCGATGTTCTTCTCCTCGGCAGCGTGGTAGAGATCGGTGGCCCAGGCGACGTCCTCAATGGGCATGCCGCCTACGGAGTAGAGGATGACTTCCTCGTCGTCACGGCGGGCAGGGAGCTTGCCGGTGGCAATGTCTGCGATCTCCTCGATTTTCGAGGCCGGTATCTTTCCTTCCTCCAGGAGCCCGAACCAGTGTGATCCCGGAATGCCGAGGATTTGGTACGCGGTGGGTCCGTATTCTTCGAGCCACGCCTGGTAGAGGCCTTCGGCGTCGATGACCAGGCGGGCGTCGCCCTGCAGGAAGTCGTCGTCGAAACGGGCCGCGGCGGGAAGGAGCAGCAGTGCGCCGGGCTTGATGGCTGATTTCGGGAAGTATGGGAAGGCGTCGCTGCCGGCGGCATCGGTGGACGTGGTGGCCATGACCACATCGGCGTCGGCGATGGCGTCTTCGATGGTTTCAGCTGAGGTGACGGTGGTGAGTTGGGGGAAGGTTGCTTTCGCCCAATTTACGAAGGTGTCGGTGCTTCCTTCGCTGCGGCCCTTCACGTACAGGGTGTCGATCGAAGGGCGCAAGGCCAGCGTGGTTGAAAGGACCGAGCGGGCGATGACGCCGGGGCCGACCACTGCGGCGACTTTGGCGTCGGCCTTGGCCAGGTGCTTGACGCCGACGCCGGGAACGGCGCCAGTGCGGTAGGCGCTCAGCAGGTTTGCGCTCATGATCGCCAGTGGCGCGCCAGTGTCGCTGTCGTTCAGGACGAATACGTGGATCGAGCGGGGAAGTCCCTTCTTGCGGTTTTCAGTGTTGGAGCCGTACCACTTCACGCCCGAGGTGCCGAAGCGGCCGCCCAGGTAGGCGGGCATAGCCATGAAACGGCGATCCGGTCCATCCTTTGGCATGCCTTCAAACTCAGGAGCGGCGGGGAAGGTGATCATGGCGCCGTGGGAATTGCCGTTCTCGCCGGCCATTCGGTAGTCCCCTTGACGCAATAGAACGAGGACTTCCTCCATGACATCGGTGCATCGGACAAGATCGCCGACGCCGGCCTCGATCATGTCGGGCTCGCTGAGGTAACGGAAGTTGATCTTGGTGGACATAGCACTCCTTAGTCGTTGAACTTGATGAAACATGAATTACTAACAGTAAACTCGGAAGGGATTTCTGATGGGTCAAGCCAGTGTTTCCGGCCTGTTACTTCTTTCGCGGGGACAACTTATTGGTGCCCAAGCGGCACGGGTTGATGTGATTCAGAGCGGCTGTTTTGCTGAACGCCTCAGTTCATGAGGCTCGCGAGTGCGTCGGCCAGAGCCTGCGCCCCGATTTCGGCGTCCTCGTCCAGCACGTGTTCTTCGGGGGAGTGGGAGACGCCGCTGGGGTTTCGGACGAACACCATTGCGGTGGGCACGAGCGGTGAGAGGACGCCTGCGTCGTGGCCTGCTCCTGTGTCGAGGATGGGTGCATCCGGCAGCGCTTGCTGCAGTTGATTCTGCAGGCCTATGTCGAAGTGAACGGTGGGGCTGAGGGATTCTTCTGTCATTTCAACGGTGCAGCCTTCTTCAGCAGCGATCAGCTGGGACTTGTTGTGAATGGTTTGGACCAGTGCCGCGGTAGTGGCATCGTCCGGGTGCCGGACATCAAGCCAAAAGTCCACCCTGGAGGCGATGACGTTGGTTCCACCCGGGATTGGCTGGAGCCGTCCGACAGTTGCCCGGGCGTGGGACTGGCTCCGTGCCGCGTCGCGGATGCCGATGACCATGCGTGAAGCGGCGACCATGGGGTCTTTACGATCGGCCATGAGCGTTGTCCCGGCGTGGTTGCCCTGTCCTTGAATGCTGAGCCGCCAGCGGCCGTGTCCCAGGATGGAGGAGGCAATGGCGATGGGCCGGTCGAGGTCGATGAGCCCCCGGCCTTGTTCCACATGGAGTTCAACGAACGCCCCGATACTGCCAAGGAGCTGCTCATCCTTGCCGATGTAGCGGGGGTCCAAACCGTTGGCGTGGGCGATGTCTGCAAAGGTGTTGCCATCCGGATCCCGCAGGTTCCGGGCTTTGTTGGGGTCGATGGCACCTGTCATCAGACGGGAGCCCAGGCACGCCACCCCGAAGCGGGACCCTTCTTCTTCGGGGAACACCGCGATGGCCAGTGGCCGGGCCGGAATGGGGTTTTGGGCTTTGAGGATGTCGACGGCGACGAGGGCCGAGGCGACGCCAAGGGGTCCGTCGAACGCACCTCCTCCGGGGACGGAGTCGAGGTGGCTGCCGGTGACAAGGCTGTTGCTTCGATCCCCGCCGGGGGTGTCCCACCACGCCCAGATGGTGCCGTTGCGGTCCGTTTCCACGGACAAGCCGCGTTTGGTGGCTTGATCGATGAACCACGTCCGCAGGTCCAGTTCGGCGGTCGAATAAACGGAACGGGTGTAGCCTCCCCGCAGTGGATCGGTGCCAGTGGCGGCGATGTCGGACAGCAACGCGGTGACGGTGGCCGCCGTCGTGCTTGTCCGGGCGGTGACAGGGGTGACGTGATGCATTTAGTGGGCTCCTGCTGGTGCGGCGGCGAGTCGGAACTGTTCCGGGACGGCGCCAGCGCCGGTGGCCAGGTCTGCGGCCAGTTGGCCGATCAGTGGCGCGAATTTCGCTCCGTGGCCGGAACAGGGCGAGAGGAGGGTGATGCCCTCGGCGCGGTCCAGGATGAAGTCCTCGCTGGGCGTATTGGTGAAGAGGCACGTGGTCTCTGCGTACGGTTCGGGGACCAGCCCCGGGAGGTATTTCTCGACGTAGTCGATAACTCGACGGCGGTTTGCCGGGTCGATCTGTCCGTCCTGTTCCGCTGCGGACGGCAGGACTTTGCCGCCGTTGTACTCGGCGACCTTTTGTCCGCGGAAGCCGGCATCGCGGCCACCGGGCAGACCGTAGGCCTGCCAACCTTCGCGTTTGTGGATGAAGGTGGGCCACGGCGAGCTGCTGTCGGCGTACGGGAAGTGATAAGCCAGCTCCTGCCGCACTTCAAGAGCGGGGATACTTTCCAGGAATGAAGACGGCAGGGACAGGGAGCCCAGCAGCTGGGGGAGCCAGCCGCCCGCGGCGACGATCACGTTTGCGGCCATCATCGAACGGCCGTCTTCGGAAGTCAGCGTGTAATGGCCGGCTGATCCTTTGATGGAGGCCACGGCCCAGTTGGTGTGCAGTGCCGCGCCATGGGCCACTGCCTGGTCAACCATGGCGGCCACTGATTCGTGGGCGTCGATCACGCCGGCGCCGGGGTGCCAAAGCACCTGGGTGTCGAAGGCGATCTGCGGCCATCGTGCCTGCGCTTCGTCGGGGGACAGGAGTTCATGGTCAATGCCGTGTGCGGACAAAGCCGCGGCGAGGCGTTCGGGTTGCCTGACCGTTCCATAGTCGACGGCGCCGGTAGGTGTAATGAGCTGTTTACCGCTCAGGCGCGCAAGCTCGTCCCAACCGGCCTTGGCCTCTTTCACCAGACCCGTGTAGAAGTCGCCCGGGTAGGCGTAGCGGAAAATCCGCGCCGATCCATGCGAGCTGCCGGAGTCGTTGGCCGGCGTCGAGCGTTCAAGCAGTGCAACGTCGTGGCCGCGGGCGGCAAGCTGCCAAGCCGTGGCGGCACCCGACAGCCCCGCTCCGACGACGACGTATTCGATCGATTCCATGGACGGCTCCCGTACGTGGTGGTTGATGCGTTGTTTCGCTTCAACCAGTTACCCACGCGAGATTGAACTGCGTCCAATATCATTTCTGTAGCAATTATTAGCGTCAATCGAAAGAATCATCATGGAACTGCGACAGCTCCGCTACTTCCTCGTGGTCGCTGAGGAGCTCCACTTTGGCCGGGCGGCAGAACGCCTGCACCTTACGCAGCCACCGCTAACTGTCGCCATCAGACGGCTGGAGCGTGAGCTCGGGGTTCAGTTGTTTGACCGGACCACCCGACGCGTTGCGCTGACCCATGCTGGGGAGGCGTTCAAGCGGCGCGTTCAAGACGCAGTGACCGAACTCGACGAAGCGGCGGGTGACCTTGCCAGCGTCGCGGCGGGCCTCAGTGGCCGCATCAGGGTGGGCTTCGTCAGTTCGGCCAGCTACACCACCATCCCCGAAGCCATCAGGGCTTTCCGCCAACAACGCCCCCGCGTGGAACTGATCCTGAGCCCGCTCACCAGCGGTGAACAGATCGAACAACTCCTTGACGGCGACCTGGACATAGGGCTTATCCGAGATCCCGGAGAAGTTCCGGGACTGACAATGGAGCTCGTGGGCGCCGAAGACCTCGTTGCCGTCCTGCCTGAGGCGCACCCACTGGCTTTGCAGGAGGAAATCCGGCCCGCAGATTTGGAAGGGGAACCGATGATCCTGTTCCCGTACCGCCTGATGCCCGGATTCGTGACCCGGGTACACCGGTTGTTTGATGGATTGGAAACCTCCCCGCAGGTGGTTCAGCAGACGATCCACCAGGAAACCGTCCTGGGACTGGTAGCCGCGGGCCTGGGAATCTCCATCCTCCCCGCGTCAGTCCGACGCTTCCAGATGCCCGGCGTCCTGACCCGGCCCATCGCCGGACGGCCGCAGACGGCCCTCTACGCAGCCAGGGGACGAGGCCACTCGCCAGCAGTGGACCATTTCATGTCCGGCCTTCTTAGCAGTACGAGGTTGCGGGGCTGAAACTCTATTTGGCGCGGTGGACGGATCGACGATCCGCTTCTATTGGGTGGCCCGATCCCTCTGCGGCGTCTCACAGAGGCGCCCACCGTCACGTGTTTTCGGCCAGGTCCTGGGCATCGAAGGTCTCGCGTGCTTGTTCGATGTGGGGCATGTGCGCTGCGGCCCATTCCAGGAGCACGTCGATGGGGTGGCGAAGTGTCTTGCCCAATGGTGTGATGCGGTACTCGATCGCCACGGGGCGCGAGCTGAGCAGCTCGCGTTCGATGATGCCGTTGCGTTCGAGGCGACGCAGCGTCGCGGTCAGGGACTTCTGCGACACCGATGGGATCGCGCGCCGCAGTTGGCTGAACCGGCATGGCCGCTCGCAGAGTTCGTTGAGCACGCTCAATGACCACTTGTCCAGAACTTGATCGAGCAATTCCCGGTGCGGGGTGCTGATCTCCAGAGGGTCAGCATGGCTGGTGGTATCCGGCATGAAACCTGGTCTCGTTGAAGTGTCCTGCATCTACCAGGTATCAAAGATATACCAAGGTTCATCTCTCTTCCTTAGGAGTCTCATGTCTGTTCAGCGTTTCAGCCCGGAAGGCCTGTTGCAGCCCACCCCGTACCACCACGTCGCCGTCGGCACCGGCACCCGTCACGTTCACGTCGCCGGCCAGATTTCACGCCTGGCCGATGCTACCCCCATCGCCCCGGGTGATTTGGCCGGCCAGGTCGCCCAGGCTCTCCGCAATACCGCGAGCGCGCTTGCCGGCGCCGAAGCGAGCTTCGACGACGTCGTGCGTTTGACGTTCTATGTCACCACTTGGGCCCCGGAGAAGATCACCGCTTTCATGGAAGGTATCGAAAGTGTCGCGGCGGAGATCGGACTGCCCACGCCGATGCCGCCGACCTCGCTGATCGGCGTCGAGTATCTGTTCGAACCGGATGTGCTCGTCGAGGTCGAAGCAACTGCAGTACTGGATTAGCAGCACCAGGTACCCGAACCGCCGCCGGGCTATGAGGAGCCACGGCGCGGAGTGTTCCCCTCCGTGCGCCCCGTGGCACTTGGCGCCGGAGCGCCAGTGGCCTGAGTGCCTACAAGGCGTCCCCCGGTGAGGTAGCGGCCATGCAGGGGACCCGGATGCAAAAGCAGGCACCGTCGTCGGGGAAGTCTGTGGCTTCTGCGGTCAGCGTGAGTCCCATGCGTTCCGCAAGCCGTGCTGCGATGGAGAGGCCGAGGCCGCTGCCGGTGGGGCGTTGTCCGTTGTAGCGGTGATAGAGGACGCCGCGATCGAAGGCGACGGCGGTGTCGTCGACCGTGAGGCCCGGGCCGCTGTCCCGCACTTCGATGACGATCGCGTTGCGGATGCCAGGGAACTGCTCAGGGGATTGCGCCGACCCCGCGGTTGTGGGGCGTTCTTCTAACCTGGCGCGGAGGATGAGCGGTTTCCCTCGCGGGGTGACGCGCAGTGCGTTGCCCACGAGCCCGTCGATGATTTGGCGTAACCGTTGCGCGTCCGTAGTCACCAGCAGGGGTTCACTCGTGGCTGCTTCCGGCAGCTGAAGCGTCAGTTCCACCCCGGCCTCCGTGGCTGCACCCTGCCATGTCCGCTGTACTTGTCCCAAGAGCGCTGCGACGTCGACGGGTTGGAGGTCCAGGGTGAAATCGTCCGCTTCCAGTCGGGCCAGTGCGAGAAGGTCGCGGACAAAACCATCGAGACGGTCCGTTTCCGCGGACAGTGTGCGCCCTATCCGTGACATGTCCTCCGGCGGGATCAGCCCGTCCTCAAGGGCTTCGGCGTAGCCGCGCATGGCGGTGAGTGGTGTTCGGATCTCGTGGGAGATGGACAGCAGGAATTCACGTTGCCTGCTTTCGCTGGACAGCAACGCGTGATCCAGGGTGTTAATGGCTTCTCCCACATCGCGCACCTCAGTAACTCCGGCCGGGTCAACGCGAACGGTCCGTTCACCGGCAGCCATCCGCCGCGCGGCTGCAGCAGTCCTGACGAGGGGGCCGGAGAGACGCCGGGCCAGCAGTGTTCCGGCAAGCACCGCGATTAACAGTCCGGCCGCAAGGGCCAGCAACGTGCGTTGGAGGAGCTGGGAGGAGGCGGCATTCACATCGTCCAAGGACCTGCTCAGCACGATCCCCCCGCTCTTGGGAAGGGCCCTTGCCTCCACAAGGAGTTGGGCACCGTCATGGACAACTGTCGCGGACACCTTGTGGCCGGAAAGCACTTGTTGAATGTCGGCTGGCCCCAGGAGCTGTGAGGCTGGCCCCCGGACGGTGCCGGTGGCGGTGATGGTGGACAGCTCGTAGGTGTCCGGTCCAAGAAGGTGCCTCTCGCGAAGGTCCAGCGCCTGGGAGGCAACGGGTGCCGCGGCGAACGCGTCGGCTTGGCGGAACAGCTGCTGTCTGGCCTGCTCGACGGCCGCGGATCGTATCAGTGGGTAGGCGGTGCCTCCGGTGACCAGTACCGCCAGGACAGCCACCGCGGCGGTAACGAGCGTGATTCTTCCCGCCAGTGAGCGCAGCCAACTCGACGCCGGATTCCGGCTTTCGCGGTTAGCGTGGCCGTCAAGCCCGCCGTTACCAGCGTCATGGATTTTCACGTGCGGCCGCCATCGACAGAGTATCCAACACCTCGCAGCGTACGGATGGGGCTGTCATCGCCGAGTTTGGAGCGAAGCTGGGCTATATGTACGTCCACGGTCCGCCCACCCGCATAACTGGCCTGCCCCCAGACCGAAGACAGAAGCTGTTCACGGCTGAACACTCTGCCCGGGCTGGCCATCAAAAAGGCGAGCACGTCGAATTCCCTCGCGGTCAGCTCCACCGCTGAACCATCGACGCTGACAGTGCGGCTGCCCCGGTCCAGGGTCACGGAGCCAACCCGCAGGACGCCGCTGCCGGGGGCGCCCGTGCTTCGGCGCAAGACCGTCTTGAGCCTGGTCACCAACTCCCGAGGTGAAAACGGCTTAGTCATGTAGTCGTCTGCGCCCAGTTCCAATCCCAAAAGCATGTCCACCTCCTCGTCGCGGGCAGTGACAAAAATGATCGGTGTCCAATCCTCCTGGGTGCGCATCCGGCGGCATACCTCGATTCCGTCGATGCCAGGCAGCCCGACGTCCAACACGACAGCGACGGGTCGAAGACTTCTGACCCGCTCCAGGGCGCCTTCGCCGGTGGGTTCCACATGCACGCCGAACCCCGCTTGGCTCAGATACAGCCGTTCCACGTCGGCGATCGCACGCTCATCTTCCACGATCATCACCAGACCACGGGAAGGCGTCGCATCGGGAGTCGATGGTTGTTCCATGCTTCCATTGAACGCTCTGTTGGGGCGGGTAACGCAGCAAGGGCCCATACTTTACCGTCCCCTTACATTCCCCGAATCTGTCCCGGACGTCGGCAGGCGATAGTGGAATGGTAAGGACCCCTACTGGCCCAATCCAATGGGGTCCCACCGGATCACTCAGGAGACGTCATGAACAACAAGCAAATGCCAAGCGGTGACGTTATCCGTCGATGGCGGATGCGCGGTGCCGCCTTGGCGGCAGGTGCTGTCCTTCTCGGGGGAGCAGCAATTGGGGCAACAGCTGCCTCGGCAGACGGTCAGAGCCCGTCCCCTTCTCCAAGCGCGTCATCCTCAGCCTCAACGGCGGGACCGGACAGCGCGAGCCACGCTAAACATCCATTTGCCCGAGCCCTTCCAGCCGTGCTGAGGGTCAGCATCCGGGCCGAGGCCGGGTTCGGGGACAAAGCCCACGAGGTCGCTTACCTCCTGATCCACCACCCCAAGGCGTTCAGCAAACTCCCCGCAAATCTGCAGACCGACCTGAAGACCTTGGAAGCAGCCCCGGCATCAGAGCGGGACGCAGACGCCTCAAGAATCAAGGACACCGCACTCAACGGAGGCTACGGCGAGCAGATACAGAAACACGCAAAAAACATCCAGACGAAACTGGCCCAGACACCAGCAAAGTCCCAGTAGAGGGTTTAGGTCAGCGAAGTCCCAAAGCTCAAGTACCGCAACGATGGAGCATGAAATGGCGACTGGTACGGTCAAATGGTTCAGCACCGAAAAGCGTTTCGGGTTCATTGCCCCCGACGACGGTTCAGATGAGGTCTTCGCCCACTACTCGGCGATCGTCAGCGGCGGGTACCACTCCTTGGAAGGGAACCAGCGTGTCCAGTTCGATGTTGTGCAGGGCTCCAAGGGACCCCAGGCGGAAAATATTCGTCCTGTGGGGTGGCCGCGATAGCCAAGCTGCTCCGTCCTTCCGGAGCTTCACTCAGTGCTGCCGGTGGTAGCTTGCGGTTATGGTGAATGCCCTCGCTTGGTTCTCACAGTCCGGCATCGTGCAGGGCTTACTTCTCGGTGGGGTGCTTGCGTTCTTGACGGCGATCGTGGTGATGAATGCCGTGGGCAGGGCCATCACGACGACGGTCAACGGCTGGAGTGCCATCCCCAGGTGTGGCCAGCGTGGAAACGGAGTCTTTGTGCGGGCCGCCTGCGCGAAGGCCCTGCCTCTGGTTAATGTGTTTGAAGAGGCCGCGTATTGGACAACGAAGGTTGATGCTGCAGGACAAACCTTGAGCGGCGGGAACGGATATGTCCTGCGTTTCCCTGCCGGGCAACTCCCGCCCCATAACGCTTTCTGGTCTCTCATTCCGACCGATGTTGTCGGATACATGGTGAAGAACCCGACTAACCGGTACAGCATTGGGGACCGTTCACCTCTGGTGCGGAACGCTGACGGTTCGCTCGATATTTATCTCCAACACCAAGCACCGGGCAGAAACGAGCAAAACTGGCTGCCGATTCCCTCGGGGAAGTTCAAGCTGACGTTCCGTGTGTATCTGCCCGGTCCGGCAATACTCGAGGGCTCGTACCATTTGCCACCTGTCATAAGGGCGCACTGACATGAACCGCCTCATCCTGAAGTACGGCCGTCCCGTTACTGTTGCCATACTGTTGATCTTCGCCTGGGTCATCTTCCGGCGGATCGTCAACGGCGACGAGATCATGCCCTTGGCGTTAGCCGCGGTCATCGTCTGGGGGCTGGGTACGCCGGCTTTCATTTTCTTTTGGCCGCGGCTTACGGTCCATGGCTACAAGAAGGCAATTCTCAAGCATGGTCTTGGGCAAGGCCCGATCCCTGTCAACACGCTGTATGCCGTGCCTGGAACGTCGTCCCCTTCGGCCTCCCATGGGAGCCTCATGGCGACCGGAGCCGATGATCTTCTCTACATCGGCGGCTGGCTTGACTTGGGCAACGGGCCGCAAGTTCTGCACGTTCCAGACATGGCCGAACGCTACTTCAGCTTGCAGTTCACCGACCCGTCGACGAGCGCCAACTTTGCCTACGTCGGCAAACGGACCACGGGAACCGAAGTCGGTGACTATGTTCTCAGCGGGCCGGGTTGGAAGGGGGCGGTGCCCACAGGCATGACGCAGATTTCCTCACCAGCCAATTCAGTACTCGTCATTGGCCGTGTGTTCGTCGAGAACGACGACGATCTGCCGGTCGCTTACTCGCTTGCGAAGCAGATACAGCTGGCCGCGCTGAGGCCGTAGCAGTCACCAAACCCACAGTTCGCATCGGCGATCAAGACTGGCACCGGACAACGTTCTTCCTCAGAGGAGCTGACTGCAGGGCGAAGGGGTCAAACCAGCTAGATGCCGATTGTTGAGATTCACAGCCGAACAGCTTGGCCGATCAACCGTAAGGGCGAATGTGCGAGAAGGCAGCAGGGGAGATTCCCTGCAGTTCGCGATCGAGATCGCACAGCAGCAGAGGAGCCTTTCACGGGAGCAGATCATGGAGGCCATCGCGCGCCGCGGGCGTCGACCAGAAAATCTGTAGACGCGGCTAGAGAACGTGAAGGGTCACAGCGTTCGGAGAGCCGTCGTTTCCCCCTGACGGGCGTCGGAAGTGCCGGCCGTTATGGCGACCAGAGCGCACATGGCTTTAACCGCATCCTCGTTGGAAAGCCCGTTGTCATGGCACAGCGACCGCCACGTCCAGAATGAAATAGCGTGGCCCATGATGGCGCCGAGCCGGCCGGTCCTGTCTTGCTGTGAAAACGGTTCGCAAAGGACATCGCGGAAGTAGGCGTTGCGGGTTTCGAGGTCCTCTCGGTGTCCTTTCGGGAGCGCACCCTTGTCCGCATAGATGCGCGTCAGCATGGCCTCGCCGTCGCGATAGAAGCGGTAAAGGTCGGACAAGCCGAACTTCAGCCGTTCCAGGGGATCGGAATGCCCGGACCAGGCGGCAGGGTCCGGAAGCTGCTGCTGTCCGCGCCAGTGCGAGGAGCACGCGGAGAATAACGCCTCATCGTCAGGAAAATGCCGATAGACCGTCAGGCGCGTGACACCGGCCTTCTCGGCGACTCCGGCGATCGTCGTGCGCGCCGGTCCCACCGAACCGTGGAGGGCCACTGCGGCATCGACAATACGCTGCCGTGTGCTGTCCACAAGTTCGGCCCGCCTGCTCATCTGATAGCGGCGGGATTTGGATGAACCATGCTGTTCACTCAAAGTATTGACACCCGTTCTTTGCGGCCGGACAATTTCGATATACACCATTGTATATCCAAATTAGAAAGCGGGCCGGTGATGGACATTGAAGGGGCTCCGCGGCTGACGGTCGTGCAGCCGGGACAAGGGCGGCAGAGCAGCCTCGGAAGCATCGGGGTTGTGTTCAAGCTGCTCGGCGAACACACCAATGAGCAGATCTCGATCGTGGAGCATCCGTTCCCGGTCGGGGCCCTGGTTCCGCCGCACACGCATACCCGTGAAGATGAGTATTCGATCGTCCTTGAAGGGGAGATCGGATTCAGGTCGGGCGAGCGTGAGGCCGTGCTGGGCGCTGGTGGCTACATCACCAAGCCGCGCGGGGAACTGCACACAATGTGGAACGCAGGCAAGGTCCCGGCACGGATGATCGAGGTGATTAGTCCTGCGGGGTTTGAGCATTTCTTCTGGGGATTGGCCGATCAACTCGAAGCCGGGCCACCCGATCCCGAGGCCATCGGCAAACTTGCTGCCAAATACGGGCTTCAGTTCGGGGAAGCGCCGTGGCTGCCGGAGATCATTGCCCGGTATGGCCTGACGCCTCCAATGGGCTGACAGGAACCGGTCATGGGTGTCCTGGCTTCCCTTGAGCGGCCGGAGTTCAGCAGTGCAAGAACCGCGCGGTGGCGGGTGACTCCCGTGGCAGGCATGGCGGGCACGATCATCGCTTTGCACGCGGTGGGCTGGGGTGTTTTGGTTTTCAGCATCGTTCCTCAAAGCCTGCACGTCAGCTCCACACAAATCTTCGGCATGGGGATCGGAACCGGCGCGTACCTGCTAGGAGCACGGCACGCGTTCGACGTCGACCATATCGCAGCCATCGACTGCACCACGCGCAAGCTCATCGGTGAGGGCCTTAGGCCGCTCTCGGTGGGCTTCTGGTTCTCGCTCGGCCACGCCAGCGTCGTCTTCGGACTTTGCGCACTACTGGCAGGAGGAGCACAGTATCTCGGAATCCTCGTCGGTAAGGACGCCTCGCCCCTGCACGAAGCCCTCGGGCTGGCTGGAACCACTATCTCGGGAGTGTTCCTCTATATCCTGGCGGCACTCAACGTGACTCTTCTGATCCGGGTCGTTGTGGACTTCCGCCGGCTTCGGGCTGGCCACCCAGTGCATCCAGAGACCGGATCTCCCACAACGCTGATGGTCCGTGTCCTGCGGCCGGTCATCCGGAGCATCACGCACCCGTGGCAAATGTACTTGGTAGGGCTGCTTTTCGGCCTGGGGTTCGACACGGCGACTGAAGTGGCCCTGCTGGTCATTGCCGGCGGCGCGGCCACAATGGCGCTTCCCTGGTACGCCGTCCTGATCCTGCCAGTGCTTTTCGCCGCCGGCATGAGTCTGTTCGACACGGTGGACGGATGGTTCATGAACCTCGCCTATAACTGGGCGTTCTCGAAGCCGGACCGCCGACTTCAGTACAACGTCGTCCTCACGGGGCTCTCCGCAGCCGTCGCGCTAAGCATCGGAACGGTGGAGCTGATCTCCGTGGTTGTTGCAAAAACCGGAACCATTGGAGGGGCACTGGCGACGATCGGAAGCATCGATCTGACCGGATTGGGCTATGCGATAGTCGGCATATTCGTACTCTGCTGGGTCCTGGCCGCTTGCGCCAGTCGATTGCGCACGGGCAGGAAAGCGCCTATCCGAACCAGGCCCGCTTTTAGTACGCCGAGCCGGACAATGAAACCTTGATGCGCCGGGCCTCGGCAACAGTCCGCTATAGCGCCCATCAGGAGTGTCCCGATTCCAAGGTTTTCTCGGGGTCCGACGGGATTCGCCGCCGGGCCCAACCTGATCGAGGTCGGCCCTGATCGAGGCCGGCGCCCGCAGCGGTTTCAGCGCAGCCTGCTGAAGAACTCCCGGACGTCGGCGACGAGCAGGTCGGGGGCCTCCATGGCGGCGAAGTGGCCGCCGCGGCTGAATTCGGACCAGTGCACGAGAGTGTGTTCGAGCTCGACGGTGCGCCGGATCGACACATCCATGGGGAACACCGCGACCCCGGTCGGCACTGTGGAACGTTCACTCGCGCCCCAGGCTCCGGCGTGCGCGGTTTCATAGTAGCTGTTGGCCGAGGACCCGGCGGTGCCGGTCAGCCAATAGAGCATCACGTTGGTGAGTAACAGATCCCGGTCCACCGCGTCCTCGGGCAGTTCGGCGGCCGGATCGGTCCACTCCTTGAACTTCTCCACGATCCAGGCCAACTGCCCGACCGGGGAGTCGTGCAGCCCGTGCGCCAGGGTCTGCGGCCGGGTGATTTGGATCATCATGTAGCCGGACTGCTCGGTCTTCAGGTACTGCAGGTGATCCAGCCGCGCCCGCTCGGCCTCGGTCAGCTCGCCCGCCTCGTCCGGGTTGACCTCGGTGAACGCAGAGAGCCCGTTCGCGTGCACGCCGACGACCTTGTCGGGGTTGAGCCGGCCGAGCCCCGGGGAGATGACCGCGCCGGTGTCCCCGCCCTGCGCGCCGTAGCGGTCGTAGCCGAGCCGGCTCATCAGCTCAGCGAAGGCCCTGGTCACCCGGTTGGTGTCCCAGCCAGCCTCGCCGGTGGGTCCGGAGAATCCGCTGCCGGGGATCGACGGGATCACCAGGTGGAACGCGTCCGCCGGATCTCCGCCATGTGCCCTGGGGTCGGTCAGCGGGCCGATGACATTCAGAAACTCCACAATCGAGCCGGGCCAGCCGTGGGTCAGGATCAGCGGCAGCGCGTCCGGCTCGGGCGAGAGGACGTGCAGGAAGTGGATGTTCTGTCCGTCGATCTTGGTGGTGAACTGTGGGTACTTGTTCAGTTCCCGCTCGTAGACGCGCCAGTCGTAGCCATCGCGCCAGTACTCGGCCAGATCCTTGAGGTAGCCCACCGGCACCCCGCGGCTCCAGCCGACATTGGGCAGGTCCGCGGCCCACCGGGTTCTGGCGAGCCGGTCCCGCAGGTCGTCCAGGTCAGCCTGGGGAATGTCGATGGTGAAGGGCCGGATCTCTGTGTTGTTCTCCATGCCGATAACTCTAGGAACCGGTTAGGTCAGATTCAGTCCTAGGACTATGGCAGACTTCAAATCATGTGGGAAACCTCGGTACGGCTGCTGCGACTACTCTCTCTCCTGCAAACCCGACGCGACTGGTCCGGCACCGAATTGGCCGAGCGGCTGGAGATCACTCCACGCACCGTGCGCCGCGATATCGGCCGGCTCCGCGGCCTCGGCTACCCCGTGATGGCCACCGCTGGCACCGCCGGTTACCGGCTGGGCGCAGGCGCGGACCTGCCACCGCTGCTGCTCGACGACGACGAAGCCGTCGCGGTCGCGATGGGCCTGCGCACGGCCGCCGGCGGGTCGATTACAGGCATCGAGGAGACCTCAGTGCGGGCACTGGCCAAGCTCGAACAGGTACTTCCGTCCCGGCTGCGCCACCGGATCAACGCCCTGCAGTCGATGGTCGTGCCGATGGCCAACTCCGGCCCCACCGTCGACCCGAGCACGCTCACGGCCATCGCGGCCGCCTGCCGTGACTCGCTGCGCCTTCGCTTCGACTACCGCACCCACGACGGAACCAGCAGCATCCGCACGACCGAGCCGCACCGGGTGGTGCACGCGGGCCGGCGCTGGTACCTCATTGGCTGGGACGTCGACCGCCAGGACTGGCGCACTTACCGCGTGGACCGCCTCGATCCGCGCACGCCCACCGGGCCCCGGTTCACTCCGCGCACCCCGCCTCACCCGGATATCAGCGGCTATACCTCGCGGGCGATCTCCACGTCGGCTTACCGCTACCAGGCTCGGTTCACCCTGCATGTCAGCGCCGAGACCGCGGCGGAGCGGATTGCCCCCACCACCGGGGCGCTGGAGCCGATCGACGAGCACAGCTGCACCCTGCGGGCCGGTTCCAACTCGCTGGACGAGTTGGCCATCTACGTGACAACCAAAGGGTTCGACTTCCAGGTGCACGAACCCCGAGAGCTTGTCGAGCACGTCAGGACGCTGGCAGCCAGGCTCGCCAACGCGACCGATTAGGCGGTCCAAGACGTCCAGTAGGCTCTGCGCATGCTCGATGAACTCAGGGCCTACCGGCTCTTGGAGCTCCGCGGGTTTCGGAGCTGACACAAGTCGAGGTTCGAGCCGCTAGGGCATGATCTTGTACAGATCGATCACGGTCTCCTCGGGCTGCGCTGCAAACCCGCCATCGATTCCCTGCTGCATCCGGGGAAGGAGGATGCCATCACGGAATTTCTCCCAGCTCTCCTTCGACTCGTGGACGGCCATGATGGTCCAACCTCCCTCCGAGGCGCCCGCTGCGTGGAAGGTCTGCCCCTCGGGCAAGAGCCCTTCCCCCGGGTGGACGGCAGCAATTGATGCCTCGTATTGGTCCTGTGTGCCTCCTGGGAAGAAGTGCACAACTCCATAGCCGTTGGCTTCCATGTCCGCTCCTTGGATGTGGGAATGCATTCAACATGCCAAGCACTAGACCCCATTACTCGGGAAGTCAAGGACTTCGCGTTAGATGCTTTGTTGCTGCCATGGGGGCGGATTCTCCGATGGCAGCAGCACCTGCCATCGCTCTGGATTGGGAGTCGCAGTGTGATTTTCAGTATCAGGCGGAGCGGCTCCTGGCCGTGGATTCGCGAACCACCAGACGGCCGCCCAGGATACGGTTGCGCCGTCTCTCGTATGGTGTGAGCATCGAAGCGGTCAGCTCCTTGAAAGCCGTCCTTCCCAGCTGATAGCTGGGCTGTTCCACGACAGTGAGTCGAGGACGTACCAGGGTGGCCCAGTCCTGATCATCGAAGCCGACCAAGGACAGGTGACCTGGGCAGTCGATACCCATGTCCTGGAGCGCGGCAAAGGCGCCGGCACTCATCTCGGCATCGGTGCAGTAGAGGGCTGTGATGCTGGGTTTGGACTTGAGAAGATAGCGGACTGCGTCTCCAGCGGAGTGTCGCGAATAGGAACTTGAAGCCACTAACGCCGGATCATAACGAATTCCTGCGCCCCGCAGCGCCATGGCGTAGCCCAGTAGGCGGGCAGTTGCGGGGCGCAGAGATGCAGCGACCTCAGGGTGGATCTGGTCAGGTAGCAGCGCTGTCGCTTCCGTGACAATGCCGATGTTCCGATGCCCCAGGTCAAGCAAGTGTTGGACGGCCAATGCAGAGGCTCCAACGTGATCCACTGCCACGTAGGATGCGGATGTGACCTTCGGCGCAGGACGGTCGAGGAGGGTGACAGCAATTCCTTTAGCCTCCAACTCCTCCAGATGGGCTGTGTCCTCATTTGAAACCGGGGCGACAATGACGCCGTCGGCCCTTTTTCCCGCAAGCACCGATACTGCCCGACGCTCCAAGCCCAGTTCCCCTTCGGTGCTGCTAAGGAGCACGTCATATCCCGCTTCACGGGCGGCGGTCGAGATGCCCCTGACGGCGTTGGCAAAAAAAGGATTGCTGATGTCCGGAATGACGACACCCACCGTTGTGGTTTTTCCGGTGATCATGCTTCTGGCCAGGGCGTTGGCCTGGTACCCCAGGGTGTCCGCGGCAGCTTCGACAGCTTGCCGCGCCTTACTGCTGACGGAGCCGTATCCAGCCAGCGCCCGTGCCGCGGTTGATTTTGACACCCCGGCCAGTTGCGCGACGTCGATGATCGTTACTGATTCCGAGACGGGCTGGGCCATAGTCGCGTTCCTCCTTGGTCCCTTGGGATCGTTACCAGACTTTATACCCACTGTAGCCAGCCCCTGTCACGCCGCACCGGCCCTAAGCCCAGAGGCGGCGGACACCTTGCGTCCACCGCCTCTCTGACCCTTGTACGTCCTGCTTGGTCTTCTACTGCCTTACCGGTTCCCACGCTCCCGTGCCCAGGGCTTCGTGCGCAGGATCGTTGGAACCGAAGCGGTCCGGTCGGAAGGATTCAAGTACGGGGGAGGGAGTGCCTGTAAGGATCTCCTCTGCCAGCAACTCCCCGAGGATCAAACCGAGAGTAGCGCCGGAGTGACTGAAGACTGTGTACAAGCCCGGAATCCCTGGAATGGATCCAACCACCGGCAACCCGTCACCTGGGATCGGCTTGAGCCCCGCGGCGACGTGGTGGGCTGTCAGGCGTGGGTTGCCTGCGAGTACCTTTGAAGCCTCCTCCAGCAGGCCCTGCACCGACTCCCGCGGCACAGTGAACGAACCATCGTCCTCGACCAATACCGTCTGCTCTGCCCAGTCCGAGTCGAGCACAAGACGGCCATCGGGCGTGGGGCGCACCGCAACACGCGGGGTGTTAAGCACTGTCTTGACTTCTACATCGACCGGATCGGTGAGAAGCACAAATGCGGCCGTGGTCCTGTCCGGAACCGTGACGCCAAGGGCGGCGAGCTGGGCCGGAACGTCACCGCCGGTAGCGAGCACAACTTCGTCAGCAAACAACCGCGTCCCGCTGCCGAGGATCACACCGACCGCGATCCCATCCTGCACGTCGACCCGCACGTCGCCGGCCTCGCTGATCACATCAGCTCCCGTGGCCACGGCCTCTGCAACCAGCACTGGAATGAAGTCCGGCATATTCACCCAGCCCTCACCGGGGTTGAAGATGGCACCTTCTTCGGCCACGGCCTCGGCATTCACGTCCGGCGCGACTGCTGCTACGTCCGCCTGCTCGACCCAAACCGACTCGTACCCATGATGGCGTTCAAATGCATAGGTATCCCGGAAGGTTTTTCCCGGAGCGGCCCATTTCATGGCGCCGTTGAACTGGATGTAGTGGCGGCTTTCCGGGTGGTGCGCAGTCCAAGTGCGGTAGCGGTCAATGGCCAACAACCGCAGGTAGTGGTATTCGGCCGAGCGGGCACCGGAGGAGTTTAGCCATGCAATCGAACGGCCGGACGCTCCGTTTGCGAGGGACCCGGCGGTCACAAGTGTCACCTGGGCACCGCCGCGGGCGAGATGCAGGGCCGTGGAAGCGCCAAAGATGCCGCCGCCGATGACAATGACGTGCTTCTTGGGAGACGTGGAGGACATGATTCTTTACTTTCTTCGTTCTTCTTGTTGTCTGCTGGCTGCCCGGCTTGGAGTCTCTACGAGAGACCCCTGACGGAGGAGTGGATGTTTTCGATGATCCGAAGCACTTCAATGGATTCGCGCGGATCCACAGGAAGCGGGCCGGTACCTCGGATGGATTCGACAAGTTGCGTGTAAAAGCGCGGATACGCTCCCCGCTCCGCGGGGATTGCTGTTTCCATGCTGCCCGTGCCGAGAATGCCCCACGCTTCTTGGTTTTCGACGCCGAAGGAAGGATCCGTGGGCAGAACCCCGGCAGCGAGGTCCGTCTCCTGGCTGTCCAAACCCCATTTGGTGTAGCCGGCGGAGGAACCGAGGACGTGGAAACGAGGTCCCGTCCGGGCGGCCATGCCGTTCATCCAGAGCCTGGAACGAACTCCCGACTCGTGCAGGAGGGACACGAATGCTTCGCTTTCGCCCCCTTCAGGATTGGGCCCGTGGTTAGCCGTTTCACCGTAGGTGTCCAGGACCGGGCCAAACATCTGGATGGCCTGATCGATCAGGTGGGCGCCGAGATCATGAAGGAGGCCACCGCCTTCGGCCGGAGTCGCTGCATCGCGCCAGTTGCCGAAGCCCTCTGGCCGCCACCACTCGAAACGGGATTCGAAGCTATGGACCTGACCCAGATCTCCACCGCGAATGAGCCTTTTAAGAGTGAGGAAGTCAGCATCCCATCGACGATTCTGGAAGACCGACAACTGCACCCCTGCACCGGATGCCAGATCGAGAAGGTGCTCCCCTTCCTGCGAGGTGGGCACGAATGGTTTGTCCACCACCACGTGCAGACCTTGGGCGATCGCTGCGGACGCGAGGTCCATATGTGTGGAAGGCGGTGAGCACACGGCCACCAGGTCGAAGTCATCCGCGGAAGCAAATATTTCATCCGCGCTGGCAAAAACTCTTGCCGCCGGGTAGAGGCGGGCGGCCTCACCGGCACGCTCTGCATTGGCCGTTACGATGGCGTCCAGGGAAAAGTCCGGGTCCGCGGCAACCAGGGGCGCATGGAAGACTTTGCCCGACACTCCGAATCCAATAATGGCGGTCCGAATCGGTGTTGCAACCATCAGAGCACCGCCGAACGGTTGGGCTGGGCAAGCATGGCTGCCACTGCTGTCGCAGCCGCCTTGCGGACGTTTGGTCTGGTCACTGCTTTTCCAATCATGGATGCGGCCCACCCGGGCTCCGGGATTCTTGAGGCTGGGTTCGGTCCCCTTCGGAGTGAGTGGGACCGAACCCAGCAGGCTTGCATACTGCTAACTCACGGCTGGGGCGGCCGACGGATTGATCGCCGTCTTGCTGTGCTGGAGTGCCTTGGGAAGGGCGAAGACAGTCACGAGCATTGAAATGACGCACGCGATGGTCATGTACCAGCCAAAGGACACGTTGGAACCTGTGATGGAGAACAGCCATACAGCGACGAGGCCGGCCGTGGCGCCGATCAATGATGTTCCGACGTTGAAGTTCAGTGCAGATGCTGTGGACCGTACTTCCGGCGGGAAGCTCAGGACGTAGGCCACGCTGAGCGGGGCAGCAACCAGGTTGTTGATCAACGTGAAACCGATGACGCTGACTGTTGCCAGGAGGATCGACTTCTCGCCGATCGCGAAGAAGGCCGGCACGGTAAGGACAACAAAGAGCCCGTAACCCGTCAGCAGTACCGGACGGGCACCAAACCTGTCGGCGAGGGAGCCGCCCCAAATGCTGGTAATGGGACCCACGGCGTAGGTCAGCATCGAGGCGAGCAATGCCTGGGATGCCGGGAACCCCGCGGTGATCAGTGCTGTTACGAAGTACGCCTGGATTGTGTACGAGCCGATGCGCTGGCCCGCACCAAGACCGATGACCTTCAGCATGTCTGCCCAGTGGTAACGCAGAGCAGTACGCAGAGGGGTTTGCTTGACCTTCTCGGTCGCGGCTTCCTTGAGAACCTTCTGGAACTCAGGTGTTTCACTTACATGGTTACGCATGTAGACACCAATGAACGCGATCGGAATGGAAAGCAGGAACGGGATGCGCCAACCCCAGTCCGCGAACGCGTGGCCGGGCATCGCAACGCTCAAGATGTAGGCGATGCCTGCGGCGAGGAACGATCCCACCGAGGCCGTCGAGTTCAGCACGCCCGCGACGAAGTTGGGCCGACGGCCTTTCTCATGCTCAAAGAGGAAGTTGGCAGCAGTTGTGTATTCCACGCTTGCACCAATGCCCTGCAAAAGACGGGACAGCATCAGCAGTACCGACGCCGCAACACCGATGGCTGCGTAGGTCGGCAGGAAACCGATACCGGCCGTACCGATGCTCATCAGGGCGATGGTCAAGATAAGAACGAATTTTCGACCCTTGATGTCACCGAGCGGGCCGAGGATCAGCCCCCCGATGGGTCGGATGGCATACGAGAGGACGACGCCGATGTACACGGCCAGGAGGGCGGCGGTCGAATCGCCGGAGGGGAAGAACTGGGTTGAGATGATTGCTGCCAGGGTCCCATACAACGTGAAGTCGTAGTACTCGACGACGTTGCCGAGCATGGTCGAGATGAAAACACGACGCCGGGTGGCTGCAGCCACGGGGGCCGTGACGCTGGCTGTATTTGCCATGTTATTTCCTAGGGGTGAGGGCGGACTCCGAGTGTCCGCTGGTGATTTGACTGAACTGCTCTGGGTAGACCTCCCGGGCGAATGCCTCTGAAATCTTTCCCTCTGCGAGGTCTCGGGCGACCTCATCCACATTCCTGAGTTCCGGTGGGCCGTAGCCTCCGGCTCCGGCTGTTTCGATCGCTACGCGATCGCCGGTCTGCAGGACCGTGTATCCGTGGTTGATGGGCTGTGCCCCCTCGCTGAGGACCGCCCGCGCGCCCTCACCGGCCAGTCCGCCGTCGAGTCCCCACGGACGGGATTTTTGACGGCTTGTATCGAGCCAGAAATGAATGTCGGGGTCTTCAACACGAACTGCACGGCGGATGCCGAGGCCGCCGCGGTGTTCCCCGCCGCCGCCGGAGTCTTGAATCAGTTCGTAGGCATCAATGACAAGTGGGTACTCGGCCTCGAGGCTTTCGACCGGCAGGTTGGAGGTGTTGGTCATGTGGACTTGGACACCGTCCATGCCGTCCTTGCTAGCGCGGGCCCCGCATCCGCCGCCGATGGTCTCCAGATAGACGAACTCTCGCCCCGTGCGGGAGTTCCGTCCGGAGAAGTGAACACCGGTGTTGGCGCCATTGCTTGCTGCGGTTACCCGCTTGGGGACGGCCGTGGCCAACGCGCCGTGGATGAGGTCAACGATCCTCTGGCATGTTTCGCTGCGGCCGTTGACCGCTGCTGGTTCCTGGCAGTTGATGATGGATCCGAGCGGCGCCTCGATTTTCACGGGCCGGTACAGGCCCGCGTTGGGGACGATGTCGGCGTCGATCAGACTCTTGAGCGAGTAGTAGACCGAGGCGTACAGCGCAGTCCAGACGACGTTGACGCTTGCTCGGACCTGCGGGGGATTTCCGTCGAAGTCGAACGAAATGTTCTCGCCGTCGATCACGATACGCACTTGGAGTTCCAGCTCGTCATCCAGTTCCGGGCAGTCGAACTTGTCCCGGAAGGAGTACTCTCCGTCCGGCATGGCCGAAATGGCTGCCCGGGTGCGGCGTTCGGTATAGTCGAGCAGATCTTCGCCTGCCTGAACCATGACTTCCCGGCCGTAGCGATCGCAGAGGTCCTTGTAGCGCTGGCATGCAAGGCGATTTGCGGCCTGTTGTGCCCGCAGGTCTGCCTGCCGCTCGTGCGGGACCTGGCAATTCAGGAGAATCAGGTTGAGCATCTCCTCCTGCAGCACGCCTTGACGGATAAGACGGACCGGCGGGATGCGCAGGCCTTCCTGGAAAATGTGCGCATGACCGCGGTCGCCGAAGTCGGCGTGGTGGGCGAGGTTTGCCGCCCAGGCGGTCAAGATACCATCGACGAAAACCGGCGTGGCCAGAACGATGTCAGGCAGGTGCGATCCGCCGCCGCTGAATGGATCATTGCCGATGAAGGTGTCACCGTCTTTGATCTCGTCCAACGGATAGCGGCTCAGGATGCCGTCCACGATGCCCATCAGTGAACCGAGGTGCAGGGGCGATCCGCCTTCGTCCTGGGCAATGCCCTGCCCTTTGGCGTCGAAGAGGGAAGCCGTGCAATCCCGGCGTTCCTTAATGTTGGTGGAGTAGGCGGCGCGGACAAGCGTTTCGCCCATTTCCTCGACGACGGTCGCAAGCGCGGAGCCGATGACTTCTGCAAGAATGCTGTCGAGCTGTTGCGTGGTTTTGTTATTCATTGGGGCTCCTTCGGATTTCAATGACGAGGTTGCGCACGTCGTCGACGACGCAGACATCGGAGGGAAGCAAGAGGGTGGTGGTGTCCATCTGTTCGATGACGGCAGGTCCCACGATGCGGTGGCCGACGTCGAGCAAGCGCCGGTCGTAGACCGGGCATGAGACGTAATCGCCTTCTTCGGCAAGGTAGACGTCACGACGGGCGACGACAGCGTCCTGCGCCTTCCGTCCGGTGGCGGCAGCGCGTACGATCTCGGCACGGGGGACGTCTGCGATGGCCTGAAGCCGGAAGGTCACCGCCTGCACGGCCTCATCGTGGGCACTGTAGCCGTACATGCGGTCGTGCGCGCGCTGGAAGCCTTCGATAATGCCGGCGATCGCTGCGGCATCGATGTCGCCTTCGGGGAGCTCGACAGGAAGTTCATAGTTCTGCCCCGCGTACCGCATTTCCAGCCGACGGACGACGCTCCGGCGTTCTGTTTCAATCCCTTCCTCATCAAACCAGTCCGAGGCATGGTCGGAGAGTTCAGCGAAGATCTTAGCGATGTCTTCCGCATTATCAGGGGATACATGCGTGATCTGGGTGCGCATGAAATCGCTGCGAATATCCGTCATGAGCAGCCCGAGCGCGGACTGGGCGCCCGGCGTTTCCGGCACCACGACGCGGTCCACACCCAGCTCAATGGCCAGCCGGGAAGCATGCAGAGGCCCGGCGCCACCGAACGGGACAAGGGCGTAATCACGGGGATCGTAACCTCGCTGCACCGAGATGACACGTATGGCCCGTGCCATGTTCGCCGTGACTACCCGGATAATGCCCTGCGCCGCCTCCGGAACGCTCATGCCAAGGGGATCTGCAATAGCCTTGACCGCCCTGTGGGACGCCTGTGCGTCGATCTTCAGCTGGCCGTCCAGGAGATACTCCGGATTGAGGACTTGGAGAACCACGTTGGCGTCCGTCACGGTGGCATCCTGTCCGTTTCCGTAACAGGCCGGGCCGGGGAAGGCACCGGCGCTCGCCGGGCCGACCTTGAGGTGGTTACCACTATCGATCCAGGCAATTGAACCGCCGCCAGCACCAACGGTGTGGATGTCCAGCATGGGGGACCGGATCGGACGGCCGTCCAGCTCCATGCCGGAAGTGACCTTGGGTTCGCCATTCTGCACAAGGGAGACGTCAGAGGACGTGCCACCCATATCGAACGTGATGATGTCCGGGCTACCTGCCGCGCTGGTAATTGCAGCGGCGCCCACAACACCGGTGCTCGGTCCGGAGAGAACCAGACGGACCGGCATCTTCTCGGCCGTTGCGAAGGGGATAATTCCACCGTTGGACTGGGTCACGTGCGGGATGCACTTCAGCCCGTTCTCGGCAAGGCGCTGACGCAGGCGACCGAGATAGTTTGCCACCACAGGGCCGATATAGGCGTTCGTGACGACGGTGGAAAGGCGTTCGTATTCACGGAACTCGGGGAGAACGTCACTGGACAGGGACACATACGCCTCAGGGAATTCCTCAGCGATGACAGCAGCTATCTGCTGCTCGTGCTCTGGCCGTAGGTAGCTGTAGAGGAGGCAGACTGCAATGGATTCAACCTGCTGTTCCTTCAGTTCCCGCACGGCAGCCCGGACTTCATCGAGGTCCAGAGGCGTTTCGATGCGTCCGTCGTGGCGTACGCGCTCGGTCACTTCCAGACGAAGGTCACGTGGAACGAAAGGCTCCGGCTTGTCGGCCTGCAGATCGTAGAGGTGCGGGCGCCGACCGCGTCCGAGTTCCAGCAGGTCCCGGAAGCCCTTGGTGGTGATAAGCCCTGTGCGCACGCCGCGCCCAGTCAGCAGTGCGTTCGTGCCCACTGTGGTGCCGTGCGCGAGGTAGGTAACCTCCTCGATCGAGCGCCCGCCCATTTGTTCGAGCAGTTCCTGGATGCCGAGCACAATTGCGCGTCCGGGATCGTCGGGTGTCGATGAGACCTTACGGACGTGTACTTGTCCGTTCGCCTCGTCGAACGCACAAAGGTCGGTGAAGGTACCACCGGTGTCTACGCCGATTCTGAGAGTCATGATCTTCCTGTCATCTGATTTCGCTTTTGCCCGAAGGGGTCAGTCGGCGACGCCGGCCAAGATCCACTAGTGGGGGACGGATGCGGTAGTTGCGACTTTGGGGAACGTTCCCAAATCTGCTCAACAAAATTCTAGGGACGTGATGCAGGCCACGTCAATACCCTTTTTTGATGTCACTTTTGAGCGATTCCGTACCGGTGAGAAGCAGCCCCGTCTCCTGAGGTCCGCGAGGGGAGACTGCCCGGAACCTGGGAACTCATCCGGAATCCCTTGACGTCGACGGTGCAGGGCGCCTAATCTCAATGAATCTTGGGAACGTTCCCTAAAAGTTCGCTTCACGAGGAGAGAGCGGCGAGAGTGATGAAGAAACACAAGCCGAAGTCGCCAGTAAGACTAAGGACGGGAGAGCACTGCCATCTGAGCGGTTGGTGGCGGTCCGAGAGGGATGACTTAGTTGGCACCGCTTGGGCCAACCTCACCCCCGTGGAAATCGAGTATTACAGTTGATGTATGGCTGCCAGCCGCAATCCGCTCGATGACCTGCGCGAAACCATCGGCCACTTGGCCAATCAGCTCAAGCTGCCCGGTTCGGAACGCGTCGATGACCTGGTGGGCGATCTCATCGGCGCCAGGCCCGGGCCGGCCCGGCCGCTGTCCGAGGTGCAGGCCGAACTCGACGCGCTGGTGGGACTGGAAACCGTGAAGGAACAGGTGCGGGGCCTGGTCGCATTGCTCCAGGTTCAGGCCCGCCGCAAGGCGCACGGACTTCCGGAGGTGGCCACATCCCAGCATCTGGTGTTCCTCGGAAACCCGGGCACAGGCAAGACGACCGTGGCGCGACTCCTGGCCGAGATGTACCGCGCGGTCGGTCTGCTGCAGAAAGGACACTTGGTCGAGGTCGACCGTTCGGGCCTGGTGGGGCAGTACGTGGGTGCGACCGCCATCAAGACGGACCGGGTGATCCGGCGGGCGCTGGACGGCGTCCTCTTCATCGACGAGGCCTACGCACTGGCCCCGGAGGACGGGAGGACGGACTTCGGTCCCGAAGCGATCGAGGTTTTGCTCAAGCGGATGGAGGACCACCGCCACCGCCTGGTGGTGATTGTGGCCGGGTACCCGCGGCTGATGGAATCCTTCTTGCTCTCCAACCCTGGACTGCGCTCCCGGTTCGCTCGCGAGATCACGTTCCCCGACTACTCCGTCGACGAACTCCAGACGATCTTCCACCAGATGCTGGCCCAACACGAATACACGCTGGAGCCGGGAGCGRACCAGATGCTGCGCCGCATCCTTATCGGGCTCCACGCGGGCGAGGACTCCGGCAACGCACGGTTCGCCCGCACGCTGTTCGAGCAGGCGCTCAACCGCCAGGCGCTGCGGCTCTCGCTCGACGAGGAACAAAGTCTCGACGCGCTTGATCGTGAGGCCGTCATGACGCTCACTGCGGACGACATCGTCGAGGCCGCACTGGCCTTGGGTGAGGTGCCGGAGCCGGAGCCGGAACCGACGCCGGGACGGGAACAGTCACGCTGGTGGCGCTGGTTGGTCTGACCGGACCTCGTTTTGCAGCTTCGTCGCCTACAACCAGGTTGTTTACGACCAGCGCATATCGTCTTCTTCCAGGACGATGTGGACTGCTGCTTCCTCCGCCGATGCACCGGCACCGTCTAAACCGTGGTCTTCCGCCCAGTAATCCGTTGCCGGATCGAAACTCTCTGGGGAGCCGGCCCATGTCAGCCGGCCAGCTCGCACAGAACCGACCTGATCGTCGATAACCTCGCCGTCTGTGTCGGTGGTGTCGCCGATACCGTCTCCGAGCACTTCTTCTGTCTCTTCGGGGATCTCTCGGGCAAGCCGGGCGGATAGCGGTTCCCGGGACCTCGCCTCGCTCAATGTGAAGCCCCAGGAGAGGTCAGCCGGGCGCCAATCCAACGGCGAGTACCCGGTTTCGTTGATCTCGTCTCCGAGTTCATCGGCGTCGAGGCTCTCATCGGGCGGAAGCAGGCCGAAGTTCTCGGCCTGGTCCTCGAAGCCGTTGCCGTCGAGGTGGTCCATCAGGTTCCTCCGAACGCGGTCTGGCTCTCGCGCTGCGGAAGCTTCCATCCTGGGCGGGGGTAGTGGCAGGTGTAGCCGTCTGGGTACTTCTGGAGGTAGTCCTGGTGTACTTCCTCTGCTTCCCAGAAAGCTCCGGCCGGTTCGACCTCCGTGACGACTTCGCCGGGCCAAAGTCCTGACGCGTCGATATCTGTGATGGTGTCCAGCGCGATCTGCCTCTGCTCTTCACTGGTGTAAAAGATGGCGGACCGATAGCTGCGGCCCATATCATTCCCCTGCCGGTCCGGGGTCGAAGGGTCGTGGATCTGGAAGAAGAACTCGAGCAGATCCCGGAAGGAGAGGATGTCGGGATTGAAGACAATCTCAACGCTTTCGGCGTGGTTACCGTGGTTGCGGTAGGTGGCGTTTGGTGTGTCGCCACCGGAGTATCCGGTTCGGGTGGAGATCACACCCGGCTTCTTTCGGAGCAGCTCCTGGGCGCCCCAGAAGCAGCCGCTCGCGAGTATCGAGCGGTCGCGGCTCATGATTCTTCCTCCGTGGCGAAAAGCCTGCGAAACTGCCCATATCCAGCTGCCTCGAGCTGCTCCAAGGGTATGAAGCGCAACGCGGCCGAGTTGATGCAGTAACGCCAACCGCCGTCGGCGGCTGGGCCGTCATTGAAGAGGTGACCGAGGTGGCTGTCACCATGCTTGGAACGCACCTCGGTCCGGACCATGCCGTAGGTGTGGTCCTCATTCAGGACGATATTGCTTCGGTCAATAGGCGCCGTGAAGCTGGGCCAACCTGTGCGGCTGTCGAATTTGTGGAGAGACGTGAAGAGCGGCTCTCCGGAGATGATGTCGACATACAGGCCGGCGTCGTGGTTGTCCCAGTACTCGTTCCGGAACGCCGGCTCCGTCGCCGCTTTCTGGGTGACGTCGTACTGCTCGGGAGTGAGTTTCGCAACTTTGTCACGATCTCTGCTGTAGTCGGGGGTGGACATTGGATCCTTCTTTCCTGTGGGGTGGTTCCAGACCGTGGGCAAAAGCCCAAGTCGGCATGATCGATCGGAGTGATCGTCTACTTCGCACGCGTGAACGCAGTCAGCTTTCTCTCGGGACCGCTGACTGGCGCGGGCTGCACTCAGTCCTCGCTCGGCCCGGTGCCGTGGACGATGTCTCCATTGAGTCCGTCGGGGTAGAAGCCGCCGGAGGTGCCTGATTGGGCGCCGAGGTAGACGATGTTGAGGATTTGCGCTGCGCTCCGGCCAAAGGTCCGGCCGTATGCGTCGGTTGGAACGAGGTTGGCCACGTCCCGGTTGCCGAGGTCCTGGTCATCGTCTCCGGGGCCGCTTACCGTGTTGCGGAGCGCGGAGATCTTGTGCACGACCTCGAACACGGAGTCGTCCGCGAGTCCTTCGCTGAAGAGGGTGGCACGGACGATTCCGGCGTGGTAGGCCTCCGTGGCCAGCAGGCCGGCTGCAGCGTCCAGGTAGGTCTTGTTCGAGATGAACGGTGCTGCCCCTTTGAAAGCGGTGACTCCCACGTCTTCGAAGAGGAAGGCGGCGAAGAGGAAGTTGCGGTCGTTGGCGTATGCGTCGAAGATCTGTCCGGGCTCGATCAACCCGGCAGCGGTGGCTGCAGCAGTGAAGCTGTGGTCGAGGGAGATGCGTGGCCGTGCAACGGCCGCGCCTCCGAGTGCGCTGCGGAGGAACGCGACATGGGCCTGCTCGTCCATGGCGATTTCGCGGGCAATGTTCTTGATCAAGGGACTGCGGAAATCGACCTGCCGGCCACCATAGACCTGGCCGGGAGTCCCGATCCCTCCCACCATGTCTTCGGGAAGTCCCTGCCCGGTTGCGCCACGAAGGTAGAACTCGGCCTCAAGGTACTCAAGGTTGAGGGCGAAGTTCAGGATGGAGGCATCGCTGGGCCCATCCTCAACTGTAGTAGCCGGCCCCGCGTTGGTCCCGGCTTCGGCAACCATGGCGGCCAATTTGACACGGTCCTGTGCGGTCTCTCCGCTGGCGTTAATGGCGTCGCTAATAAAACGGTTCTCAGACATCTGACTCCCTTACCCTTCTTTGAATCCGGTCATGCCCAAGGGCGACCGCTGACGTGCTCGAGGTGGCTGTCGAAACACTCCAACAGTTCTACCTTAAACAGGACGAAATAGTCCAGAGATTGATGCGCGCGTGAAGTCGGCCGATGGATCCTGGGAGATCGCCCGCACCTGTACCTGTGGACTGCGAACTGCGTACTGCCCTGAGAATGTTTGGCCGGGTAGGTGTGATGACACGCGGCGGCAGTGCGGAAATGCGACTTGCCGAACAAAGCCTTGAGACCCTAGTCTGGACTAAATAGTTCCATTTAGTGGGACGGGCAGATCAAACCAACTTCACCGACAAACCACGCGCCACAACGCGACGACGAACCTGCAGGAGCCATCAGCGGCACAGCCGCCTGCGCCCATGCTGAACCCGATGACGACAGAGCTATGGCGCACGCACCGATTTGGACTTACCGACATGGACATGGACTCCTCATCCTGGCTGAACGCACTCGGCGATGCCGGAAGCAAACGGGACGCGGCGCTGTCCCGGCTGCACAATATGTTGCTGAGGGTGGCTTTCCATGAGACGTATCGCCGTGGACCCGCCTTCCGAATCAACGGGCCGGAGCTCGAGGACCTTGCACATCAGGCCGCCGATGATGCGATGGTTTCCCTACTTGAGAAACTCGACACTTTTCGCGGGGAGAGCAGATTCACCACCTGGGCTTACCGCTTTGTCGCGCTGGAGGTCTCGAACAAACTCGCCCGGCACTTAAGGCGTAGGCCATCCGTGTCCCTGGATGCCGAGGAATGGGAACAACTCCCTGCACTCTTCGGAGCGGACCCGCTCGCTCAGACACAGCAGCGGGAACTGATCACGGCCGTGCAGCGGGCAATGAACGAGACATTGACCCATCACCAGCGCCGCTTCTTCGTCGCAGTCGTGGTCAACGGTGTGTCAATCGACGCGATGGTGTGTAGATCTGGATCGAATCGGGGCGCGATCTACAAAACCATTTTCGATGCCCGGCGCAAAATCCGTGCCTACCTGATCGCCAACGAATATCTGGAAGGGGAGCCGGCATCTGGCCAATCCATCGAACACACGAAGGTGGAAGCTCATGTCCGGATGGCATGAGCGGCTTGAGCAGTTCGCTGGCACCGCGAGGATCAGAGCCTGATCCTCTGGCTTTGTCAGGGAGACTTAGTCAGTAGACAGGCTCTCGATATGAGAAAGCGCCATGTCAATCGATGTCGCCATGGGTGTTACATCCCGGGCGGTCTGTGCCAGCATGTATCCTCCTTGGACGGCACCCATGAGTCCGGTCGCGAGCTGCTCAATCGAGGCCTCAGGTGGAAGCGCACCACCATCCTGAAGCCTGCGCAACACGCCGGCCAGCAGTCCTTGCCACTCAGTAAAGAGCTGAGACACGGCGCGTCGGGCGGCATCGTCTTGATCGGAGACTTCGGCGGCCAGCGAGCCGAGCGCGCAGCCGTAGGCGCCATGTCGTAGTGCGTTGTTCTGGACCAAGGCATCGCGCCAGCGGCGCAGGCCCGTGACCGTGGAGACGTGGCCAAGAGCATCGCGCTCACGCTGGATGATGCGCGCGCCCACATGATCTACGACGGCCCGCACGAGTTCGTCTTTGCCTGCGAAATGGTGATACAGCTGCGACTTGCTCACTCCACTGGCCATTACAACGTCGTCGAGCGTGGTGGCCCCAACCCCCTGGACATAGATCAGCTCGGCCGCCGCGGCGACGATCTTTGCCCGCGTCTTTTCACCGCGCGCCGTGAGGCGCCTGCCACTGCGCGAGTCAACCGTTGTCATCACAAATCCATTTTATCGAACTGCTCGTTCCCGTCCGTGCGGGCGGGTCGTCATCCCCTGCCTCAAAAGACACGAGCGCAAGGTCGAGTGCGGCGTTGAGGGGCAGAGGGTCTTGAGCGATCTGACTCAGCGTGCTGCCTCCATGAAGCGCCGCAAGAATCAGAACAGCCGTCTTCTGAGGATCGACATCGCTCTTCGGACCTCGTGGGGAAGGGCACGGGTTCCCCCGCATGACGCCGGACCGGAGCAAACGATCCAACGCCTCGGCGAGGAGCTCGCGCCACTGATCGAGGAAGTCGGAGCGGTCACGCACGTCGCCGGTCTGGCGCAACGCCAACGCGTATGGGGACTGCGGGGTCATGAGCTCCTCGACGATGCGATGGCGCCAGCTGGTCAGCATCGCCCGGTCAGTGATCCCAGCCAGGTGAACTCTTTCGCGGGCCAAAACCTCCCCGAAGTATGTCCTCATCCCATCCTCCTTCCAGGTCGGCTCGATCGGCCGGGATGGCCTTCCCGGTTCCGGACCGGTCTTGTCCAGGTACGGGCTGGTTTCCGTTCCTGACGACGTCAATTCTCCGACAGGGACTTATTCGTCCCGGCGGCAATGGCAGTGCGAACCTCGCGCATGTCGAGGTTCTTGACGAACTCTACGACCTGCGCGAGAGCGGTAGCCCGAAGGGCGCCAACCTGATTGAAGACAAGGACTCCCTCACGAAACGCCATCAGCGTCGGGATGGAAGTGATGCCTGCGGCTGCTGCGACGCGCTGCTCCGCTTCGGTATCGAGCTTGCCGTGAACGATGCCAGGATTATCCTTTGCGGATCGCTCGAAGATTGGGCCGAACTGCTGGCAAGGGCCACACCACGGGGCCCAAAAATCAACGAGAACAATGTCGTTATCCTTAATGGTGGTCTCGAAATTATCGTCCCTGAGCTCGACGGTTGTCATAAATTCCTTCTCCTCGATACGCGTGCTAAACAGTGGGTCTTGCCGTGCTTTGGACGTGAAGTCGGGATAGGCCAAGGGCCCGCGCCACGGCGCTGTTGCGGGGGACGCACGATGAAGTCGTCCGCGCCGACGGCGTCGTTGCCGGTACATCCACGTCTGCAGCCTCCTGCTCTCGTTCGGTCGGCGTGACCGTACTCCCAGTGGTTCCCGCCATGCTGGCTCCCTATCAGTCCGGTTGTGGGCTGCACATACTTATATGCGTCGGTCCTTTGCGCCGTCTTACCAACAACCTCAACCGCGATCCTCTTTGGAACGACATCACCAGGGTGAGGATCCAGCCCCTTTCAAGGGCGCAACTCTTATCGATGTGTCGCGGTAAGACATGCCCGTTTTGTGCCGCTAACCTTGCAGATCCAAAAATGCGCTGTAGAAAAAAGCGTTTAGGTGATGGGTCGGATGTAAGGAGATGAATGATGAAGTCGATTGTGATGCCGGAACAGGCCTGGAAACGGGGGATTCCTTTTTCGATGTCAACCCGGGCAGGCGGGTCAAGACAAAGACGATCTTTCTACATCGGGCCGTACGGATACGGCATACCCTGCACAGTCAATCAGCGAAAGGACGCCTCAATGACCGCCTTCGAATTCCAAGTCGTCAACGACGAGAAAACCGGCATCTACGAGGCCATTCTCGGCGACACCGAAATCGCAGGGCTGCCCTACAACCTCGTCGACGACGATCGACTTGTGCTGCTGGCCACCTCAGTGTTCCCCAAGTTCCGTAAACAGGGAATCGCCACCGAGCTAATCCGCCGCGTCTTCGATGATGTGCGCGCACAAGGAAAAACGGTCACCATCATGTGCCCGATCGTTCGTACCTTCATCGAGCGCAACCCGCAGTACGCCGACCTCATCGACCCCAAGCACCCAGGAGTGATCAGAGGGTCACACGGATCCTAAACCCAACGCTCTGGGGGAGTGAAACGAGAAGTGTTGGAGACGTGCCGAATTTTCCAATTGAAAGGTCGAACGATGGCAATCGCATTTGGTTTTATCAAGCGAAATTTTCGTCCGGTTTGGTGGGCTTACGTCCTTTTGGGCCCCGCATCGGGGGGCGATTACTTCGCACCTATCGTGCATTCGCACGACGACTTCGAACAGGCATCTGAAGCGGACCTTGCCGGCTTCGAAGTGGAGACGGACACGCACGCGTACCGCTACGCGGTACGGCGGGACGACCTTCCGAACGAACACCTCTGAGATCACGGAGGGAGCTACAGCTGGCGCTCAACGCAAGGATCAACTATGAGTCATGAGACAAGACAACAGACAGGCAACCAAATGAAGGCGATAGTGGTAACGGATCAGGCCGCAGGGGCGGTCGGAATGAGGCTGCTGGAGCGTCCAGAGCCAGCCGCGGCAATCAACGACGTCATCGTTGAGGTCCATGCGTCGGGATACGTACCGACTGAGGTGGAGTGGTCGTCTACCTGGACGGATCGGGCCGGACGTGAGCGGTCGCCGTCGATCATCGGACACGAACTGGCTGGAGTGGTGACGGCCCTTGGCTATGGCACGACAGGGCTTTCGCTGGGACAGCGGGTGTTTGGTATCTCGGACTGGCATCGTGATGGCACACTAGCGGAGTACGTGGCGGTCGAGGCACGCAACCTCGCGCCTCTGCCGGGCGATGTCGACTTCCCGGTCGGTGCGAGCCTGCCGATCTCTGGCCTCACAGCCTGGCAGGGACTGTTCGTGCACGGCCGCCTCCAGGCCGGGCAAACCCTCCTCGCGCATGGGGCGGCCGGCGCTGTGGGGACCATGGTGACACAGCTCGCGCGCGAGGCTGGCGCCTATGTCATCGGCACCGGACGCGCCGCCGACCGTCAGAAGGCGCTTGACTTCGGCTCTCACGAGTTCTTGGATCTCGACAATGGCACCCTCGAAGACATCGGCGCAGTCGACCTGGTGTTCGACGTCATCGGCGGGGACATCCAGAAGCGGTCCGCAAGCCTAATCCGGGCCGGGGGAACGCTGGTGACCGTCACCGGGCTGGCCGACGCGCGGCCCACAGACGGGCTTGCGGTCGACTTCGTGGTCGAGTCCATTCCGGCCCAATTGACCGAGATCGCCCAGCGGGTGCGGGATGGCCGGCTGCGAACGAACATCGGGAACGTCTCTACTCTCGACGACGCCATTGCCGCCCTCAACCCGACCGAGCGACGAAAGGGCAAGACCATCATCACCGTTCGTTCATAGGCACTCCGCACGCTGACTGCTGATCGACCGCCCGCAGGAGTTCCTAGATGCGCAGCCATTCCAGCTCGACGTGAACCGGACTCTCGCTGATGGTGAGCTGTCCGCCCGCCAATGGCTCGCCGTTAATCCGGATCGACGCCGGACGGGTGAGCCGCACCCGCGTCCCGTCCGATGGTGCCAGCCACCCGGCTCCAGGAAGTCGACGCACGGTGAAGGAGGCACCTTGCGTGTCCCAGCTGAGATGATCGACGGCGAGCCCTCCGCGTGCGCAAAGTCCCGTCACGGACCCGCGCGGCCATGCGGCAGGTACCGCCGGCAGTACTGACAGCGAGTCGGTGGTGGACCCGAGCAACATCGAGGCGACGAGTCCTGGAAGACCTCCGCTTGCGTCCAGGTTGAAAATCCTGCCCGCATCGTGCGTTGTTGTGAGCGTCGGGCCCCAATGATCGATCGCGAGCCAGTTGACGCAGGTCCCGGCCGCCGCAGCATCACCGAGCGCTGCGGCGGCCATCCCGAGCTGGACGAGGCCGAAAGCCATCTCCATACGTCCAGGCGGCGCGGTGGGCGCCTCAGCACGCCAGGCTATCTTTTTCCTCACGGTTGCAGAGGCGGCTGCACGCAATCGCCTCGCGTCCTCGCCGTCGCCATCAAAGGCCGGATCAATCTCGTACCACAGCGGGTAAAGCTGGGAGGCGTGGCGGTGTGCAATGTTCTCGTTCCACTGTGGGTCAAGCCATTCGGCAAGTGTGCCGTCGCCTGCGACGCGATAGGCCGGCAGGTGGCGCAGGACATTTGACCATCGTTCATCCAAGGAGTCGTCGCCGCGGGCTCGGCCAAGTAGCGCTGTCGCCCGGGCAGCATCGCGGAGAACCGCGACGTCGATCGTCGCGTCAGTCGCGAGGGGGACCCGGGCGCTTCCCGGTGTGTTCTCGGGTGAGTAAGAGGGGACAATCCTGAGTACGCCGTCGACTTCAGGAAATGCGGTTTCGGCAAAACGGAGGACTCCTTCGGCCAGTTCCCACACTCTGTCGTCCACGATCGATCGATTGCCGGTAGTGGCCACGGCATCGGCTATGACCCGCAGAACCCACCCGCCGCACCCGCTCCAGAACAGGTGGGGATATTGCTCGGCGAAATGGTTGGCGCGGCCGTGGGTCGACATCCGCGACGGTAGTAGCATTCCCTCGGCACCAAAGACCAGTCGTGCGTTATCCCGGTAGTCGTCAAGATGCGGGAGTACGAGGTTGAGGAGCGACAGGGCAAGCTCCGGGGTGCCTGTTGGAGTCATACCTGCCATGGCGCCATTCTGTACGTTGCCGTTGAGGGTGTAGTCGGCCGACCAAGCAGGCCGCCAGGTTCCCTGCCAGACACCCTGGAGGGTCGGCGGCAGCTCGCCGGTGGAGGCGATGATGTTCGCCCGTCCGCTCAAATACGCTGCCTCGACCACCCGGCGTCGCGCATTTTTGTCACCGATGCGGGCCTTTGCCCAAAGTTCCTCGGTTCGTGTCTCGGACGAGCCGCTTTGCAGATCGAGGATTGACGCGGCAGTGAGGGGATAACGCGCTTCCCGCTGCCCGTTGCGGACTTCATCCCACGACGTCGGAATGGCGCCGGCCGCTTTAGCGTTTCGCCCGGTGGGCGGCAGCGTGATGTCGACGCGGATCAGTCGCGGGACCTCGGGCCCCGTCTGTGCACCCGAGCGTGTAACGTCTCCATCGACCTCCCACGTCGTCCCCGTCACTGCCGTAACGGCAGCACGGATGGCAGTGGGCCCATCGCCTGCAGAAGCCACGAGTAAGCCACGGTCCCCGCCCTCGAAAATCGCGTTGACAGCGGCTGAAGCGTCGGGAACCCCGGTGTCAAAGGACGTCGGCTCGCCGGCACCCAGGCTTAGCTCGACCATGCTGGTGCTCTCGCATTCCGACTCGAGCGCAAGCAGGACAGACTCGCTACCGTGCGGGGCAATGAGCCGGAGCGCGTGCCGCCTAAGTTCGAGGTCGGTCCACTCAACCGCGACTTCGCCGAGAAGCGGATCGATGGTCCGCTGCGACATAGAGACGCCGCCGGGCGTACGTATGGTCAGTGTCGCGCAGAGACCAAGTGGGTCGGTCCAGATCAGGTCGTCGCCATACCCGCTGGCGCGGACGCCGTCGCTGAGCGCGCCGCTTGCGGCGTCGGCATCAGCAGAGAGGAGGGCGTCCCGCAGCCGCCCACGCACAGGAGCGAGGTCGGGTGCGTCAGGTCGGGGATTCACGGGGAGGAAGTAGTTCTCGTGCGCGAGGGAGATGGTGATCGCGTCGGCCGGACCGTACGCGACGGCACCGACCCGACCACTGCCGACGATAAGCCCTTCCTCCCAGGTAAGCGCCTTCGTGGCCGTCACAAAGACGGGTCCTTGTTGTGCGGGGGCAGCGGGAAGGCCAGTCATTAAGCCGACTCTCGCTGCACGAGGGAAGTGCTCAGAATTGGCCGCCGCTCGACGTCGCGCCCACGCAGGACCGCGAGGATGGTCTCCGCGGCAACGCGGCCCATGTCCTCCAACGGCTGTCGAACCGTCGTGAGTGTTGGGTCCATGGTGGTGGCGATGGTGACGTCGTCGAAGCCGATCACGGCGACGTCGGACGGAACGCGTCGACCCGCTGCCTGGAGGACCCGAATCGCCCCGCTCGCCATCAGGTCGGAGGACGCGAAAACGCCGTCGAGGTCCGGGTATCGCTTGAGGAGCCGCGCCATCGCAGCTGAACCGCTCATCAGGGTGAAGTCGCCATGCACGATCGGGCTGTGGTCGATGCCGAGTTCCGTGAGCTCGTCGCGCCAGCCCCTGATGCGCTCGCGGGCTGGCTCCATATCGTTCGGGCCAGCAATGATGCCCAGTCGTCGCCGTCCGGCGTCGGCAAGCGCCCGGGCAGCGAGCCTTCCGCCACCGTAGTTGTCAGAGTCGATGACGATCGCGTCGGGAGCAAGTGGGACGCGGGGTTGCCCAACCCACGCGATCGGAATGGGGGAGTCGGTGAGCGCCTGCGCCAGATGCGTGATCTCGTGCTGAAGGATGACGATCGCACCGTCGATCGCCCCCGAGCGCAGAAACCGTGGGATCCGGTCTCCCTCGTCGTGGTCGGCCGGGACCAGTATGGGTTGGACTTCGCCGGCGTAAAGGCCCTTCGCGGCGCCCTTGAGCACCGAAGTGAAGAACGTGCCTGTCAGGCTGTCAAGCTCGTTGAAGGCGACGATGAGAGCGATCGCCCCCGCGCGCCCGCCGCGCAGCATGCGTGCTGCACTGTTGGTCTCATAGCCCAACTCCTTTGCGGCGTGCTCGACAGCCGCTGCCATCGTGACGTCGACATTCGTCTCACCGGCGAGCACCCGCGCAGCCGTGGCACGGGACACGCCCGCCATTTTGGCAACATCCACCAGGGTGGGTCTTGGCATTGTGCATCCTTCTGAAGGTTGTCGACGGCGGACCTTGGTTCATCGAAACGCGTCCCATTGGCGAAACTTTGTTATCCAACAGTATAGAGATCGATACCCCGACGATTGAAGTGTTGTCCCAAAAAGCTATTGCGTGGCGCCAAACTGCAAGCTACGGTTGGCCCAGAGATCGTTCTCTGGCTCCAGACTGAACGCTCTGAAATCCCTTCCAAGTCCCCAAAGAAGAGGAATTGTCGTGAAAAGAAGCTTGTCGGCGATAATCGCCACTGCAGCAGCACTTACCGTCGCTCTCACCGGATGCTCCTCCGGCGGCAGCGCAAAAGCAGCCGACCCGAATGCGGAGGTTTCCTTCTGGTCCTTCACCGGGATCAACGCGAAGGACAGCGTCAATGAGTACGCCAAGAAGGTGCCCGGCGCGAAGGTCAAGCTGACTGAGGTCGGAAGCACCACCGAAACCGCAACTGCCCTCACCGCCGCGCTGGCCGGCGGCAAGGTCCCCGATCTCGTCATGATCCAGAATGACGATTTGCCCAAGTTCGTCGAGAACAGCACCAACTTCCTGGACCTGCGAAAGCTGGGCGGTGACAACATCGCCCACGACTATCTCGACTGGGCCGCGGGTGCTGCGACCGCGCCGGACGGCTCCGTCATCGGCATTCCGACGGATGTCGGAGGACTGGGTTTCGCCTACCGTGCGGATCTCTTCGAGCAGGCCGGCCTGCCGACGAACCCCGATGAGGTCGCTGCCATGTGGAAGGACTGGCCCTCGTTCATCGAGATGGGACGGAAGTACACCGCCGCCACGGGTAAGCCTTTCGTGGACAATATTGAGACCAGCGTCTTCTTCTCGACCGTTAACCAGGTCAGTGAGAAGTACTATTCGGACGAGGGAAAGCTCGTCTACGACACGAACCCGCAGGTGAAAGACGCGTTCGACGTCGCAGTCAAAACCCACGACGCCGGCATCAGTGCAGGTATTGCGGCGTGGTCCTCGGGCTGGGCTCCAGGCCGTGCGAACGATGCCTTTGCCGTCACCATTGCTCCCTCATGGATCCTCAAGGGCATCAAGACTGATGCCCCTGACACCGCGGGCAAGTGGCGCATCGCCAGCGTGCCCGGCGTCGGTGGCAACTGGGGTGGCAGCGTTATAGCCATCCCGGCCCGCGCGGAGCACCCCGAGGCCGCCTGGCAGTACATCAAGACAATGATGTCGGCTGAGGGTCAAACGGACCACTTCACGCAGTCGGGCACCTTCCCGGCGGCGACCTCCGCCGTCGCAAGTCAGTCAGTCCTGGACTACACCGACCCCTTTTTCGGAGACTCGAAGATCGGCAAGGTCATGGCCACCTCCGTCCAGCAGTTCCCGTCGTTCTATAACGGCCCCGACACCACCCCGATCAACGGTGCACTCCTGAACACCCTCGTCCAGCTGGAAGCCGGCGGTGTCACGTCCGATAAAGCCTGGACGACCGCCCTCCAGACGGCCAGGCAGGCCATCGGCGGCTGATCGTCCCACCCACCCGAGTGGCCCGGCGCGGACAGGGCCGGGCCACTCTTCGACGGAGGTACACCTATGTCATCGGCGACAGCCACTCTCTCCCGCAAACAGCGCAAAGCCCCGATTGAGAAGGCCAGGCGGATCCGTAACCCGCTCGCTGAGCGAATCGCTCCCTACGCTTACGTTGCACCCTTCTTCATCATCTTCATTGTCTTTGGGCTTTTCCCCCTCGTCTTCACCTTTTACGTCTCGCTTTTCGACTGGAACCCCATTGGAAAGCAGACCTTCGTCGGCTTTAAGAACTTTGAGCAGCTCTTCGCCGACGGACGGTTCTGGAATGCGCTACTGAACACGTTCGGGATCTTCCTGATCTCGACGATCCCACAGCTGCTTCTAGCGCTTTTTCTCGCGCACCTGCTTAACCATGCGCGTCTTCGCTGGGCGAACTTCTTTCGCATGGCACTGCTGGTTCCTTACATCACCTCAGTCGCAGCGACCGCGATCGTCTTCGCGCAGATCTTCGACAAGAACTTTGGCCTCATCAACTGGTTCCTGGGACTGTTCGGGCTCCCGTCGGTGAACTTCCTTGCCACCAACTACGGCTCCTGGATCCTTATCTCGGCAATGGTCATGTGGCGCTGGTTCGGGTACAACACACTGCTTTACCTGGCTGGATTGCAATCGATGCCCCGGGAGATGTTCGAGGCGGCTTCCGTGGACGGAGCTTCGAGCTGGCAGCAGTTCCGGCATCTGACGATCCCATCGCTGCGTCCCATCATCGTGTTCAGTGTCATCATGTCAACCATCGGTGGGCTGCAAATCTTCACGGAGCCGCTTCTTGTATCGCCCGAATCCGGCCTGACCTGCGGGGCGGGCCGACAGTGCCAGACTCTTTCCCTCTTTCTCTATGAGCAGGGTTTCGGCCTCTTCAAGTTTGGCTATGGTTCCGCAATCGGCGTCGTGCTGTTTGTGATCGTCGTTCTCGTATCGCTCCTCAACTTCTTCCTGTCCACACGTACGAGAAAGGCCAGCTGATGTCAGATGTAATCGATGAGGTTATCCCGCAGCGCCTGGCCGTCCGTGGGGTGAAGCCGGGCCGCCAACCCAAGCGGCGCGGCAAGGGCGGCGGAGTCAGCCGGCGCGTGTACATGTTCCTCGCCCTCGCCGTCATCGTGTCGGTGTTCCCGCTGTACTACATGTTCGTCATCGCGTCTGCGGGAGCCACAGCTGTGACCTCAATCCCGCCCCGAATGTATCCGGGCACGCAGTTCTTCGAGGTCGCCGCGAAGGTGTTCGACACCGTCCCGTTCTTCGCTTCGCTGATCAACAGTATTTTCGTCTCGCTCACAATCGCGGTCGTTTCCGCGATCATGTGCGCGATGGCGGGCTTCGCATTCGCCAAGCTTCAGTTCCCCGGCCGGAATTTGTTGTTCCTCATCGTCCTTTTGACGATGACTGTCCCTGCGCAGCTCAGTGTGATTCCGCAGTATCTGATCATTTCCGGACTTGATTGGGTGGACACGCTGCAAGCAATCATCGTGCCTGGGCTGGCCAGTGCGTTTGGTATCTTCTGGATGCGTCAACATATGGCGACCACCGTGAGCGACGAGCTTATCCAGTCGGCCCGGATTGACGGTGCTAATTCGTGGCAGATGTTCTGGGGGATCGCATTCCCGGTGGTGCGTCCGGCCGCGTTTGTGCTTGGACTGATTACGTTCACCAGCGTGTGGAACGACTTCATGTGGCCGTTTATTGTCCTGAAATCCCCGGAGCTGTTCACCGTGCAGATCGCGCTGAAACAACTCCAGGCCAACCGTACGATTGATGTTGCCCTGGCCATGGGCGGCTCGTTCCTGGCTACGCTGCCCCTGCTGATCGTGTTCTTTTTTGTCGGCCGGCGCATGGTGTCCGGGATCATGGATGGGGCGTTCAAGGGCTGATGCTGCACAATATTTCCAGCGCAAATGCATTGCCCATCACCGGTTCTACACACACCCCCGGTCGGCAGGACTGGCGGGATCGCTCTCTTCCTGCCTGGGAACGCGCTTGCTTGCTTACCGCCGAGCTGACCCTTGAAGAGAAAGYGGCCCAGCTAGGATCCGTTTGGCTTACCGATTCCGCGGACGACTTCGCGCCCGAGCTGGAGGGCGGTGTTGAGTCCGGCGCCGATCCGTTTGAGGGTGGACTCGGGCAGTTGACTCGAGTTTTCGGCACGGAACCGGTCACCGTTGCGGAGGGAGTGCGCCGCCTGCGCGAGTTGCAGGAGCGCGTCGTTGCAGGCAACCGCTTCGGCATTCCAGCCATCGCGCACGAGGAGTGCCTCACCGGGCTTGCAGCCTATGGCGCCACCGCATTCCCGACGCCACTCGCCTGGGCGGCCACCTTCGACGAGGAACTGGTTCACCGGATGGCGGAAGCTATCGGCTCCGACATGCGCGCACTCGGCATCCACCAAGGCCTCGCTCCCGTGGTGGATGTGGTGAAGGACTACCGCTGGGGCCGCGTTGAAGAGACCCTCGGTGAAGACCCTTACCTCGTGTCGCAACTGGGTGCCGCATACGTAGCCGGACTGGAGAGCACGGGGATCATTTCGACGCTGAAGCACTTCGCCGGCTACTCAGCATCCCGCGGTGCCCGTAACCACGGCCCCGTCAGCATGGGTGCGCGTGAGTTCGCTGACACTGTACTACCGCCATTTGAGTCCGCGCTGCGCCAAGGAGGTGCCCGCAGTGTCATGACGTCGTATACGGATATCGACGGCGTGCCGAGCAGTTCAAACGGGCACCTCCTGACGACGTTGCTGCGGGACCGTTGGGGCTTCGAGGGCACCGTGGTGGCGGACTACTGGGCTGTGCCGTTCCTCTCAGCGATGCATCACGTCGCGGTTGATACGGCCGACGCGGGTCGCCTTGCCCTGAGCGCAGGAGTCGACGTCGAACTTCCGCAGACAGCGGCGTATGGTGAGTTGCCGCGCTTGATCCGAGAGGGCATCGTGGACGAACACGACCTCGATCGCTCGGTCCAGCGCCACCTCCGGCACAAGTTCGAGCTGGGGCTGTTCGATGACGTGCCACTGGTCCCGGTCGATGCTGAGAGCGTCGATCTGGACAGCGGCCACAATCGGTCGATTTCATCGCGCCTTGCAGAGGAGTCCGTAGTGCTGCTCCGTGACGAGGGCGCCCTGGCGCTTCTCAGTTCGGGGAAGATCGCTATCCTTGGCCCGGCGGCTGACCAATTCCGCAGCCTGGTTGGGTGCTACGCATTCCCCAACCATGTGCTGTCGAAACACCCCGGCCACGATCTCGGCATCAAGATTCAGACTGTGCTGGACGCTGTCCGCGAGGAGTTCGGTGCGGAACGTGTGCAATTCGAGGTCGGTGCTGAAATCACGTCCGAGGACTCCGACGCCCTTTCCGCCGCTGTTGCGCTTGCCCGCGACAGTGACGTTGCCATCGTGGTGGTTGGAGACATTGCCGGGCTGTTCGGCGACGGCACCTCAGGCGAAGGCTGCGACGCCGCGGACCTTCGGTTGCCCGGCGGACAGGATGCACTCGTCACCGCCATTCTCGACACTGGAGTGCCCACTGTCCTGGTCGTCTTATCCGGCCGCCCTTACGCCCTTGGTGCTTACGGGAAGGCGCGTGCCATTATCCAAGCATTCTTCCCCGGAGCCGATGGCGCCGCTGCGGTTGCAGGATTGCTATCCGGTCGCGTCCCGCCGACAGGACGCCTGCCCGTGCAGATTCCGCGCTTTCCCTACGCCTCGACGACGTACCTGCAGCCAGCGCTCGGGCTCTCGAATCCCGGGATCACCGCCTTGGACAACACGCCGCTGTACCCGTTCGGGTTCGGGCTCACCCGGGGCGCGATTGTCTACGAAACCATCACCGCTGCCGCGAACCTCAGCACTGATGGCTCGCTCGTCGTGGACGTGACGATACGCAACGACGGCGATGACACCGTGGAGGTCATCCAGCTCTACGCGGCGTTCCCGTCTGCCCCAGTGGTTCGCCCGGCCGCACAACTCATCGGATACGCACGGATCCCGATCGGATCCTCTGAATCGCGGACAGTCTCCTTTCACGTAGACGCAGCCCGACTCGCGATCACAGGTGTTGACGGGACGCTGGGAGTGGACCCCGGCCCGCTGCGGCTCATCGCTGGCCCCTCGGCTGCCGAAGCCGCGGTAACAGCTGAGGTGACTATCGTCGGCGAACGACGACTGCTGGCCGAGCGCGTCCTGCGCACACCTTGGTCGATCACCGCCGCGACTGGCTAGATGGAGCGGTTCTTCCCGGCTCGGGCTCGACCTGCATTCCGTGACGGGGAGACCGGCAAGCCTTCAGTCACGACAGTCGGGCCAGAGTTGGCGGCTCGTTTCCTGAATGCCAAAGCCACAGGATTTGGGTCGCGGGTCCGTCTCGGAAGGAGTCCTGCACCCCGTCGTCGGATGTGTGACTCCGCTCGACACTTTAACCGGTGAGCTTCCCTTGGGGGCTCCGCCAAAGTTAGGGGTGGCTGTTATGCGCTTCATGGCTCCTCCTGCATCCTGCTGGTTCAACCATGCTGCAACTGGATCAAGAGTTCCCCTGGTTTTGCGCAGCTTCGGCAAAGTTTATGGACAGGAAAAGGCGTCAAGCCACAGGGGAAGGGCCAGGGCGTTGCGTTGTAGCAATCCCATCTTGTTCTTCCGGCCTGCTAGATCCCGGACAAACTGCCGACTGCGCAGATTGCTCCTTCAGCGCTCCGCGCCTCGGCGCCGTTGGCCAAGCCATCCGGCCCCGGGACGATCGAGAATGTCTGGGGTTTGGTCATCGGGGAGGCCAGCCGGTAGCTAAAGGTTTTACCCATCAGGTCGATTCCTTCACGGCGCATGTGCTCGCCCATCATCAGAGCCAGAAGAGGCCCGTGGATCACCAATCCGTCGTAGCCCTCATTAAGGCACCAGTCGAGGTCGTAGTGAATCCTGTGCGCGTTATACGTCAGTGCGGAGAATCGGAACAGCAGGCGTTCATCGGCGGCTTGCTCCAGCACAGGCCCCTCGGGTGGGGGCGGCGGGGTTTGCGGGTTGGGCAGTGAGCCGCTGCCCGGGGCCCGGTAGACAATGTCCTGTTCTTCGCGGATCACCAGACTATTGTTTTGGAAGACTTCGTGGCGAACGGTGGTGAAAGTCAGCGGCCCTGTGCGGCCGGCTTTCTCGACTGATCCGGCCACGGCAATGACTTTTGTGGCCGGGGTTCCGATCTTGAGTTTGCCGAAGGTGGAGACGCGACCCCCGGCAAACATTCTGCGCCGCCCCGGGCCAGGCGGGGCCGGAATACCCACAGTGGGATGACCATCCGGCCCCAGGTCGCTCTGCCGGTTGCGCTCCAGAAGATAGAGCCAGTGCCATAGCGGGGGGACTGTTGTGCCCTCATCGAAGGGCACAACAATATCCAGTGCGGCCGCAAGGGATTCAACGGGTTCCGCGGCGATGAGTTCAGTGCGTTCGACCCGCTCGGTCAAGGTAGTTGTTGTCATAGTGAGTCACACTCCAGATGGGTAGAGGGGTTGCGCTGAGGGCGTTGATCAATTTGTCGAGGGTGGATGCTGAATCCAGGTTCTCCACCGCCTCGATCAGCTGCGCTGCTGCCTCGTTGCCGTAGGGGCGCAGAACGGCCTGTGCTTTGGCGACGACCTCACCGTGGGTCATGGGGTTCTTTTCGGAGCCTTTGGCATCTGTGGGGTTTCCGGCCAGGAGCGTGATTTTTTCGCCGGACTTCAGGTCAAAATCGAGGCGGGGCCCGTCCTCCAGTTGGATTGAGGAGTCCAACACCATCGAGATCTTGGCGAAGATCTCTTGGATCCGGGGTTCCGAAATGCGCGGTGGGTCGAATTGCTCCAACCCTACTGAGCGGTTCTCCAGCGCCACGCTGATGGCGTAGGGCAAGCTGAATTGGGCATCAAACACGGTCTCGATGGGGTCAACATTGAGCATGTTGATCGCAGTTTCGCCCGCGGTCACGGTGATGGAGAGTACGTCGGAGGGTTGAAGATCGCGTTCGGCGATCAGCTTCAGCACCGCGTCAACCGCAGAGTGGCTGCCTCGGCAACAGGCATAGGGTTTGAGATAGGATGTGGAGACGTTGAAGGTCTCACCAAGACGTGCTGTAACCCGTTCCGGGAAACCCCGGCCGTCCCCATAGGTGGCAAAAATCCCACCCCATGGAGCCTCGAAGAGCCGATGAGGCCCGGTGATACCCGCTCGGGCCAAAAACGCTGCGTCGATTCCTGACTCGCCGGCTTTGCCTGGGTGCACCCGCTTGGTCCAGGCGCCATCTTCTATGAAGGCCCAGACCCCTCCGGTGAATGAGCCGGCTATGCCGAGCGCATTCGCGAAGGTGGCCGCGTCAAGACGCAGGATTTTGGCGCAAGCGGCAGCCGCAGCAAAGGTGCCAAAGGTCCCGGTGGAATGCCAGCCCCGGTCGGTATGCGCGGCAAATCCGCCGATGCCCTGCAGGAGCCGATAACTGACGTCATAGCCCGCACAGGCGGCGACAATCAAGTCCTTGCCGCTTGCGCCGACCAGTTCTGCGGCAGCGATCGCGGCTGGCAAAGTTGCCGAACCAGCGTGTCCGGGGCCGCCGCCGTCGTCGAAGTCCCGTGCGTGGGCCGAGGTTCCATTGGCAAGTGCCGCGTGGGCCGGGTTCAGCCGTCCGCGGGTGCCCCAGATGAGGCATGGACCACCGTTTGACATGCCGGAGAGGGCATTGCGGACACGGCGCGATTCCTCCGAGAGGATACCTGCCATAGCCACGGCCAGTGTGTCGAGGATGTGGTCTTTCATAGCGGAAATCACATCCCGTGGGAGGTCGTCGTAGGTGATTCCGGCCCAGTATTCGGAGAGAACTTCTGTGATGGACGGTTCGGAGTGGGATTCAGTTGACATGAATGACCTCAGCTTCTGGGGCCAAGATCGACGGTTAGTTTCTTAATCGTCCACCGCCCGGCGGTCTGGCTTATTGCTGATTCGGATTCGACGACGCTGGCCTGGGGGTATTGGCGCGCGAGGTGTGAGACGACCTCTTCGATTTCCACCTTCGCCAGTCCTTGACCCAGGCAGTTGTGAGGGCCCGTGCTGAACGTGAGTGGCTGGTTTCGCTCGCGGCCCAGGACGAAATCGCCGGGGTTTTCGAACCGTTCAGGGTCTCGGTTGGCTGACCAGACGGCCACATGCACATCGGCGCCGGCCGGAATGGTGATCCCGCCAACCTCCATGTCCTCCGTCGCAATCTTGCTGATAACGCCGGTCCGGGGATAGAGGCGGAGCGCTTCAACGACTGCGGCAGGTATCCAGATAGGGTCGGCAACAATCTGTTCCCAGACTTCCCGATTACGCAGCAAATTCCACACGACCAGGCCGATCTGGTGGCCAGTGTTCACGGAACTTGCTTCAAGCATCGAGGTTGCCTCGTCGAACAGTTCCTGTGCGGTGAGCTTCCCCTCGTCTGCGAGTGTCATCAGGTGGGAGAGCATGTCGTCGCCAAGGCCCAGGCCACGCTTTCGCTCCATCAGATCGTTGAGGTACCGGAACAGTTCGTCGTAGGCCGCGAGGATGTCGGGTTTCAGGCTGGGATCCCTCGCCAGAAGCGCCAATGTCCGTTCTGACAATTCCTGTACTTTGGGTGCGTCGGATTGCGGAGCTCCCGCCAGATGGCAGTACACCAAGGAGGGGATTCTGCGATCGACCCCGGCATGGAAATCCACCGGCTTGTTGTCGAGGTCATTGAAGATGCCTGTCACGATGTCCGTGAGGACGTCGCGGGTGTTCTGCACTGTTGCTGGGCCCATGAAGCGGGCAAGCGGGGTGCGCAAGCGCAGTTGCTGGGCTCCGTCTTGCATGATGATGCTGCGGGCTCGAAATCCGTGGACAGAGCCGTCGTTGATGCCGAACTCTTCCATCAGTCGCAAGGCTGAGTTGGCAAACCGTGGATTGCGCAGCACCTCGGTAGAGAGTTGGTAGGACAGGACGGCGTAGCCATCGGATCCGACCGCGATTCCTCCATCGGGAAGCGCGCCGCCCTGGTGGTCGGTGGCCTGTGGGGAGAACAGTTCGAATGCTGGCACTGTGGTTGTCATGACCGCGAAATCGCTCCCATCGGACAGCAAAGGATGACTTCTTCAAGTTCGCTTTCGCGATCGTCTTCGACGTCGGAAGCCAGCTGTACCAGCGTGCCATCCTTCTCTATGTGGAACACGTCCGGCATTAAGGCTGCGCAGGTGCCGTTGGCATCGCAGCGCTGCAGGTCCACGTTGACTTTGATCATGGGGATGCCCTTTCTCGGAATCATCGGGCCGGAGCAGCCCGGGTTTCCGGGCAAGGAGTGCGGCGACCATTTGGTGTTTCAAGGTCTACCTTGGTGCCACCCGCGACATTTCACAAATACCAAAATTCCGGGATACTCATCTATTTCGCATATACCTTGATTGGTACCGCACCCGCTTGAGAGCGAAGAGGTGTTCCCTCACGCAGGGGTTTGATCGCCGGAAAACAGGGCTGTAAACCGCTCAGCTACCGGAGTTATTACGCCTTCACGTCGCGTGACGATGGCAATCGGCACGTTGGGCCAACCGCCAACCACGGGGATTTGTGCGACATTCGGGTGGAGGCGGGCCATCTCCAAGCTTGAGAGGGATACTCCGACTCCGGCACCCACCAACTGTGCGGCAGTCATGACGGTCGGTACCTGGATCACCTCTGTCGGGTTTGCCCCCGAGGATGAGAACTTGTCGGCCCAGATTCGCCAGAGGATGCGCACTCCCGGAATTCGGGCGGGCAGGATCCAGGTGGCATCCGTCAGCGTCGCAACGTCCACTGGCGTGGTTTCCGAGAGGCCCCAGGATCTGGGTGCGATGAGCGTCAGCGGCAGTTCGTCCACAACCGTGATGTCGAAATGCACTCCGTTGATGGGTTGCAGCGGCTCCTCGGCCACTATGGGCATGATCGCCAGGTCAAGGGTGCCATCGGCCAGCCGGTCCAGCTGCACTTTGGGATTGGCGTCTGTCAGGTCCAGGGTCACGTTTCGGTAGATCGAGAGGAACTCCGAGATTTTGGTACTGCCGATCCGCCATAGGCACATCGGTTCGCACCCGAGGTGGAGTTCGCCCGCAAGCCCCTGCCCCATGGCTTTGAGCGTGTCTGAGATTCTTCGCTCTTCCGCTAGAAGCCGGCGGCCGGCATGGTGCAGATACTCGCCCGCGGCGGTCAGTTCTATGCCCCGGGGCTTCCTGTCGAACAGGGTCACTCCGAGCTCTTTTTCGAGCTTTGCCATAGCCATGCTCAAGGGCGGCTGGGATATCCGCAAGGCTTGGGAAGCCTCGGTGATGGAACCGTTCTCTGCCACGGCGATGAAGTATCGAACATTCCTGAGCTCCATGCATTCAGTATATGGAAACCTCTACTAATTGGTATTTGATGTATGGCCAGATGTGGACGACCGTTGGTTGAGGGCAGCGACGCTCACGTCATTTCGCAGGTTTACAACGGAGGCATCATGGAATACCAGCAGCAGGTAATTGTGGCCGGAGCCGGTCCTACTGGTCTGCTCAATGCACTGGGCCTGGCACAGCAGGGACTGGACGTTACCGTCGTCGAACGCTCAAGGGAGCCAAGTGACGCCCCGCGGGCGATCCTCTACCACTGGTCCACACTCGACGGTCTGGAACGTCTCGGTCTTTTCGACGACGCTTCACGGGCCGGGTTCCTTAAGCAGGATTATGCCCATCACGTCCGGGACACCGGTGAAACTATTAATTACGGTTTGAAGGCGTTGGAGGGCCGCGTAACCCACCCCTACAACCTGCACCTCGGCCAGGGTGCGCTGGCCACGATCATTCTTCGCCACCTTGAGCAATTTCCCAACGTCCGCGTCCTCTGGGGACACCAGATCACGGGGCTGACCCAGGATGACTCAGCAGTGACAATCACGGCGGAGCACGAAGGCAATTCGGTCCAATTGCGGGCTCCCTGGCTCATAGGTGCGGACGGTGCGGGCTCTGCCGTCAGGAATGCATTGAATCTGCCTTTTGAAGGTTTTACGTGGCCGGAGCGCTTTGTTGCCGCCAACATCCGTTTCCCCGACGACCGCAAGGGCTGGGCCCAAACGACCTTCTACGTCGACGATGTTCTCGGAGCAATCATCGTGAAGATCGATAATTCCGGGCCCCACGGACTGTGGCGCTACACCTACATGGAGGATGCCGTTCTACCCGAAGCAGGCGTGGTGGACCGTCTGCCTCGGTTCCTGGAACAGATATTCGGCCCTGAGGTGGCTGCCGGCACCACCCTGGATGCCATTGCGCCTTATCGTATGCACCAGCGAAGTGCTCCAACCTACCGGCTTGGCCGCGTTCTGCTTGCCGGGGACGCGGCCCATGCAACAAACCCGACAGGCGGCTTCGGGCTGACCATGGGGCTCTTCGACTCCTACCTGCTGAACGAGGCATTGGGCGCCGTGATTGCGGGAAATGCCGATGAGTCCGTTCTTGATGCCTACTCCGAACTACGACGCGCCGCTTTCATTGACAAGGCCAGTCCCCGCGCCACCGCAAATAAGCGGTTGATCTTTCACTCGTCGGACCCTGTTCAGAGGGATAAAGACCTGGAGCTGTTCCGGAGGATGGACAACGATCCAGAACTGGCCGCAGAAGTCCTCTACTTCACCAAGACACTCGAGACACCCTCGCTTGTTGCCGCATAAGGCGCCTTCGCGTTCGTCAACAAGCCGGCACTATCTACTTCAGGAGTTAACATCATGCTTCCTCTGAGCGGCATCACAGTCGTTTCGCTTGAGCAGGCGGTCGCAGCACCGTTTGCTACACGCCAACTCGCCGATTTGGGGGCCAGGGTCATCAAGATCGAGCGCCCAGGCGTGGGCGACTTCGCCCGCGGGTACGACGAATCCGTCAAGGGCTTGGCGAGCCACTTTGTTTGGCTGAACCGGTCCAAGGAGTCAGTCGCCTTGGACCTGAAGAGCCCGGAGGGTCACCGTGCCGTGCRCGAGTTGGTTCGCAGTGCTGACATCTTCGTTCAGAACCTGGCCCCGGGTGCGGCAGAACGTCTCGGGCTCGGCGCCGATGCCTTGCGTGCTGAGCGTCCGGAGCTGATCCACGTCTCAATTTCCGGCTATGGTGCCGACGGCCCATATTCGTCAAAGAAGGCTTATGACCTCCTGGTGCAGTGCGAAGCCGGTCTGGTGTCCATTACCGGCTCTGAAGAGACCCCATCCAAAGTGGGGATTTCGATTGCGGATATCGCCTCCGGTATGTACGCCTACTCAGGCATCCTGACTGCGCTGCTTCAGCGCGGGCAGACCGGGGAGGGGGCAACCATCGAATTATCGATGCTCGAGGCGCTCGGTGAATGGATGGGATACGCCATGAACTATGCAGTTTACGGCGGAACCGCACCAAAGCGGACAGGTTCATCACATGCAGCAATCGCCCCGTACGGTCCCTTCACGTGTGGTGACTCGCAGCAGGTGTTCCTGGGAATCCAGAACGAACGTGAGTGGGCAACCTTTTGTGAGCGGGTCCTTGGCCGTCCGATGGTCGCATTGGATGAACGCTTCGCGCGAAATTCCCTGCGTGTAAAGCACCGAGCGGACCTCACGTTGGTGATAGAGGAGGGGCTGTCCCGGTACACGGCGGACGAGGTTGTGGACTTGCTTGAGAAAGCCGGGATAGCGAACGCACTGCTGCGTGACATGCAGGGCTTCGCTGACCACCCCCAACTGGCGGCGCGCAACAGATGGCGGGAATATGACTCACCGGTCGGGCCCTTACGTGCCCTGATTCCTCCAGCCACGTTCGTCGGGCAGGAGCCTGTGATGGGTCGCGTTCCCCAAGTGGGAGAAGACACCGAACGCATTCTGGCAGAGTTCAAAGTGCTGGAAACGACATGAGCAAGGACTCTTTAGCGATGCTTCAGAGCGCCCGCTCGTTCCTGTTCGTCCCGGGCGACCGGCCTGAGCGGTTCTCGAAAGCTCAAACTTCCGGGGCTGATGTGGTCATCCTCGATTTGGAAGACGCCGTCAGCGCTCGCAATAAGGATTCGGCCTTGCTGGCCGTCACCTCTTGGTTGTCAGGAACAGGTCAAGCCGTGGTTCGGATCGAGCGGGACCAGGAGCTTGCTTCTTTGAGGGGCATCCCTGGACTTATTGGGGTAATGGTGCCCAAGTCCGAAAACCCGGACCACGTGTCCAGAGTCCATCAAACGCTGGGATGCCCCGTCCTAGCGCTCATTGAGTCAGCCTCCGGCGTTGTGGCTGCCCACTCACTGGCGAGTGTTCCGGGCGTGGCCCGACTGGCTTTCGGAGAGCTCGATTTCGCGGCTGATATTGCCGCGCAGCCGAACCAGCGCGCAATGTTGCTGGCGCGTTCATCACTGGTCCTTGCCTCCCGCGCGCAAGGCCTTCCAGGTCCCCTGGACGGCGTAACGCCAAAGTTCGACGACGACTCCGCGCTGACGCAGGACCTGCACGCCGCCATCGAGTTGGGAATGTCGGGAAAACTCCTTATTCATCCCCGTCAGGTGGCCGTAACGCACCACGTCTTCCGTCCCAGCGACCACGAGGTCGCGTGGGCGCACCGGATTGTGAAATCCATCAGCGAGGGGGGAGCCGTGGTCAAGGTCGACAGTGCCATGGTGGACGCCCCTGTGCTGCGGCGCGCGCAAGCCATCCTCGGGCGCCTGGCGTCCGATGCACGCGCGCTGGTCAATCACCGGGAAGCACACGCCGGCGGCAGCCTGGCGGAGGAGGACAAATGAGTCACCCTATGAATCATCGGCCTGTTGCCGTCATCACCGGTGGCGGCGGAGGCCTCGGAAATGACATCGCCGATCGCCTGGCGGACGACGGGTTCGACCTCGCGCTCCTTGACGTCTCGGCGTCGGCACTACAGAGCGCTGCAGCCCGACTCTCGGAGAGATCCCCGAAACTCAAAGTGCTGACGTATGCGGGGAACCTGGCCGAGGAATCAGTGGTCGCCGAGACCTTCACCCGGATCGAGGAGGAGTTTGGGCGCATCGATGTCCTCGTAAGCGCGGCTGGAGGCAGTGGCACTGCCAAGGTCCGTGAACTCTCGGAACTGAGCGCCGAGGTGTGGCGTGCAGTGATCGAAAGCAACCTCACCAGCACTTTCCTGTGCGCGCGGCAGGCTGTCCCGGTCATGCTGAAGCGCGGCTATGGACGGATCGTAAATTTCTCGTCGCTGGTTGCCGACGGTCTCGATGGGCCGTCAGGAACTGTAGGCGCCCGGCTGGCCTATGCTGCGTCCAAGGGAGGCATCGTAAGTCTCACCAAGCAGCTCGGCAAAGACCTCGGTGGCACCGGGATTACCGTGAACGCCGTAGCTCCTGGACTCATCCTCCCCACCACTGGGCGGGTCCGGGACACCTTCGAGGTGATGGGGGCGGAAGAGAAGGCCGCCACCTCTGCCGCCATCCCCGTTGGCAGACCAGGAACCGGCCGCGAGATTGCCGCGGCCGTGGCATACCTCGCCTCAGCGGCAGCCGCATTCACGTCAGGCACCGTCCTGCACGTGGACGGAGCAGCATCTTGACCACCAGCCCCACTTGCAACGGAGACTTCAGATGAAACACCCCCCGCTGATCATGCTTCCGGCCCTGGGCGCCGACTCCCGGCTATGGCAGCCGGTTATAGACGAACTCGGGGCAGAGTTCGAATGCTCGGTGGTTCGTGGTGAAGGGCAGACGATCCAGGCCATGGCGGACCATGTGCTGTCAGTAGCCCCCAACGAATTTGTCCTGGTTGGAATTTCGATGGGAGGGTATGTCGCCCTTGAGATAGCGCTAAGGAAGACCGGAAGAGTCAAGGCTTTGGCGTTGTTCAACACTTCGGCCATTGCCGCGCCGCAGGATCGCCGGAAGAACTCCGAAGGCCTTATCTCGCTGGTGAATTCCGGGGGATTTCTGGAAGCGATCACCCGCACAGCCCCGGCCGTATCGCGGGGGATCCCCGAGGTTCAGCGGGTTGTGGAGGCGATGACCGAAGAACTAGGCGAGCACGTTTTCGTCGATCAGCAGCTCGCCGTGATGAATCGTTCGGACCGACGCGCGGAGCTGGCGGCCATGGACTGCCGCACCCTGGTGGTGGGCGCTGCCGAAGACATCATTACGCCGCCGGCTTTGAGCGAGGATCTCGCTGGACGACTCCCTGATGCGCGCTTTGTCCTTGTCCAGGAGAGCGGGCATTTCGTTGCACTGGAGCAACCACAGGCGGCCGCAACCGCGCTGCAGGCTTTTCTTCGGAACCAGCCGGAAGGTTCGCCGCAGGTAGTCGGCAGGTGAGCATCACTTCCCTCCTTCCATCCTGAGATGGAAGACCACACCATTGAAAGGAAGTCCACGATGAGCAAAGACCTAGGTCCGGAATCGCTCACTGACGCTGTCATCGACAGTTTCAAAGACACTGCTGACCCGCGCCTTAAGACCATTCTGGAAAGCCTGACCCGCAACCTTCACAACTTCGTTCGTCAGGTGAGCCCCAGTATTTCCGAATGGGAAGCGGCAATCAACTTCCTTACCGCTACAGGCCGGAAGTGCGATGACGTGCGCCAGGAGTTCATCCTGCTTTCGGACGTACTGGGAGTTTCCATGCTGGTGGAGACGATCAACGATCAAGAAACCCCGGATGCTACGGATTCGACCGTCCTCGGGCCTTTCCATATGGTCGAGTCGCCCGAACGGCATCTGGGCGACAACATTTCTTCCGAAAGCGATGGTGACGTGTGCGTTGTCAGGGGGAGGGTCCTCTCAGTCACCGGACTGCCTATCCCCAACGCCCGGATCGACGTATGGCAGGCCAACACGACCGGCTTCTATGACGTCCAGCAGCCGGGCATTCAAAGCGTCGGCAATGGCAGGGGACTCTTCCGTACCGACGAAAATGGTGCGTTCCATTTCCGCAGCGTTGTACCGAGCTTCTATCCGATTCCAACCGATGGGCCGGTTGGAGGTCTACTCAAGGCCACCGGAAGACACCCCTACCGTCCAGCCCATATCCACTTCCTTGTCACCGCGGCCGGTTTCAAGGAGCTAACCACCCACATCTTTATTGGTGGAAGCGAGTACATCGACTCGGATGCTGTCTTCGCTGTCAAGGAAAGCCTCATCAAACCCTTCACCCACAACGAGGACCCTGTGGCGGCCGCAGAGTTTGGGGTGGATTCCCCGTTCATCGAGGGAGTCATCGACATTCTGCTGCACCCGGAGAACCAATCTCCCAGCTCAAGTTTCCAAGTATCCGAGGAGGTAGTCCGGTGAAGGAATTCCGCTATGAAGCCCTGCCGATGCGGGTAACTTTCGGCGCGGGGTCGCTGAAGACACTCCCCGAGGAGGTCCGTGCGTTGGGCCTCAGGCGTGTACTGGTCCTGGCCACTCCGTTTCAGGAAGATCTGGCCTGGACCATATCCAGGCAATTGGGTGAGCTGAGCGCCGGGGTGCACGCCGAAGCCGAGATGCACGTCCCGATTGAATCAGCCCACAGGGCACGTGATGCAGCAAGGGCAGCGGATGCCGATGGTTATGTAGCAGTAGGGGGTGGATCCACCACGGGACTTGGGAAGGCAATAGCTTTGGAGTTTGGCGCCCCCATCATCGCGGTGCCCACCACCTACGCCGGATCGGAAATGACGCCGATCTGGGGGCTGACGGCCGACGGCGAAAAGAAGACCGGCCGTGACCCGCGAGTGTTGCCTGCCAGCGTCATTTACGACCCGGAACTTACGCTGACCCTTCCGGTGGGCATGTCGGTCACCAGCGGTTTCAATGCGATAGCCCATGCAGTGGAAGCGCTCTATGCCCCCGACGGATCTCCTGTTATTTCGCTGATGGCAGAGGAAGGAGCTCGTGCAATGCTCAACGCCTTGCCGAAAATCGTCAAGAATCCAGCCCATGGGGAGGCCAGGTCCGATGCGCTGTACGGGGCATGGCTTTGTGGTGCCACTCTGGGAGCGACCACGATGTCGCTGCACCATAAGCTCTGCCACATCCTCGGCGGGACCTTCAATTTGCCCCATGCTGAAACCCATACGGTAGTGCTGCCCTATGCCCTTAACTACAACGCTGGGCATGCTCCCGATGCCATCGCTGCATTGCAGCGGGCCACGGGGGTGCAGAATCCGGCCCGCCACTTACGCGAACTCGGCGTGGACCTGGGCGGTCCGCATTCTCTGCGTGAGCTGGGTTTGACCGACGACGACATCGATAGGGTCATCGAACTGGCAACGCATCATCCATATGCCAACCCCCGTCCATTGACAGCAACAGGCCTCCGTGGCCTCCTCACCGCCGCGCTTAACGGGGACGCCCTGCCATCTCCCTAGCCATACATCAAATAGATGCCTACCGGAATTAATTGGTATTTGTGCAATACCAACCGCGGTCACAGAGTAGAGGAAAGCAGTGATTCACGTCACGCAAACTCACAACAGAAAGACAGGCCATGGTCCAAACCACTACGGACATTGTGATTGTTGGGGGATCGACGGCGGCACTTCGGGCGGCTGAGACCGTCAGCCGGCGGGCCCCGGGCTTGAAGGTCATCGTGGTCAGTGCCGAGCAGCATCTGCCCTATGAATTGCCCCCCTTGTCGAAGATCCCCTTGAAGGAATCCGTCGACATTGAAGCGTTGATCTACCCCTCTGCGCGCGCTCTGCAGGAGAGCGGCGTGGAGTTCCGACTCGGAGACACGGCCACGGCCCTTGACCCGCAACGTCAGGTGGTGACCACAGGCAGTGGCGACATCAAATATCGGGCAGCAATCATCACCACAGGATGTGAACCGATCATGCCTCCAATATTCGATGGGGAACGGGACGTGTTCGTCTTGCGGCGCTTTGAAGACTCCGTAGGACTCCGGGAAGCCGTCAACGATCRCCGTCGCTCCGTGGCCATCGTGGGTGCAGGGTTTATTGGTGGAGAATTCGCCTCGACCTTGATCGGGGACGGCCGCGAAGTATCCCTGATCGATCTCTCCGAACACCCGCTTATCCGCTTCGGTGAAGAAGTTTCCAGGGTTTACGAGGACCTGCATCGAGGCAAGGGAGTGGAAACATTCTTTGGATTGGGCGCAACGGCCACCATCGAACGGAACGGCCGTCGATTCCTGAAGCTTAGTGATGGCCGTGAAGTTGCCGCTGATGTGATTGTGGTGGGAGTCGGGGTGCGGCCCGCCGTTTCGTGGTTGGCTTCTTCGCGTATCGAACTGGAAAACGGCATTCTTGCCGACGAATATCTGCAGAGTACCCGGGGCGTCTTCGCCGCAGGTGACGCCGTCCGGTGGCCCAATAAACGATTCGATGCAGCCATGCGCATTGAGCACTGGACCACCGCAGCCGAACAAGGGCGAGCAGCCGGACTGAACGCGGTGAACTATCTTGAGGGATCACCACTGGTGCCCTGCGCTACTGTTCCCTTCTTCTGGTCCGACCAACATGGTCAAAGGGTGCAGTGGGCCGGACATCAGTCCGGAGGGGAACAAGTGTATTCCAGCCAGAATGACAACGGATCACTTTTCCTCTTCCGTCAGGGAGGTTTCCTCGCCGGGGCCTTGGCCTTCGAACGGCGCCAGGAGTTCGTGCAATTGCGCGCAAAACTACGCCAGCCCCTCGCCTGGGAAGTGGCCATGGGCATGGTCCCGGGGCTCGAGCCCATGAGCAGCGCGGTCCTGGTGCCATGACTGTTAATCGGCGCCGCTATGTCTCATGCCCGTGCGGCATCCTCCTGGATGGGGTGGACGATGAGGAGCTGGTCATCGCGGTGCGTGCCCACTTGAACGAATCTCATCCAGGACTGGACTACACACGGGACCAGATCCTTCTCATGGCCTACTGACATCAAACAAAGGAGTTTCAATGTCTGTTAAAACACCAGGGCGAATGAAATCGGTACTCTTTTCAAGTTTCATGGGAACAGCCATCGAATTTTACGACTTTCTGCTCTATGGACTGGCTGCCAGCCTGGTTTTCGCTCCGCTCTACTTCGCCAATCTCTCACCCGCATTGGGCATCGTGGCGTCGTTCGCGACCCTGGCAGTCGGTTACTTGGCGAGACCACTGGGTGGTCTGATCTTCGGCCACTTCGGTGATCGGGTCGGACGAAAGCAGATGCTCGTCCTGACCATGCTCCTGATGGGCGGTGCAAGCTTCTGCATCGGTCTCCTCCCAACCCAGGCAGCAATCGGCCAGCTGGCGCCCCTGCTGTTGATTGTGCTCCGCGTGATTCAGGGTATCGCTGTCGGAGGCGAATGGGGTGGGGCTGCCCTGATGGCCATGGAACACTCGATGCCGGAGCGGCGGGGCTTCTCCGCCAGCTTCGCCAACATGGGTGGCCCTGCCGGCGCTGCTTTGGCAACGGTGGTCTTCAGCCTCTGCAGCATGATGCCTGAGGAACTGTTCATGACATGGGGATGGCGGTTGCCGTTCCTGTTCAGTGCAGTCCTGGTTGGCGTCGGACTCTTCGTGCGCCTCAAGGTCGCTGAATCGCCAGTCTTCTTGGAAACGCAGCGCAAGGAAGCTGCGTCGCAACACCGCAGGGTGCATCCGCTCCTGGAGGTAGTCCGGAAGTATCCGCGCGCCGTCGTGATCGCTTGCCTGGGTACGATCATGGCCTTTGCCATGCAGTCACTTCTCGCCACCTTTGCCATCCCGTATGCCGTTGCCGCCGGGCACAACCGCTCGGAAGTCCTGTGGATCAGCCTCGCGACCCAGGTAATCCATGTGTTCACGATCCCTATGTTTGCAGCGTTGTCAGACAGGGTAGGGCGACGCAAAGTGATGATGACCGGCGTAATCGGCATGATTTTGCTCATCCATCCCATCTGGTTGATGATCGCTGTAGACAACGTTGTGCTGTTGTTCGTGGCTTTCCTGATTGGAAATCCACTGCTCCAGGCCATGGTGTACGGACCCACAGCGGCCTACATCACCGAGATGTTCGGCGCCGAATCCCGCTATACAGGTGCATCCTTGGCGTATCAGGTGTCCGCGACGTTGGGTGGCGGACTGGTTCCCCTTGCGGCAACCGCGTTGCTGGCAGCCCGTGGTGGAAACGACCCCGTCTACGTTTCGGGCCTGGTCATTACCATTGGCATTGTCAGCCTGTTGGCCTTGTTGGTACCCGGCCGCCGTCAGAACAATGATCATGCTCAGGCGGACACCGAGGCGTCGATTTCCGTGCAGTAATCGGGACAAACGAGAGGATCAAAATGATCTACGAACATGCCGATCTCCGGATCAATCCTGACACCGAGGAGAAATTTGTCAGGGACTTCAGTGCCGTCAGGAAATCACTGGTCGAGGCGGAAGGGTGTCATTCAGTTGAGTTGCTGGTTAGCGTGGACAGCCCCAATACATATCTTTTGCGGGTAGGTTGGGAGAATATTGAAGACCACACCGTAAGATTTCCAGGTACCTCGGAAGCAAACGAGCTACGCCGGGTCCTGATGGAACACTGCGTCACTCCGCCACAGGTTCTCCATTTCAGTGGACAGGACGTTTCGATCTCACTGTGAGGCAGATGTCTTCAGCTCAAATCTAAGTGTGTATGCATCGTTTTGCAGCTCTTTTCTGGCATATTCTCAACGTATGGCAGATCAATGAATATTGTATTTGTGATCAAGGCGGATGAAGCACAGGCTGGACTTAGTCCCGCATTGTTGCGAGGCAATCACCACACTCAATGAGGAGTACAAATGGGTACCATCGGCACTTATCTTGGAACAATACTGAGCTTGCATTCCGTGTCATCCTCCAACCCGGGCCCCTCGTCCTGGAACGTGGGCCACCACGGGCCCTCGGGGCGCATAGTGGCCCATCCATGGGCAGGCTGGTTCATCGAGGACAGCGCCGAGGCAGAACCGGAAACCGACACCGTCGCGTAACGCGAGAGGAGCTGGTGCCCTATTGTGCCCTGGTCCGACCTGCCAGCCAGGATGCGACTTGGGTTCGTGAAGTGAAACCAAGCTTGGACAATATTCGCTCGATGTGACCACTGACCGTCCTTGGGGACAGAACCAGTTCGGCAGCGATTTCCTTGTTGCTGCGCCCTTGGGCAACAAGGGCCGCAACTTGCGTTTCCCGCTCGGTCAGCTGTGGCCCGCCCGGGCTGTATAGACCCACAAACTCCGCTTTGTTTGAACGACGCAGTTCGGCACGGTTCCTGCTCTCAACGGAGTCCGCCCGGGGCGAAACATAGGAGCTTTTGGCCAGGTTCAATGCGAGCTCAACAGCTTGGTCCTTCGACAGAGCCGGCCCGCCGTCGAGTATTGACCGGAACCGCGCCTCCCCGAGCTCCCGTCGAATCTGGCCCACAGTCTGCTTGAAATCTGTTTCCAGCGGACCGAAGGCAGAAACGGTGGTGCCGATCCCTTTCCAAACCGATTGAGCTGCGTGAAGAAGTGCTGCTGCCGATTCAAACTGCCTGTTCGAAGCGGCTGTCCACGACATTTGCTCGATGGTCAGGGCAATGCAAAGCCCATCGTGAAAATCGCGTTGAATTTCCAGCGCGGAGATCTGGCATCGGCGGGCATCCTCGAGCTGACCAAGATGCCAGTGGCAAAGGCCCATGACCGCGTGCCCATACGCACGGCTCCACCGCTCACCGTGCCTGCCGCTTTCAGCCAGTACCCGCTGGCAGGTCGCGAGGGCTTCCTCTATCCGCCCGGCATACATCTGTGCCCAGGCCAAAAGGAACGTCGCCGTAAGTTCTGAAGCACAGTCCTCCTGCAGCCGGTGGACGGCTGCTGCGCGGCCAAAGAGCCCTATAGCCTCTTCGAGCCGACCTCCGAGGACTTCGCTTAAAGCCTGCCAATGGTCGGCATGAGCTGCCAGCACCGGATCATCCAGGTCATGAGCGATTTCACGGCATTCGGCCAAGTACCCCTGTGCGGGTTCCGGATCGCCCTGAAGCAGGGCTACCCACGCAGCTACCCATAGGACATTTCCATGCTCGCGCGTTCTGCCCGTAGCCAGACCAAGCATCCGCTCAAGCCACCCACGGCCATCTGAAAGGTTGCCCCCAGCGACCCAGTGGTACCTGAGAAGGGCCGCCAGATTCATCCCTGCCAGTTCCTCACCCGGAGTGCTTGCCGACCATTCCAACGCCGAGAGAATATTCGTATGATCCCGCCGCGCGGCAGCGAGGCGCGTTGACTGTTCCGGACCGCACCAGAGCGCAACAGTTTCGGACGCTTTTCCGAGGTAGTGGTCGCGTTGGCGACGGCGGAGTTCGGAAGACTCGCCGTTGCGATCAAGCAACGCCGCCCCGTATTCCCTGAAGGTCATCAGTTGCCAGTACCGCCTTGGCTGGTCGCCCGCAGACATGACGTCAATGACGTTTTCTGCGACCACCAGAGACTTTGCGACGAGGTGATCCAGCAGGTCCAGGACATCCACTTTGTTGATCTCGCCGAATCCGCAGACCTCCTCCGCGGCCTCGACGTCAAAGCCGGCCGGGAAGACCGCAAGCCTGGCCCACAAAATCTGTTCCTCCCGGGTACAGAGTTCATAGCTCCAATCCACCAGCGCCCGCAGCGTCTGCTGCCGGGGAATTGCTGCCCTGTTTCCGCCCTTAAGGATGTCAAAGCGCCGGTCCAGCCGCTCCACGAGTTGAACAACCGATAATGAGCGCAGTCGGGCAGCAGCAAGTTCAATGGCAAGAGGTATACCATCCAACATCTGGCACAGTTGGGCAACGGCCTGCCGGTTGCCATCGGTGATCTCAAATCCAGCGTTTATGCTTTTCGCTCGATCAACCAACAGCCGAACAGACTCAAAAGCCTCAATCGTTCCGGCTTCGATGTCGGACGCCGAAGGGGCACTGAGCGGTGGCACTTGGTAGACCTGCTCACCGAAGATCCCCAGGGGTTCCCTGCTGGTTGCAATGACACGCAGCTCTGGTGAAATTTCCAGGAGCCTTGCCACCAAAGCCGGTATCACGTCCAGAAGATGTTCGCAGTTGTCCAGGACCAAGAGCAGTTGCCGTTCCTGGACGTACTCCGCAATCCTCTCTGCGGGTGATCGGTTCGACTGGTCAGGCAGTCGAAGGGAAGCCGCAATCTGCGAAACAACCAAAGAGGTGTCTTCCAAGGCTGCAAGTTCAACTATCCAAACGCCATCGCGAAACGCCTTGCGGGTTCGTGCGGAAAGCTCCGCAGCGAGGCGCGTCTTACCGACGCCTCCGGGTCCGGCAAGCGTAAGGAGGCGGGAGCGTGACATCAGCTCCCTCGCTGCGCCGAGTTCATTGCGTCGTCCAATAAAGCTCGTTAGGTTATGGCCCCCCAAGGAGCCAATGGTCACTGCTTCGGTACTCATGACCCTCCTGTGATGCAGATAACAATACAGGTAGCAGATGGGGTCATTTGACCCGTCCGCTGCCAGTCGCAGCCGCGCACACTGGATGCAGTCAGAACGACTCTTGGAGCAAATCGGAAGGCAAGCGCGATGAGGCGCAGAGCAGCAAATCCAAGCACCTGCCGGAACGGCGGCAACGGATCAAGTGCAAGCACTAATCCAGCCACTGTATTTTCCGGTTTCTCCAAAGACGGCGGCCCTGCCGGCGCCGTTTCCAATCCATGGGCGGCGGACAATTTCTGGCCGGACTGTATTGACACACAAGCCCGCGAATTCCTGCCTGTTTTCCCCACAGACTACAGCAGTAAGCAACGCTATCTCGATATCTGAGGGCTATTTCCTCAATCCTTAAGGCAAAATGCGGCGGGAATTCGCCCGTGTTATTCCACGGTTTACCACAATTACTCAGCAATGAAAGAGGCGCCATGACAGCGACGTCAATCACCGAATTGTCAGATATCAACGTTCCGGATGCTGAATTGGTGGCCCGCGCTGCCAATTTGGTGCCGTTGGTCCGGGAGTTCGCAGCGCAGGGTTCCGAAGCCCGCCGCGTTGCCCCGGAAGTGGTAACGGCACTGGAAGGCGCCGGACTTTTCCGGATGTTGGTTCCGAAGCGATACGGGGGCATGGGTGCTTCATTGCGCACAGCCGTGGAAGTGACGAAGGAAATATCCCGCGGTGATGGTTCCACGGGGTGGGTCACCACGCTCATGATGGTGGGAACAGGTTTCGCCTCGACTTTTTCGGAGCAAGCCCAGGAAGAGGTCTTTGGAAGCAATCCCTTGGCGAAGGTGGCTGGCACGTTCAGCCCCGGAAGCAAGAGTGAGCGCGTTGACGGTGGCTATTTGATCAGTGGCCGGTGGCCATATTCCTCCGGTTCCTTTGCTGCGGACTGGGCGACGCTTGGTGTGTTGCTTGATGGCGATGACCCGATGGCGCTGGCCCTCATCCCCGCCGAAGCGTGGACCATCGAGCCGACCTGGTTTGTCGCGGGTATGAAGGGCACAGGCAGTGACACGATCGTGGTGGAAGACCACTTCGTGCCGGAGCACCGGGTGCAGCGACTCAGCAACATGCTCACCTCGAATTTCCTGTCCCCGTACAAGGACGACCGCATGGCAAATGTGGCCTTCAACGCCGTGGCAGCCGCTATCCTCATTGCCCCGCAGATCGGCCTGGCGCGGCACGCACTGGAAATCACCTTGGCCAAGCTGCCCGGCAAACCGGTGGCCTACACCATGTACAGCAACGCCAAAGATTCCCCCACCCATCAGTTGGCCGTTGCGAAGGCAGCTTCAAATCTGCATATGTCTGAGCTACTGCTGAACAGGATGTGCCTGGACATTGACACAGCCGCCGACGCCGGTGAGAAGTTGGATCTTCCCACAAGGGCCCGCATCCGCAACGACACTGGAGTTATCGCCGAATTGATCGGGCAGGCCATCGATGCGCTGATGACCGCCAACGGTGCAGGATCCTTTGCCGAAGCCAATGTCCTTAACCAGATCTGGCGCGATTCCGAAATTGCCGCACGGCATGCCTTTGTGACTCCTGAAATTGGTAAAGAAGCCTACGGCCGGGTCCTGATGGGCCTGGAACCCACCATCAACCTCTAAGGCAAGGTCAACATGTCCATTCCCACGATCCCCGAAGCGCCTGCTGAAGACCCCGCACGAACCTATCGGCACGTTCTCGGACACGTCCCCACAAGTGTCGCGGTAGTAACAGCCGGCTTACGGTCCGGGCCTGTCGGCATGACTGTGGGCTCCTTCACATCGGTGTCGCTGGAACCACCCTTGGTGGCGTTTTTTGTAGACAAGTCGTCTAAAACGTGGCTTCGGCTCTATGAGGCAAGCCACTTTGGCGTCAATATCCTCGGCCAGGACCAGACCGAGCTCTGCAAGGCGTTTGCCCGCCGTTCGGAAGACCGCTTCAACGAAGTGGACTGGACGCCCTCCGAGCGTGGGGTGCCACTGCTGAACGATGCCATAGTCACGCTTGAATGCACCCGTTACAAAATCGATCTCATTGGAGACCACTACCAAGTCGTCGGGCGGGTCGAGTCCCTGGAACTGCGAGCCACCAACCCACCCTTGATCTTCCTTCAAGGCAGCTTCCTCAACCTCTCGGTTTAGTGGCGAAGAACGCCACCGGAAGGACCGCCCCAGGCAATTGGGCAGCCCTTCGTCCCAACAACTTTTAGCAAGGAGAACGCATGTCTCTCATCGTTGAGAAGCCAAACGATCTGGACCGCAAGCATTTCTTTATCGACGGCGTTTGGGTCAAGCCCACAGGGGGTCGGACCCGAAACCAGGTGGAGGCAGCCACCGGAGAAGTCATCGGCATAGCCGCTATGGGTTCGGAAGCAGACATAGACGCTGCGGTCAGGGCAGCCCGGCGAGCCCTGGACGATGGGCCTTGGGGTAAAACCTCTCCCCAGGAACGCGCTGAGGTGATGCGACGATTTGCCCGTGAGCTCGACCTCCGATCCACCTACACATCCGAGCTGGTCTCTCGCGAGAATGGGATGCCAATCGGTTTGTCGCAGATGTTGAACGGCGGAGCGCCATCCGTCCTCCTGAATATCTATGCGGACGTCATCGAGAACCTCGCCTTGGAAGAGGTGCGCACCAGCCAGGCTGGCTCGACCATTGTCCGACGAGAGCCCGTCGGTGTGGTCGGTGCGATCGCGCCATGGAACTTTCCACAAGCGTTGGCCATGTTCAAGATTGCGCCAGCCCTTGCGGCCGGCTGCACGGTGGTGCTCAAGCCCTCGCCGGAAACAGCACTGGATTCTTATGTCTTTGCCGATGCGGCAAAGGCCGCCGGTCTGCCTGATGGCGTATTGAACATCGTCCTGGGTGATCGGGACGCAGGCGCAGCGCTCGTCTCCCACCCTCTGGTGGACAAAATCGCATTTACGGGTTCAACCGCAGCGGGCAGAATTATCGGCGCCGAGTGCGGGCGTTTGATCCGCCGTTGCACGCTTGAACTTGGCGGCAAATCCGCAGCTGTCTTCCTCGAAGACGGCGACGTCAACACCCTGCTGGCTGGCCTGGACAATGCCTCCTTCCTGAACAACAGCCAAACCTGCACCACCCAATCACGAATTCTCATCGCTCGATCCCGGTACAACGAAGTCGTTGACGCGATCGGCAGCTTCGCCGACTCGTACAGGTTGGGGAACCCGCTCGATCCAACAGTGACCATGGGGCCAATGGCCACGCGTGAGCACCTGGAACGGGTGATGGAGTACATCGATATGGCAAAAGCCTCCAACGCCCGGTTGGTGACAGGAGGCAGCCGCCCTGATGGCCTTGACAGCGGGTGGTTCGTTCAGCCCACAGTCTTTGCCGACGTAGACAATAATGACCGCCTCGCACGTGAGGAAGTCTTTGGTCCCGTCATGGCACTGATTCCTTTTGACAATGACGACGACGCCGTCCGGATGGCAAACGACATCGCGATGATGGGTACCGATTGGTTTCGCGCGAAAAACCAGCCCACGTTCTTCCCTACGGGCCCCTACCTTGTGCCGAAGCGGTTCGTCCCGGATCCGGCAAAGCTGCGGATACGCCTGAGCCTGAACGGCAATCCAATGCAGGATGCCCTGGCCGATGACCTGGTCTTCGACATCCCGAGCCTGATCGCCTACGCCTCCTCGGTAGCCGTCCTGCTGCCCGGCGATGTCCTCATCACCGGTTCCCCGGCAGGCAACGGTTCCCATTGGGACCGTTTCTTGAGGGACGGCGACGTCATGGAGGCGGAAATCAGCGGACTGGGCACCCAACGGTCGACTGTTCGCGGGCCCAGCGGACAGTTGCCCCCCTGGTATGTGGATCGGCCGCTCGCCGTCGCTGCTGCTGGCGGAGCCGCCCAGTGACCCTGCGCCAGAGGACCCTGCGCCAGAGCCATTTTGTTCCGCCGGTGTCCTATCTGCTGGCGGAAGATCTTGGATTCCTGCGAGGATCAGATGTGGTGCTCACCCGCACGACCTCAAGCGCCGAACAGCTTCGAGCCCTGCTCGCAGGGGAACAGGACATGGTTGTCACTGCGATCGACAACCTGTTCGAGTGGACCCTGGCAGGGGCCGACCTTCGCCTGGTGGCCCAGGTGGAGGCGACCACCCCGCTGGGCATCCATGCCCGCAGTGGCCTCGAGACGATAACGGATCTGGCTGGTTGCCGGTTCGCCGTTGACGCTCCCAACAACGGTTTCGCGCTCATCGCCAGGCGTCTGCTGCGGGACGCCGGCGTCGAGGTCGAGTATGTAGTCGTCGGTGGTGTTCGCGAACGCCTGGATGCAATGCTCGACGGCGAAGTGGACGGGACGCTGCTCGGGGCGCCGTTTGACAAACTTGCGGAAAAGGCCGGATTCGCCCGCATCGTGGACATCAATGCATGGCTGCCGGAGCTGCCGGGTCAAGGGCTGGTGGTCCGTGCCGACGTCGTCGGATCCATTGAACTGGAGCTCTACCTTAGGGCCTTGGCGCGCGGCGTGGAGGCAGGAGTTCCGATGTCCGATGCGCAGGGCATCGAATTACTTGAACGCTGCGGTTTCCAGGCCGGGGCTCCCAGCGCATGGGATTCACGGGCACGGACGCTGACCGTGGAACAGCGCGGGCTGGAGCTTTTGACCGGGATCCGACAAAGCCTGGGCATGCATGGGCAGGGGACTTCCCTTAGGGAACTCTGCGACCCTGRGCCGCTGCTGAAGGCCATGGGACCCTTATCCCGCGAGTCGTGATTCCGGAACAATTTACTTCCACGTTCGCTCTGCGACACCCACAAACCTCCGAGGGAATTGCCTCTTGCAATCCCTTCAGCGCGACACGATACTGTACGTATCGTATACTTAACGAAGGAACAAAAATGAAACTGGGACGGATAGCAGTGCCCACGCCCGACGGCGAAGAGATTCGCCTGGTTGCGGCCCAGCCGGAACAAGGCCGGGTCATTGATCTCGCACGCGCCTACGCCCTGACGCTTCAGCGCAAAGCCGCCCAACCTGACCGGGCCCGGACGCTGGCCCGCGCGGTTCTGCCCGGCAGCCTGGCTGCGGGAATCGGTGGAGGCGCCATATTCTTGGATGCCGCCCACGACTCACTTGCCGCTGCCGACGATGCCTCGTACGGCATCGACGAGGTGTCATGGCGAGCGGCTGTCGACTCTCCGGTAATACGCGACGGCCTGACTTTCGAGCAGCACATCCAAAACTTCCACCGTATTGTCGCCAAGGCCCAGCCGGCACGCTCAATTTACGAGCGGCCCGGCTATTTCAAGGGCACAACGGCCATGTCCTATGGGCACAATCAGGAGCTGCCCTACCCCGACTTCACGAATGCCCTGGACTGGGAGCTTGAGATTGGATACGTCGTGGGCAAGTCCGGCAGCGACCTGACCCCTGACACGGCGATGGACCATCTCTTCGGCATCACCGTCTTCAACGACTTCAGCGCACGCGATGTTCAGGGTGCTGAAATGGCCATCGGCATGGGGCCGCAAAAGTGCAAGGACTTCGGTTACGGCATCGGCCCTTGGGTCACCACGATGGACGAAATCGATGCTATCGAGGGACTGCGGGGGCAGGTCCGTGTCAACGGCGAGGTCCTCTCGGACACCAAAGTGGAGGACTTCGTCTACACACCGGCGGAGTTACTGGCTTACGTCTCCATCTCGGACCGCCTGCAGCCAGGGGACCTCATCGGGTCCGGCACCATGGGCTTCGGCGCCGGCGTGGAAATCGGCAAATTCCTGCAGCCCGGCGACGTCATTGAGCTTGAACTCGAGGGCGTTGGGACGCTCCGCACACCGATTTCCACCGAACGCCAGAAGGCGCCCTGGTGGCCCGAACCCCGCACCTACCCCCACGACGAATGGGTGGCGTGATGACCCGGCCTCCAGTTCGCCGTATCGTCACCGGACACGACGACAATGGCCGCGCCATTATCCTCTCGGATGGAGCGGCCCCCAACAACTGGTCCTCGGACATGATTCCGGGATTTGGTGCCACAGTCCCCTGGGTGACCGAGGCAGGGGCGATCGATCATGTGAGCGACGAGGATCCGGCCGGCGCGGACGTCGAGATTCCCAGCTTCCCTGCCCCGGGCCAGACGATACTGCGCATCGCCGATTTTCCGCCGGACTCTGTGTACCCGGACGAGGCTGGCTCGGTCATCTTCAGCGAGATCGACGGACACGAGGAGGCTGAAGCCGGGGCCGAGCACAGCGGTTCCAGGCATTTCTGGTTCCACCGCACTGACTCGCTGGACTATGCGGTCGTTCTTGAAGGTGAAATCACGCTGCTGGTTGACGAAGGTGAGGCAACCATGCGCGCCGGTGATGTGGCCGTGCAACGTGCCACGAGCCACGCCTGGTCCAACCGCACGGAGCAGACCGCCAGGGTCCTGTTCGTACTGATCGGAACCGAACCGCTGACCGCGGCACAGATTGCCGAGCAGCGCAGGAAGGCCTCCCGGCACTTGGAGAGGGCATGATTACCAACGCGCAGGCCGCAGATGGCGAATTGATCTGGCAACCTGATCCGGAACGGGCGCCCGAGACCGGCGTTGGCCGATTCGCCGAGTTCCTGGCCGGCCACAGCGTCGGGATTGGGGCGGGCTACGACGAACTGTGGCAGTGGTCAGTGGATGAGCCCGGGAAGTTCTGGGAGCTTTTCGCCGAGTTTGCCGGCGTCGATTTAGGTGGAACTCCGGGGCCGGTGTGCAGCAGCGACCCCATGCCACACACGCGCTGGTTCCCCGGCCGCACGCTCAACTTTGCAAAGCATCTGCTGCAGGGCCACGAGGGAGTCGCCCTCATCGGCATCGATGAGGATGGGAAGCGCGAGGAGGTCACATGGGCTGCTCTGAGGCGGGACGTTGCCTCCTTGGCTGCCCATCTTCGTAGTTGCGGCGTAGGCCAGGGGGACAGGGTTGTCGGAATACTTCCCAACGTTGCCGAGGCCGTCGTCGGGCTGCTTGCCAGTGCGTCCGTCGGCGCTATCTGGTCGGTCTGTGCCCCGGAGTTCGGCCCGGGTGCAATCGTTACACGCTTTGCCCAGCTCGAACCAAAGGTCATCCTTGCCGCGCCAGGCTACCGACTCGGCGGGAAGGACCGGGATCGTCGTGGTGAGCTGGTGGAAATCATCGCAAAGCTGCCTACGCTCGAGCACATCATCTGGGTGGGGCGGCATACTTCCATTCCAAGTATCCCCACCCAGATCCCGGGCACGGCTTGGGAGCAGGCCATCGCCGATCCAGCGGAGCTTGTCTTCACCGACCTCGAGTTCAGCCACCCCCTGTGGGTACTGTTTTCTTCGGGGACCACAGGGATTCCCAAGGGGATCGTTCACGGTCACGGCGGAGCGCTGCTTGAGGAGCTGAAAATGCTCCTTATACATTCCGACCTGCGCCCGGGGGATCGATACCTCAACGTTGCTTCAACGAGCTGGGTGTTGTGGAACTCGCTCGTCTCTGCGCTCGGAGTTGGTGCCACGGCGGTGCTCGTTGATGGAAACCCCACTTTCCCGTCCTTGGACCGGGTATGGCAGATCGCTGCGGCAGAGCAGATTGCTGTCCTGGGCGTGGGTGCTGGTTTCATCCACGCCTGCGCAAAGGCGTCCCTGGCACCGATGCTCGACCATGACCTGGCTGCCTTGAAATCCGTTCAGGTCACAGGTTCACCGCTCTCCGCTGACGGCTATCGCTGGGTTTACGGCAATGTGGGCGATGTCTGGTTGAACTCGATGAGTGGCGGTACTGACATCGCCTCGATTTTCGTAGGGGGATGTCCCACACTGCCCGTCCACGTCGGCTATATCCAGGCGCCTGCCCTTGGGGTACGTGTGGAGTCCTGGGATGAAGCCGGCAATCCCACGCGTGGCAAAGGCGAACTGGTGGTTACCCAAGCAATGCCATCGATGCCCCTGAGCTTCTGGGGTGACGACGGCAGCCGCTATCACGACAGCTACTTCGCGACTTATCCGGGGGTGTGGCGGCATGGGGATTTCATCGAGTTCACCCTCCAGGGCATCCTCATCCACGGCCGCTCCGACTCAACCCTCAACCGCAATGGGCTGCGGCTCGGTTCGGCAGATATCTATGCCGTGGTTGAATCGCTGCAGGAGGTCGCCGAGGCCTTGGTTGTCGGTGCGGAACTGGGCGTTGATTATTACATGCCACTGTTTGTCCATTTGGCCAACGGAGTAGACCCAAGCATCGCCCGGGAAGCGATCACCAGATCCATTCGGGAGAACCTGTCCGTTCGGTACCTTCCCGACGACATTGTGTTCATGCCCGGAATTCCGCATACCCGCACTGGAAAGAAGCTGGAGGTCCCCGTAAAGCGGCTCTTGCAGGGTGCACCACTGGAATCGGTCGCAGATCTCGGGTCGGTGGACAACGCTGTCCTGCTGGAAGAATATGCAAGGTTTGCCCTTAGCCGGCAGACCGTATCACCCTAGGTGGCGCCGCCCTACGGGCAATGGAAATGGGGGAAGGACGAGCCGGACCGGCGCAAGCGAGGTCCGGCTCGTCGTCGTGCTTGGGCCCTTACGTCAAAGCGGTCCAGAAGCTGATTCGCCCCCCAGCGACGTCCAGCGCCGCTTTACTCGGGCTGAGATGCATCCAGGATTTCGACGGCGTACTGCACCAGCGCCTTGGCCCGGTTCGTGAGGGCCGCTTCCTTGGGCCACACCGCGACGACGGAGGTTTGGCCAGCGCGGGGGCGGAGGTGCCTGGTGACGAGCCCTTTGCCTTCGCTCGACACGGGGATCTGGTTGGGCCTGGACATCAGGAGGCTGTATCCGAGCCCCCGCCCGACCATTGCCCGGACAAGATCTATTTGCGGTACTACGGCCCGGAGATGTGCTTTGAGTCCGCGCTGGGAGAACATCAACTGCGTATATTCGGTGCTGGGCGCCGTGTTCAGCATGATGAGCGGCTTGGTAGCCAAAGCTTCCAGTTCAATGTCCTCCTCCCGGGCAAGGGGATCGTCTGCGCCCAGAACGGCCATGACTTCGGTTTCGTAGATGACTTTGCGCTCCACGTCCGCGGGCAGGCCGATGTCATAGACGATCGCAGTGTCCAGGCTTCCGTCTTCCAGAGCGGGCAGCAGGTCGGCATGGTCCCCAACCGTGATGCTGACTTCAACCTTTGGGTGAAGTTTGGCCATGCCCTCGAGGACGGCGGGGAGCACGTTGCTTGCCAGGCCTGTGTAGCAGCCCAGTGACACAGGACCCTTGAGCTCGCCTCGAAGTTCCCCCAATCCGTCTGCCAGCGCGCTGGCTTCCCGAAGCAATTCCCCGGCCCGCTTTGCGAAGTGGCGGCCAGTGGGTGTCAGGTGCATTCCCTTGGCTTTCCTGCGGATGCACAGCTGTTCCCCCAGTGCTGCCTCCAGTTCACTGATGGCGTGGGAGAGCGCCGATTCGGAGATGTGCAGTTGTTGCGCCGCTGACCCCAAAGTGCTGTGTTCCGGGAGTGCGGCGAACAGTTCGAGCTGTCGAAAGGTGAACTTCGGCACTTGAGTCTCTATTCCTAAGAAATCGAATTACTTCTGCTGATATCCGCAGTTTACTGGAGAATGTTTTGCCGTGACACTGATTACACGAGGACGTACCAGTAGCACCGGGTACACAATGACGTGCCAGTAGGAGCAAGCCATGACGACACAAGCGGGCGAGTGCCCGTTCCACGGGAACTCAGTGATTACCCATACGACAGCAGACCCGGTTCGCGGCAGTGGGGGAGAGGAGCCTGCAACTGTTTCACCGGATGCCGTTGACTACCCGGTGGCTGATTGGGTTGACGTAGCGGCCCTTTCAACTAGTCCATACCCGACTTATGCCCGGCTCCGGGCGGAGTCTCCGGTGGCGTGGGTTCCGCAGCTTAACAAGTTCCTGGTGACGAGTTACGCCGGTTGCCACACGGTTGAACAGGATCAGGAGCTGTTCAGCGCTAACGTTTCGGGTGCAACGATGACCCGGGCGATCGGCGCCCAGCCAATGTTGCGCAAAGACGACCCCGAGCACGCCGCAGACCGGGCGCCTGTAAATCCTGTTCTTCGTCCCAAGTCCATCAAGGAAGTCTGGGGACCGATTTTTGAGCGTAACGCCGAGACCTACCTTCAGAAAGTCGCCGAACTGGGGCCGGACGAAGCGGATCTGAACCGGGATTACGCAGCCCCCGTGGCATCGCAGAATCTCATTGACCTCCTGGGATTGAAGGACGTTTCCGTGGAGCAGGTGCGGCGCTGGTCTCACGACTTCATCGCCGGCATGGGAAATGTTTTGGACGATCAGTCGATCTGGGACCGGTGTGATGCTGCCACCGCCGAAGCCGACCGATTGCTGGAGGAGCTCATCCCCTATTACCGGCAGAATCCGGACGCCTCGATGGTGTCCGCTTTTGCCAACAGTGGACTCCCCACCGCCAATGTTGCAGCCAACGTCAAATTGACCATTTCCGGTGGTATGAACGAGCCGCAGCATATGGTCACCAACATGGTGTGGGCGCTGAGCAATCATGTTGACCAACGCGAGCAGGTCCTTGCTGATCCAGCTTGGTGGGCATCAGTGTTTGATGAGGCGGTCAGATGGCAGTCACCGATCGGAATGTACCCCCGGGAAACGACACGGGAAACTGTCCTTGAAGGCGTCCATATACCTGCCGGCGCCGGTATCGGCGTCGTCGTGGCATCTGCCAACCGCGACGAGGGCCACTTCGGCGCTTCAGCTGCAGAATTCGATATCAATCGGACCAAACGCCCCCACCTCGCCTTCGGCAGCGGCGTCCACCTCTGCGCCGGTCACTGGGCGGCGAAGACCTCCATTGGCCAGATCGCCGTGCCGATGGCCTACGAGCGCTTTCCGGGCCTGCGCGTGGACCAGCGACGGAGTGAAAGCTGGGATGGCTGGGTCTTCCGCGGACTGACCAGCCTGCCCGTCACCTGGAACTAACCCAACTACCCATTACCAAAAGGAGCAACGATGCCCAGCGTCACCTACACCCAGCCCAACGGCACCCAACAAACCCTCCAGGTCGAGGCAGGCACTACCCTGATGCGCGCTGCTGTCAACAACGGCGTCGACGGCATCATCGGCGAATGTGGAGGCCAGGCCATGTGCGCCACCTGCCACGTCTACGTCCGCCCGGAATATGCGCAAGCGCTCCCGGACATCAGCGATGACGAAGACGAAATGCTGGACTGCGCCACCGCGGAGCGAATGGACAGCTCCCGGCTGGCGTGCCAGATCACCATCGATGCAGACCTGTCGGAGATTGTCGTCGACGTCCCTGCAGGCCAGCTCTAGAAGCGGGGACACTGACATGAACGTTGTCATCATTGGTGGCGGTCAGGCAGGCCTGCAGGCGGCCGACGCGCTGCGCTTGGAAGGGTACGAGGGCAACATCGACGTCATAGCCGAGGAATCCGGTCTGCCTTACCAGCGCCCCCCGCTGTCAAAGGACTACCTCTCCCCGGGCAAGGAGGCGGCTCCCTCGCCGCTGCGAGGCCCATCCTTCTTTCTCGATAAGCGCATCTCGCTTCATGCAGGGGTTCGCGCACTGGCCGTCGACCGGACCGAACGAACAGTGAAAACCACTGAAGGCGTGCTCGGCTACGACCACCTGGTTTTCGCCACCGGCGCCAGAAATAGGATGCTGAACTGCCCCGGCGCCCTCCTGCCCGGCGTCCATGGTCTAAAAAGACTCTCGGATGCAGAGGCATTGCACATGGCGCTGCCTGCGGCCCGCAACATCGTGATCATCGGTGCCGGATTTATCGGACTCGAATTTGCGGCGGCAGCCTTGGCACACGGATGCAATGTCACAGTCCTGGAATTCGCTCCACGTCCGATGGGACGGGCACTGACTCCCGTCATGAGCGAATGGTTCGCAGGCGCCCTTCGCTCCCAAGGCATAAGCCTGCGCCTCGATGAAGGAATTGAGCGCTTCGAGCCTGGAACTGATGGCCGTGTAGCAGCCGCAATCTCCACCTCAGGGGCTTCCTACCCAGCAGATCTCGTCCTCGTCGGCATTGGCGTACAGCCCAACGACACCTTGGCTCGCGACAGCGGAATCGAAACAAGCAACGGAATCGTCGTCGATGAAACGCTTCGCACAGCAGACCCCGCTATTCTGGCAATCGGCGACTGCGCGAATTTCCCCTGCGCACATGCCGTGGGGAGTCTGCGCCTGGAATCCGTCCAAAACGCCACCGACCAAGCACGTCATGCGGCACGTACAATCCTGGGAGCTGAAAGCCCCTACACGGCACTGCCGTGGTTCTGGTCCACTCAAGGCCCGTACAAGCTACAGATGGCAGGCATCCCACAACCGGATGACGACCTCCTGATCCTGGGGGACCAGAGCGAAGCAAGATTCTCCGTCCTCTGCTTCAGGGAGGGCATCCTCGCGGCCGTGGAATCGGTCAACAACGCCGCAGACCATATGGCGGCCCGTAAACTACTCTCCGCAGGCATCGCCATCACCCGTGTGCAAGCGGAACGCGAAGGGTTCACCCTCAAGGCCGCCGCCAGCACGCCGTCGTCGTTCCCTGCTTTGATTATTTGATGGCGCCTGCCCCGATTCCTTTGACGATGTGCCGCTGCGCCAGCAGATAGAAGATTATGACAGGAACAATCGATATCGCAGTTGCCGCCAGGAGGATTTGTTGTTGCGGTGTTTCTGCCGAATCGAAGCTGGTCAGGCCTCGCTGTATGGGCATGAGTGAATTGTCGTCGAAGAGAACGAGGGCCATGAGGTACTCGTTCCATGCGGCCAGTCCCTGGATTACAGCTACTGCCGCCAGGCCCGGCTTGGCCAAGGGGAGGATAACGCTGGCGAAGATCCTGAGGGAGGAAGCGCCATCAAGAGCGGCCGCTTCCTCTAGATCCTTGGGCTGGCTGGCGAAGAAGCTGCGCATGATCAACGTGGCCATGGGAACACCTGAAGTGATGAGGATCAGGACGTAACCTACCCGGCTGTTGGTGAGCCCGAGGTCGGTCAGTAGACGGTATTGGGCGAGGAACATAGCAGGGGCCGGGATAATCATGACGGCGAGAATCACCACTGTGAAGATGCTCTTGCCCCGGAACTCCATGCGGGCCAGGGCGTAGCCGGCCATGCTAGATGCCACGAGAATTCCCGCCACGGCGGCCAACGTATACGTAATGCTGTTGACCAGGTACATTCCCAGGTCGCCCTGCACCCATGCCGTGACGTAGTTTTCCCAATGCGCTTCAAGGGGCACGAGGCTTTTTCCCGCAAGTAGCTCCTCCAACGATTGGAGGGAGCCGGAAACCATCCAGAGGAGGGGGAAGAGCGCTACGAGCGCAGCAACGATCAGCAGGCCGTACAGGCCGATTTTCTCAGGCCGGATTCTGCTTCTGCGGACCCGCACATGATGGTCCTGGAGTGCGGCATTGGCGGGGATGCGTGCTCGGTGTTCGGCGACTTCGGTGTTCTTCAGTGACATCAGAAGCTCCTTTCGGATGATTGGTGTGTCCTCATGCTCGGGACCGCCTGGCTGAGACGGCAAGCTGAATCAGAGAGAGCAGCACGAGGGCACCGCCGAAGACAACCGACATGGCGGCAGCGCTGCCGTACTCGTGGTTGGTAAAAGCTTCAGCATAAATTTGAAGGGTCGGAACCATGGTGTGGTAGCCGGGGCCTCCGTTCGTCAGCACCTGGACGGTGCCAAAGACCTGCAGTGCCGCCAGGAGGGTGAGCAGACTGACAATGGTGGTAACGGGCGCAAGCTGCGGCCAGGTGATGTACCGGAATTTCGACCACGCCCTTGCCCCGTCCAGTTCCGCAGCTTCGTAAAGTTCGGAGGGAATGTCCTGCAGTCCTGCGAGGAAAAGCAGGAATCCGAAGCCCCAATGGAACCAGATGAACACCGCAATGACCGATGGCAACGCAAGGGCAGGATCGCCGAGCCAGTTCTGCTGGAAGGCGCCGAGTCCCACGATCTCGAGCAAACGATTGAGGACTCCGGATTGCGGTGAGAAGAGCGACGTAAAGATCAAACCAACGACGACGACCGAGAGGACTCCGGGAAGATAGAAGACTGTCCGGAAGAAGGTTTTTCCTCGTACCACTTTGTTCACTGCCACGGCCATGGCGATCGCGAGACCGTTACCGATGAAGAAACCGACCAGAGCGAAGACTGCGACGTTTTGCATCGATGCCCAGAACGCTTCGTTCTTGAACACTGACTCGTAATTCTTCCAGCCGATAAAGGGCGTGTCCGGGCTGACACCGTCCCAGCTCTGGAAACTGAGCAGGATGGCTTGGGCGAACGGAGTGATGGTGAACGTAGCGATCAGAACGATTGCGGGGGAGAGGAACAATAGCCCGAGCAGCGTCTTGCGCGCGCTGCCTCTGCGTCGCGGCGCCCCGAAGGAGCGCCGCGAGGCAGATGTTGCGAGTTGGGGGGACATCAGCTCTTATCCTGGGCAGCCTGCAGGTCATCCAGGACCTGGTCGATCGTAAGCTCGCCGAGGACAAGGCCCTGTGCATCCCGAATGATAGCGGTGTTCACGTTGGTCTTGATGGTGTTCGGCAGAACCTGCATGTCCTTAACACCTGCCCCGAATCCGGAAAGTTGGGGCGACAGCGTCCCGCTGGCCAGGAGCTCAGGGTTCGATGGCATGATGCGACCCACTTCAGCGAACACCTTCTGTTGTGCGGGGGCAGTAAGCCACTTGACGAACTCAAGTGCTTCCTTGGGGTGCTTGCCCTTCGGGTTGATGACTGCGCCCTTTCCAGGAAGGCCCGGTGAACGGGGTGCGAGCTTGCCATTGGCGGCCGGTGGAACGGTCAAAGAGATGAAGCTGTTGTAGTCCGGGGCGGTCTTGAATCCGACCGAGACGCCAGGGGAGGCGTCGAAAATGGCGCCGACTTCATGCTTGCTGAAGAATGATCCTTCCACGGTGGGGTTGTCATTTTGGCCGCCTGTCAGGGAGCCGTTGGCAATAACGCCGGCCTTTTTCAAATCCACGAGCAGTTGGAAGGCATTGCGCCACCCGTCGGACTTCCAGCTGGCCTTACCGTCAAACGTCGCGGAGATCTCGTCGTCCGTCAGCCAGTTTGAGGCGAAACCCTGGATCAGCTGGGGCGTCAGCGAGGCGGCGACAGAGAAGGTACCCTGGCCGTTCTTGCTGGCCGCGGCGAGCTTTGAGATGAGTTCACTGGATGTCTTTGGCAGGGCCTTGGGGTCGACGCCCGTCGCTGCCGGGTCCAGGAGGAGCCCGTACGTCTGGGTTTCCCAATGCGCCGTGTAGATTCCGGCGGGAACACCCAGGTTGTTTCCATCTGCGAATGTGGACATCTTGATCACGGCGGGGCTGAAGTTCTTACCCCAGTCTCCCTGCAACTCGGATTCAAGGTTCATCGCCCAGCCGGCCTTGTAGAAGGGCGCCATGTCCGTTGCATTGAAAGAGGAGTAGATATCAGGCATCGATTTCGACTGTGCCTTTGCCTGCAGCTTGGGCAGATAATCTGTGGGGCCGGGCGAATCAACAGTGATTTTGATGCCCTTCTCCTTGGAGTACTGCTCCGCGAGCTGATTCAGGGCCGCTTCCTGTCCACGGGATTGATTAAGGAAGGTCAACTCAACGGCACCAGAGCTGTCACCGGAAGCGCTGGTTGAGCCGCCACCGGCGGAACAGCCCTGGAGGAAGAGTGAAGCTGCGACTGCAACGGCGCCGACGGTAACAGCCCGACGCCGGACGGTTGCCGGACTTGCTGGGGTACGGCTTTTTTTACGCATGAATTCTCACCTTTGAAAAGGACGTAAGGATCGGGGGAGTTTTGGATTCTGTTGTTCAAGGAACGAGTTCAGGACGGCCTTGGCGGCGCGGAGGTGCCGGGCCTCCCGAATGGCGGACGGGGCGGACAGCTAATTTCATGGGCACGATGATTGCTCCCCCAGGGCCGAAGATGGTTGGAGGTATGCGCTGGATGTGATTGCTTGGTGTTCGATAACCGCCACACCTTGCGACTCGAGGACCATTCCAGCTGTTGGGCCTCCGCTCAGCAGATCTGTGCCTCTGGCGGTGAGAGTTACAGGAACGCAGCCATGGTTGATCACGAAGCTCACTTCGCCGCGTTTGACGGTCTCAACCCATCCTTCTCCGTCGGGTATCTCCGTAGCCGCATTGAGCACGATGCCTGCTTCGCCGAGCAAGGTGTGGACCAGGTCGGTCATCGCGAGGGGTTCCAGACGGGTGGCCAAATACCACGCTGCGCCGTTCCCCGTGGATCGGCGCGTGAGGGCAGGCATTCCCTTAAGGTGGCCTTGTCCGAAGCGCGCCTTGACTTCTGCGTCCTGGATGCGTACCGCTTCGCTCCATCCAAGAGCCGTGGCGCGGCCGCCGGAAAATACGTCGCCGAGCACTTCTACTGTTGGAGGGATGCTCGCGTCCGGCCGAACCGGGATGGAGCCGGGTCGCTGCCATGCAGCCGCAAGGGGTACGAACTCTTCGATCCACACCCCCAGGGTCTGCTGCAGCTTGCCAAGATAGCCGTTCAGCCGGACATGCAGGGACTCATCGAGGATCGCCGATTGGGCTGTGACGAAAACGGTCGATCCGGAGTTGGCGGCCTTGTCCAGAGCGTCAAGTTGGGGGTCTGTTGCTACGAGGAGGTTGGGGACGATGATGAGGGGATATGCGGCGAGGTCCTCATCGCCGCGAACGAAATCGACCACCATACCGGCCCTTGTCATGGCTGCGTGCCAAGGAGCTACGAGGGCGAGATAGCTGGATTCGACTGGTTGCCCGCGCTGCTCCAAGGCCCACCAACTGTTCCAATCGAAAACGATCGCCGCCTGGGCGGGGACGTGTTTGCCCATGAGCTGGGGGAGTCTGTCCAGCTCGTGCCCGAGCTGGGCTACTTCGCGCCAGATCCGCGTGTCGGTCCCGGAATGGGGCAGCATCGCTGAGTGGAATTTCTCTGCGCCAGCTGCGGATTGGCGCCACTGGAAGAAGAGAATTCCGTCGGCTCCACGGGCCATGGCCTGGTAGGACAATGCCCGCATCTGCCCCGGCGCCTTGGGAGCGTTCTCTGGCCGGGTGATAACAGCGCCGGTGGACTGTTCCATCAGGATCCACGGCTTGCCCCTGCCCAAGGACCGCATAAGGTCGCGCGCCATGGCTGCGCCCAGGGGCGCGTCAGGGTCTGCAGGATCGGGGTACAGATCATCCGAAATGACATCGACGTGTTGCGCCCATTGCCAGTAGTCCGCACCGCGGAAGACACCCATGAAGTTGGTGGTCACAGGTATGTCCGGCGTTACTTCGCGCAGTATGGCTTTCTCGGCAAGGAAGCAGCCGAGCAGTTCGTCAGAGCTGAAGCGGTCAAAGTCGAGCAGTTGGGTGGGGTTTGCGAAGGCTGCTGTCGTCCGCGGAGGCAAGACCTCGGCGAAGGACCCATAGCGCTGGGACCAGAAGGCTGTACCCCAAGCATGGTTGAGTCCGTCGACGTCGACGTATTTCTTTTCAAGCCAGCGTCGGAAAGCTGCCGCCGATTCGTCGCAATAGCAGCGGGCCACATGGCATCCGTACTCGTTGTTGATATGCCATAGGGCCAGCGCGGGATGCTGACCATATCGCTCGGCAAGCTTTCGTGCGAGCCGTCCCGCCGCTGAACGGTAAGCTGGCGAGCTCGGGCAGTATGTCTGGCGTGAGCCCGGGGCCAAGCGGACGCCGTCGGCTGTCACCGGAAGTGACTCGGGATAGGCCAAGGAAAACCATGGCGGAGGCGAAGCAGTCGCCGTTGCAAGATCGACGCGGATGTTCCCGGTGTGGAGATTGTCCAAGGTCCGGTCGAGCCACTCGAAATCGTACTGGTTCTCTTTCGGCTCCAGCATGGCCCAGGAGAAAACGCCAACAGTTGCGAGATTGACTCCTGCAGCCTTCATCAGGCGAACGTCTTCAGGCCATATCGATTCGGGCCACTGTTCGGGGTTGTAGTCACCGCCGTACCACGGGGTGGTGGAGAACGCGGAGCGCATAGCTGCCTCTCTCATTGGTGATGGAAGGAAAAAGCGTGGTTCTAGCGGCTTGAATGGGGGGAAACGGCGTATCCGCTGAAGCGGGGCAGAGTGTTGAAACCCTCGACGGCGAGTCGCCAACCTGCTGGGAGTGCTGCTCCACGTTCAACGGCAAGGGCCAGATGGGCTATCGCAGCCAGGAGGCCACCGTTGGCAGGAAGGTAAAGAGTGAGGAAGCCTGGGATCTGGGGATTGTGCCCATTGACGAGGAACTGGTTCTTCGGCGACGGCAGAAGCAGTGCCTGAATCGCCTTCTCCATGTCTCCCAGCCGTGCTGCCGACATCGACATGACGGGATAGTCCCATCCCCAGGTGGATTGAAGGTCCCAATTGAGCCACACGGAGTCAAGGGTTGCGCGCATGGCCCCGGGATCAATAATGTCCGTGTCGGGCAACCAGCCAAGGGCCATCAGCATGGAGGGATGGTCTTTGCGCAGCAGGTAAGGCGGAGTCGCCAAGGCAGCGTATGTTCCGTCGGGCATCAACCGGGGTTGATGCATGCGGCGGCCGACAACGTCCCAGTCCTCACGTACCGGTAGGTTCAGCCGTTGCCGCCATTCATTGGCAACATTCAGCGCCCAGGACCAGTAGGCGAGTTCGAAGGTGGGATCTGTGTTTGTAGCCCGGTCAACGAGGTAGCTTTCCTGGGCAGGGATAAGCGGCGGTGGCAGGATAAAGGTTCCGTCGTGCTCTTCAACGAAGTCGGCCATGAAGTCCGCTGTCGCTTCAACAAGCCTGTAATGCTCCTCGAGGAATCCTTGTTCGCGGCCCTCGCTGTACAGAAGTTCGAGCAGGTGGATCAAGTGTGGCTGCTGCCATATGAGGAACACGCCGATATGACTGGGCGATTCCCGGGCTGACGGGTCTGTTTGCTTCGGCCAACGGGCACCCTTGTATCCTTGGCGGCTGGCCGTTTCCTGGGCAGCCGGGAGGGCTGTGTGGTACCAGCCGAGGCTACGTTCAAGGAGTGCCCCGCGCCCCCACAACGGGAAGTGGGCGCCATGCCACCAATGCATTTCGAGGTGGAACTTCCCGCACCAGGTGTTGTAACTCAACCCTGTTTCTGCGGGTGCCGTCCCTCCAGCGCTGTTCACCGCCAGGAGGTACTGGGACAACACAACCCGGCGTTCAAGCTCCGTGGCGCCTGCGTCTGTGCTTCCGTCGAAGCTCACGGCCGCACCGCTCAGCCAGTAGTCCTCCCATGCAGAAGCGGCGGCGGCACTGACTGCCTCAAAAGTGCGTGGAGAGTCAGTCGGTTGAAGCCCCGGAACGGGCTGTAGGGTAACGACGACTTCGAGTTCGTCTTCAGTGGTAACTGCCATCACGCGGCTCCCGCCGTCGAGCAGGCATAACGTACCCGTTGTCTCCACTCGGACTTCGTAGGTTGTGGATTCCACAACTCTGCGGGCCAGCCATGTCCCGGGTGATGTCTCTTCCCAACCCACGCTCTCGGCCAACGGGAGTTCGAACGGGGCCAAGTCATCGCGCTGGGGGTCGAAGATCCAGGACACTGCCAGTCCGCTTCGCAGCAGTTCTGATCTGATTCTCGTGGCGAAACACTGGGCTGTGGGATGAGCCGTGGTGGCTACTTCGACAGGTACGCCTTGGAGCTGATATCCGGCATGTACTGTGCCGGACCACAAGTCGAGTTCAGTGTGTGCGCCCTCCAGTTCGTTCGGAAGAACTATCCGGGGACCTGCCTCGGTTGCATCCAGCGCAAGGCGGCCCAGATGCATCCTTCTGGGGTTGAAGGCGAACCAAGCACTTGCCCTCAGTTCGTCGGGAATCGGATCGGCGGCGCGCTGCAGCCCCATTCGATCCAGGTAGGGTACCGGGCCCCTGGGGGTTTGGTGCATGGTGGTGGCATCTTCCAGAGAAAATTCCTGTTCGCTTCGGGTGCTGTACCAGCCCCAGCTCGATTGAGTGCGAAGGGGGATTTGGAAGTCGTCCACGTTAAAGGGCCGTATCTGCTGTTCAGGCAGGCCCCTGCTCCCGTCGTCGGCAATCCGCAGTGGATCCGGCCGGAGTTCGTGAAACGCCGGAAAAGTCTGCAGCCCGGAAATGTCCACGGTCATGGCAACGTCGCCGTTGCCCACGCTCAGCGTGTTGGTAGCGTGCGCCTGCGTGAGGACGGGATTATGACGGCACACGACGCTGCGCCGGTTGATTTTCATGCGCGTACCCCACGCAGGTCGTCAAACGATATCTGGCCAGGGCGTGTCACTTTGAACGGTTGGCGGTGTTTGGGCATCTTTGCCTCCTCGACGCTTGGACCCGAATTCTGAGTCAACTATAATTTCTGATTAGAGGATAGCGTTAAGGTTTGAAACGAATCAACAGTTTTCTTGAAAGGACTTGATATGGCGGAAAAGCGGGGAGAGTACGCAAAGTCGAACAAGCGGCGGGAAGCGCTCAGCGCGGCGGCGCTCAATCTTGTGCAGGCCAAGGGGCATCGGAATGTCACGGTTTCCGAGGTCGCAAATATGGCCGGGGCGAGCGAACCGACGGTCTTCTACCATTTCCCCACCAAGGAAAGTCTGTGGATCTCTGCCTTGAAGCAGTTTGACGACGAGAACATTCGCAGCGTTGGTCATGAGGCCGGAGCTATCGCTGATATGGGCCGTCGTGCGGAAGTAGGTGTTCGCCGCCCCCACATCCCGCTTCTTTATGCGGAAATGGCGGGCGCCGCCGTCGACCGGGAAAACCCCGCGAACCCCTACTTCCAAGAGCGAATGGCCCGATCCCTGCAAGTCATAGCGACCGATATTGAACGCCTGCAGGGCGAAGGCAAGGTACCGGCTGACATAGATGCGCACGTGGCAGCCCGCGTTCTCCTCGCGTGCTGGGAAGGTTTGCAATTCCAGTGGCAGCACGGACCTGAGTTCGACATTCGGGCCCATTTGGAATGGAACATCCGGGCGGTCCTGGGTCCTGACGCGCTGACCCCGCCGTGATGGCTTCCAGCAGCGGCGGGGTCAGCGGGTCAATTTACATCATTGGTAGAACCGGGCTCAGTGCACCAGGGCATCCACCAAGCGGTCCACGGCTGTGACGGTGATCGTGGCCGTTTGGTTCGCGCCCTTCACGGTGACGATGATTTCACCTGCTCCGGTGGGGCGCACGATTGCCAGCGCCCTTCCCTCGTAGGTGTTGCCGACGTTGGAGCGGAAGGAATCCTGTGACTGCGGGTTCCCATTACCGAAACCTTGCAACACGCCGTCGCCTTCCACCGCGACAGAGAAGGGCTCCGCTCCCTGCCTGAAAACACGGCCCGCATCGTCTTCCAGGCATATCTCGACGAACGCGAGATCGCCGTCGGAGGCGTCGATGGTGGCCCGATCCGTTCGAACCCGGAGCGTGGGCAAGCCCTCCGGAGTCGAGAGGCTCCATCTTCCCTCCGATCCGTCGGCATTTCTGGCAATAGCCGCTACCTCGCCAGCGGCGAATTCGGTTTCGAAGATGGCCTTGAACCCGTTCGCGGGGCCTGCGGGGCGGACTCCTGCACTCTTGCCATTGATCTGCAGTTCCACCTCAGGCGCTGCGCTGTAAACCTCGATGCGCATCGGTGTTCCCTCGGCAACATCCCAGTCCCATGTTGCAACTGCGTCGCTGAAAGACCATTGAGTGTGGCGTGCCTCCCGCGTGAAATTTTCGGGGGGATGCACTGCAATGTAGGGCTCGGCCCTGAGGCCGAACACAACTTCACGGAAGTAGGAAACAGGCCGGCGATGTCCCGTAATGTCGATGTCCCCACACCATGCGGTCCGCCAAGGGAAAGGTGCGCCGAAGGATTGGGGTCCTTCGTCAGCGTAGTTGACGCGTCCTATACCGGCCTCGCCCAGGTAGTCCCATCCGGTCCAGGTGAAGTCGCCGATGAGATGTGAGTTCTGTTCAATGGCCACCCAGTTCTCACTGATCTTTGCGGGGAAAGTCTCGGTCCCCACGATGAGGCGGTTCGGGAACAGCTCACGGTCCAGCTCGTACCTGCTTTCTCCATAGTTGAGTCCGGCAACGTCGACTACGGCAAAGGACTCCTCAGTGCTGTTGGTGACCAGGTCCGACGTCGCGATGTCCTTCATCAAATCGCCCATCTGATTCATGGCTGAGTTGACGCCACCCTCCATGCTCCTGCCCGCCTCGGCGAGGCGGTGGATAACGGAGACCATCGGATTCATGCCGTTCGTCGTGAAGCGGGTGGGATCCAACTGACGGATTTTCTCCGTGACGCGYCTGCCCCACACGGCGCCCAGGGAGTTTCCGGTCTCGGGAATCTCATTTCCGATCGAATACATGATGACGCTGGGGTGGTTGGCGTCTTTGAGCACCATCGCTTCGACGTCACGCTCCCACCAGTCAGCGAAGCGCAATGAGTAGTCAAAGGATGATTTGGACTCGGTCCAAACGTCGAAGGCCTCATCGATGACAAGTAGCCCTAGACGGTCGCAAGCGTCGAGCATTGCGGGGCTAAGAGGGTTATGGCTACTGCGGATGGCGTTGAATCCGGCCTTCTTGAGCAGCTCGACGCGCCGTTCTTCAGCCCTGCGGATGGTGGCTGCGCCGAGGGGTCCATTATCATGGTGAACGCATGCCCCGCGCAGTTTGATGGTCCGCCCGTTCAGGCGCAGGCCGTGCGCGGTATCCAGCTGCAGAGTGCGGAAGCCAAACGCGGTGGTGGAAAGCTCAAGCTCATCGCCGCCTTCGAAGACGCGGGTCACCGCTGTGTAAAGGTTCGGATCATTGACGTCCCATAGCTGTGGGTTCTTGATGGTCAGACGCTGGCGCAGCACCGCGGGCTCAGCCGGAAGGACAGTTACGGGGGCCTCAGTTTGCGCGACCAACGCCTGTTCCTGGTCAAGGATGTCAACGCGAACCCGGACTGTTCGCGGTCGGGCCCCGGAGTTGCGCAGCGTCGTCGCTATGGCTGCGACGCCGAGGTCAGCATCAAGGTCAGGGGTCGTGATCTGGACACCCGCGTAGTCCAGATGCACGTCGCCGGCGACAGTGAGCCAGACATCACGGTAAATGCCCACACCGCTGTACCAGCGGGAGTCCTCGTGCGCGCGTGCCTCAACCCGGATGACGTTCCGTTCCCCATGGCGAAGGTGCGAGGTCATGTCTACGCGGAAGCCGGAATAGCCGTAAGGGCGTTGGGCCACAAAGTCATCATTTACAAAAACCATCGCGTCCCGGTAGACGCCTTCAAAGTCGACCGCGACGTGTCGGCCGCTCCACTCCGATGGCACATCGAACTCCTTCGAGTACGCGAACGCACCCCCGGGGACGTAGCCGGTATTCGACCCGTTATCGCTGGGAATCCGCACCGATCCCACCAGCGCGTCGTGGGGTAGGCAGATGGATTCCGGTGGCGCCTGGCCGGGGCGCAACTCGGAGAAGAAGCCGATTTTCGGGCGAACGGACCACCCGCTGTTGAAGGAAACGCGTGTGGGCTGCCTGTATTCGGTGAGGTCCTTCGTCATAATCTCTTCCTATCGGTCTTGGGTGTTCCGTGGACGGGCTTCCCACGGTTGCGCACGCAACGGTCGCTGCAGAGACCGGAATAGGTCAAAGGCCGGCAGCGCAAAATGACCTTTGCTGGGGGACGCGGAAGTACTGACTCTCTGCTCGGGCATGCGGCAGAGCCTGAGATCTGGCGACCCGCCCATGGTCTCGCTGCTTCAGGTGCACGTTGGTGATTGGGCAGCAGCTACGCGAACTGGGAAGCTTGAATTGAATAGTAACCGCCATGGTAACTATTGGCAAGGTTCGACAGGCCTAAGCTGACGTCCCGTCATCTTCGTAGTCGCTGACGCCGGCCAGGTCGCGTCCGGCGATGTATCCGAAGGATCCGGGGAGAACCTTGACGGCGTAGAAAGGTCCCTGTTCCAGGGGTCGGAGAGATGGGGAGGCTAATTACGAGTCAACGCGCACCCTAGCCCGGTGGGGAAAGCAGGCGTAGCGTCGTTCGAAGAATTGGCACTGACGGCAGCACGACCCGCTGGATCAGGGCGGGCGATTCAGATTTGTGAGGGCCTGAGATGGCTGGCTGGAATGCGGACACGGCGGCGGGGCCTCTGGGAGCCGGGACGATTACCCTGCTCGAGGGGTCCTCGTTCTGCATCTCTTGCAGAACGGGGACATACAGCCGGAACATCCACACGGTCTTTTTGTCCGGGACACACGCATTTTGTCCTGCTGGCAGCTCACGATTAACGGCTACCCCCTTGAGCCGCTGGCGGCGGAGATGAAGGAGCCGTACCGGGCGCTGTTTGCAACGCGGGTTCCCCGCTCGGACGGGTATGCGGACAGCCCGCTGATTGTGGAGCGGCTGCGGGAAGTTGGGGTGGGCATACAGGAACATGTGCGCATCGGGAATTACTCACTGGACCGCGTCGATTGTGTTGTCTCACTGAGAGTTGAGGCGGATTTCGCAGATCTGTTCTAGGTGAAGGAGGCACGGATCCAGCGGCGCTGGGATCAGACCCGCCAGCGGGACGGAGACACACTAGCCATTCAGGCTGTTTGGCAAGATGTCCGGAAGGGCGTTGTTGTCCAAGCTGCTGGAACGGACATTGGTCAAGAGACGCTCACATACCGGGTCTCGGTCCCGCCGCACGGCGAGTGGAGCACTACCTTGACGGTGACTCCGATGGCCGAGGGGACCAATCCTGAAGCCATGTTTGTCCATCCTGATGAGGACGGCTTATCCCCTCGTGACCTGCGTCGGCAGGAATGGGTGGCAAAGACTCCCGTAGTGCAGATGGGAAACCTCTCTATTGAGCGAATTGGCCGCCGGAGGTACGACGACTTGGGTTCCCTTCGCATAGAGGATCCGAACCATCCTGACCGTGTTGTGGTGGCCGCGGGCGCGCCCTGGTTTATGACGCTGTTTGGCCGCGATTCACTTTGGGCATCCGAGATGTCGATGCCGGTGGATCCGTCGTTGGCATTGGGCACACTGCAAACGCTGGCAGAACGGCAAGGAACAGTGGTGGATCCTTTGAGCGAGGAGGAGCCAGGCAAGATTCTGCACGAAGTCCGGTTTGACGTTTCCAGCGGTTTGTCCTTGGGAGGAAAGTCCGTCTATTACGGGAGTGTCGACGCAACGCCCCTGTTTTTGGTGGTCTTGGGGTCCGTCGGTCGCTGGGGCTTCGCGAAAGAAACCATCGCAGATCTCCTTCCGCATGCAGATCGGGCGCTGGCTTGGATCAGGGACTACGGAGACAAGGACGGTGACGGATTCGTTGAGTACGCGCGACTCAATCCCAACGGGCTCGTCAACCAAGGATGGAAGGACTCCTGGGATGGCATCAATTTCGCTGACGGAGCCTTGGCCGTACCCCCTATCGCTCTCTGCGAGGTGCAGGCATACGTCTACGTTGCGTATCTCTCGCGTGCATGGATGGCCTACCAAGCGGGAGACGGTTCCTTAGGAAACGAGTTGGCCATTCGTGTCAGCCAGTTGAAGGAACAGTTCAATGAGCAGTTCTGGATGCCGGATCGGGGCTACTATGCGGTGGCCTTGGACCGCGATAAGCGTCAAGTCGATGCCTGCCCTTCCAACATGGGCCACTGCCTTTGGGCCGGACTCGTGGACGAGGACAAGGCCCCACTGGTTGCTGAAAGGCTGATGTCCCCGGAAATGTTCAGTGGCTGGGGAGTGCGGACTTTAGCTAGCGACATGGGCGCTTACAATCCGGCAAGCTATCACAACGGTTCGGTGTGGCCGCATGACAATGCGATCATTGCGGCCGGCCTGCTGCGCTACGGATTCGTTGAGGAAGCGCAGCGTATCGCCACTGCGCTGCTCGAGGCGGCCGAGCTTTCTGATGGCCGATTGCCCGAGCTGTTCTGCGGCTTCAGCCGGGAACGCTACGCGCGGCCCGTGCCCTATCCCACGGCCTGTACCCCCCAGGCTTGGGCAGCGACCACACCCATCTTCCTGGTGACCAGCCTGCTGGGATTCGATGCCGATGCGTCCCAGGGCGGTTTCTGGATGGATCCTGTGCTCCCGAAGTCCTATGGTGACCTGCATGTCAGGAACGCGCCCATGGCCGCTGGCCGGATCAGTCTCGACATCGAGGATTCAATACCCTCAGTCCACGAAATGCCTGAAGGTATGGTGTTCCATCGCGGCCGCAGGCCGTGGCTGGCAGAACTCGTCCGGCAAGCTGGCCGGGAGACATGGCCTAACACCCACAACGCTCCCGCGGAATAAGCCGCTGATGGGCAAACACTTCCCTGTGGCCCGTCAAGCGAAGGCTCAGCGGGTACTTCGAACAGCGCAAACGCGACCTTCATGACAGGTCGTCATAGTGGTGCCGGACTATCGTGAACGTTTCGTATTGGATGATTCACGTATTAGAGTCATCGTATGGCGATTAGAAGCGAGCAGAGTCAAAGAGCGATCCTCGATGCGACCATGGCGTTGCTTGACGACAGAAAACCTGGTGCCCTGACCGTCCAAAAGCTATCGATTGAGCGTGTTGCCCGGGAAGCGGGCGTAAGCAAGACAACGATTTACCGGTGGTGGCCCAGCAAGGCTGCGGTTGTGATTGACACCTTCCTCGACAATCACATCGCGCGTACTCCAATACGGGAGGATGTTCCGGCGATCGAGGCCCTCAAAGAGCACCTTGGCTCGCTGGCCGAGATTTATGGCGGCCGGGAGGGCCACCTCGTCGCCCAGCTAATTGCGGAGTGCCAGTACGATCCGGCGGCCATGGCGGAATTCAAGGACCGATTCTGGAATCACCGTTTGGAAGCCGCGCTTGCCCTCATTGAGCGGGCGGTCCAGGAGGGGGCGATCAGAAGTGACATACATCCCCTGGTTGTGACTGAACTTCTCTACTCACCAATCTACTTTCGGTTGTTACTTCAGACCGGACCGCTTGATCGCAAGATGACGGACCAGACACTAAGGGCAGTGCTGGAAGGCGTCCGCGCATAGCTGGATAAGGAACAAACACAGGAAGGGATTGGCGCTGACAGCGTCAATCCCTTCCTCTTTGCCTGCCCGGGAGCCCGCGCCCGAAGGCGTAAATCACGCCAGCCCTCGCCAGCTGCATCTGGGATAGCCCGGCCGGGTTTGGCAGACAGGCCCGCCCTTGAGGCATTGTCAATACGATACGAACCGTATATATTCGGGCTGGGGCGTCGCGCTGCATCGGCCCGGCGGGTTTTACGTCACCCATTTCCGTGAACAAAGGAGTTCCACGTGACTTATCCGAATCAACTTGCCAATCCGTCGAATCAAGGTCCTGAGCCGTACCCGCCCGGCACCCAGGTTCGTGTGGGCGCGACCCTTACCGCAGCCTTTGCCGCACCGTTCGTCTCGTCGATTGCGAACGTCATACCTGGATCACTGAACGGTGTTCTGCAGCAGCACTTTCACGCCCACGCTTCGCAGCTCACGTGGATCACCGCAGCATTCCTGATTCCGGTTGTCGTCTTCGAGCTAACCTTCGGAGCCATCGGTGACATCTTTGGGCGAAAGAGGCTCATGTATCTGGGGTCGCTGCTCCTTCTGGCTGGAAGCGTAGCCTCGGTGTTGGCTCCGACGGTTGAAGTGATGTGGCTTGGCGCTGCACTGAACGGCCTGGGTGCGGGCGCGTTGTATCCGACGTCGTTGGCGATGGTGGCCGCCGTCGTGCACACACCAGTCCAGCGGACCCGAGCCATCGCGGCCTGGGCAGGATTTCTCTCCCTTGGCGGTGCCATCTGTCCCATCATTGCCGGGGCGTTCGCAAACGCGGGCTGGTGGCAGGGCGGCTATGTGCTGATCGCGGTCGGCGCAGTGATTACGCTTGCTTTGGTTATCCGGGCAACGGATTCGTCGGCGCCTATGGGCCGAAAGCTGGATCTTCCCGGACAGGTGACGTTTGCAGTGGGCCTGACCGTGGCCCTTTGGGCGACAGTGCAGGGATCCGAGGTCGGCTGGAGCCAACCGGAGATCATCATCGGCTACCTCGTCGCGGCTGTCCTGCTGGCCTCTTTCATCATCATCGAATTGCGAACACCTTCGCCACTGCTGCACCTGGGCATGTTCAGGATTCGTTCATTCTCGATTGTTGGCATCGTAACTGTGATCGGTACCTTTGGATTTCTCATATATTGTTTCTCCACCAGCGTTTGGCTTGGCGTGCTGCAGCACCAGAATGCGGTCTACATCGGGGTCATTTGGCTCGTGATGCAGGGCCCGTCCTTCGTCTTCGCCCCGGTCGTTGGCAGGCTCCTGCACTCCGTCAGTCCACGGTGGCTTCTCAGTCTCGGGTTCGCGTTGATCGCCGTTGGTGCCTTTATCGCGGTCGGATTTGACCCGCACGACTTTGACTGGACGAAGTTCTTCCTTCCAGGGGCGTTCATCGGTATTGGCTGGGCCCTGACCATCGCGTCGATTTCGGAGGTATCTGTGAACACCGTGCCGAAGTCCCTTGCCGGGATGGGCAGCGCTACCACGAACCTTGTTCGCGATCTCGGTTTCGCGCTCGGCCCCGTCATTGGCAGTGCGATCGCTTTCGGGACGGCCAACAGCCAGCTGATTCCTGCTTTGGGCGCGCTAAACCTCCCGGCGGAGCAGGCAGGCCCGGTTCTGGGTATCGCCCAGGCCGGTGGAGCGATTGCCGTCAATAGTGTTCCCACCCTCCCAGCTGGTGCGCACGAGGTTGCCCTGACGGTCCTGGGCAGTGGATTCCAATTGGCCTTCCTGATCGGTGCGACCGCTGCCGCTGTTGCAGCGGTCGTCACACTCATCGGCCTCGCTGGCATGGACAACCAACCGGCGGTCGAAGAGGTTACAGCCCAGGACCTGGAGCCTCTGGCCGATCCCGTCTGACGTTACTTCCCAAGGCGTCTCGTCGGTCGCCCACGGCGGGTTTGCGTTTACCGTCGCTGCCACCGCGAGCACGTACCCGGATGAGGCAGGTGTTGAATCTGACTGTCATAAAGGGTGCGGGAAGCCTGAAGCCAGGCTGCTGTTTGGCTCGAGATTTGCCCGGGATATCGACTTCCCCGATGATGACGACCGCGACGACCAGCCGACGACGGCGGCGAACTCCCGCCGTCGTCGGCTGCAAGGTCCTCTGGAACCTTCTTGAGATGTGGACGGAAAGGGGGCTACCTTGCGGGAAAGACTGTTCGCGAACCAGAGACTGAACTCCGCTACGCCGAATGCAAGTCAGCTAGCACTCTTGCGTTCCAGGATGTTGACCATTTGCCTGAAACCTTCAGCATGAGTCTGGCTGAGTTCGAGCGCGACCGGTTGTGGGCAGGAGGAGAACTTCGCAATAACAGTGTCGCTGACAGGGTCAATCCAGATGAATTGGCCGTGGATCCCAGCAGCGTAGACCGTGCCTCGGGCATCTCCGGGTACCCACCATTGGTTTCGGTATGAGCCGTTGGGGTGGACCTGCTGGTAGGCGGTTCCGCGGGCCAGTTGCGGGTCTCCACCGCGCATCGTCTCTTTGATCCACCATGATGGGACTAGCGTTTGCCCGTTGGCTTTCCCCTCGTCCAGCATTAGCTGTCCGATCCTGGCCATGTCCCGTGCGGTGCAGGCGATTCCTCCGTTCGCAAATGCGAACCCACCGGAATCGGTGGTGATGAGTGCATCATCGCTGGTCCCAAGCCGGGACCATAGTTCGTCCGAGAGAACTTCGGCGTATCGCTTTCCGGTGACGTTCTCAATGATCCACGCGAGCACGTCTGTACTGGCCGAGCAGTACTGGAAGGATCTGCCGTGCTCGCCGTCAGGTTGGAGACGCGTGAGGAATTCGTAGGTGTCCCTTGAATCTGTCTCGAGCTTTGGACGCCAGCCGGCGACCCTGTCCTGCTGCTGGACTTCAGCGTCTGCATCCAGGTAGTTCTCGCTGTAGCGAACGGCGGCGGTCATGTCGAGCACTTGGCGGACGGTCGCGTTTCCGTAGGCGCTTTCCTTCAGCGCCGGCACGTAGTGGCGGACACTTTGTTGGGTATCTATGAGTTCCTGGCCTACCAGGATGCCCATGGTGAGCGCGCAGATGGATTTGGAAACAGACATCAGGACGTGCCGGTCGTGCGGCTGGAAAGCCCCAAAGTAGCGTTCCATGACCACGTTCCCGTGCTGGAGGACCACGATGGCATCTGTGTGCGTGGATTCCAGGAACTGGTCAACACTGCGCCATTTCTCTGCGTGTTCGGTGGTGACTGGAGCGATTCCAGTAGGGGGCTGGGATGAGCTGTCCCGACGGATCGTTGCGGTGGTGATGAGTTCACTAATGTGAGCGAAGCCCCATCGGTTGAATGGACTTTCCTGCCAGTTGTCCAGGGTGACGTATCCGTTGAAGTCCTGGCCGGTGTAGCGGTCGATCTTACCGGGATTCGTAAGGAGGAAACCACTTGCTGTTGTCTCTAGCATGTTCTAGTCGCTGCCTTGCGTGTTAAGGGTGTGGGTGTTTGCAATCTCCGGTTGGCCATGCCCTGGGGCCGCCTCGAGGAGTTTGCGAGTGTAGTCGTGCTGTGGGTTGGTGAAGATCCGCTCGGCTGGTCCGCTTTCTACGATCTTTCCGGTCTTCATGACCGCAACGTCATCGCTAAGGTAACGGACGACGTCAAGATCGTGAGAGATCAGCAGATACGTCAACCCTTTTTGTTGCTGCAGGTCCTGGAGCAGGTTCAAAATTTGGGCCTGGACGGAAACATCAAGGGCGCTGGTGGGTTCATCCAGGATCAGGAGACGGGGCGAGGTGGCCAGAGCGCGTGCTATGCCGACGCGTTGGCATTGTCCTCCGGAGAGTTGGTGTGGGAGCCTGTGTGCGTGTTCGGCTCCCAGCCCGACCTCGTCAAGCAGATTGTTTACTCTTGCTTGGAGCCTCTGCCCCTTCAGGGAAGTGTGGGTCCGTAGTGGCTCTGCCACTGAAGCCCCGATGGTCATGCGTGGGTTCAAGGCCGCCACGGGATTCTGCAGTACTATTCCCATTCGCGAACGGACAGTGCGCAGTGCCTTGGGTGCGAGCATGCCGAGGTCTTGTCCTTCAAAGATGGCCCGCCCGGATGTTGACCGCATTAACTGCATGGCACAGCGGGCCAGGGTACTTTTGCCAGAGCCGGATTCTCCGACCAGGCCGTAGACGGTGCCTTCCTGGATGTTGAGGGAGACGTCGTCGACTGCGGTGAAGACTCTTCTATGGTGCGGGAACGTTTTGACGATGTTTTCGAGGGTGAGAACGTTGGTCATAGTTCGGCTTCCTGGAGGCAGGCGACTGCCTGGTGTGGTCCTGTCTCGGTGAGGAGCGGGTCGGTGAGGGAGCAGTCGGTGACTGCATGCAAGCAACGGTTTCTGAAGGCGCACCCGGTGAGGGAGAGGAGGTTTCCCGGCACTGTTCCAGGGATGGCATTCAGTCGCTGGCCGTGTGTTCGCCCTGCTGGGAGGGCGCCCAGGAGGCCGCGGGTGTATGGGTGGCGTGGGTTGTTCATGACGGCTTCCACAGTTCCGGTTTCGATCACCCTGCCGGCGTAGAGGACCGCCACCCGGTCACATACATCGCGAATGATGCCAAGGTTATGGCTGATGAGCAGCACACCGAACCCAAACTTGTGCCGGAGTTCGTCAATCAGGACCAAAATTTGCCGGGCGACAGTGACGTCCAGGGCCGTCGTCGGCTCATCCAGTATCAACAGCCGGGGCTGGCGCAGCAGAGCCATGGCAATCATGGCCCGCTGCAGCATCCCGCCGGACAATTGATGCGGATAACTGCGGTAGACACGTTCGGGGTCGGGAAGGCCGACCAGGCTCAGGTGTCGTATGATTTCAACTTTGCCTTTGGGCCTTGAGATCTGTCGGTGCCGGCTCAGGACATCGCTGAGTTGGCGGCCAAGCGTGAAGACGGGGTTGAAGGCAGTTCCGGGGTTTTGGAACACGATGGCCACTGGCCCGCCTGGTTCCGAGGAGGCGTGTAAGGGATCATTGCTGATGCTCACTTGCCCCGTGCGCCGTGCACCGCGGGGAAGGATCCCCAAGGCTGCAAGTCCTGTGAGGGACTTACCGCAGCCCGTTTCACCTACCAGGCCGAGGATTTCACCCGCGGAAACATCAAGGTCGATACCGCGGACGGGGCGGTTGCTAACCTTCCCCCGGTCGGTGAATTCGACGTTTAGGTCGCGGATGCTAAGTACATGTGTCATCGCTTTACCTGCCTGGGGTCAAGGAGGTCGCGCAGCGAATCTCCGAGGAGGTTGAATCCCAGGACGGCCACAAAGATGGCCAGCCCCGGAAAGGTGGCTATCCACCAGGAGCTGAATATAAGTCCTCGTCCTTCGGCGACCATCAGGCCCCAGTCGGGCAAGGGCGGCTGAGTTCCAAGACCGATGAATGCCAGGGATCCGGCGGCCAGGATCACAGTACCGATGTCAACGGTTGCTTGGACGAGGATGGGCGTCATGCAGTTGCGAAGTATGTGGCGGCTGATGATGAGCAGTTGCGGAATGCCCATGGCGCGGGCTGCTTCGACGTAGGAGCGTTCCCGAAGGGATTTTGCTTCCGCTCGCACAAGGCGCGCATACCAGGGCCACCAGCTGATGGCCAAGGCGATGCCGGCGTTGGTCAGGCTGGGCCCAAGAATCGCAACGGTCACCATCGCCAGGAGCAGAGGCGGGAAGGCCTGGAAGATCTCGGTCACACGCATCAAGGCTTCGTCAAGCCAGCCACCGCAATACCCGGCGACAGCGCCGAGGGGAATGCCGATGAGGGCAGCGGCCGCGACAACGACGGAAGATATGGTGAGCGCCGGGTTCGCGCCCATGATGATGCGGCTGAGAACGTCACGACCGAGTTGATCGGTGCCTAGCCAGTTTAAGGCGTTGGGGGCGAGGTTTCGGGCGGAGGCATTGGTCGCACCCATTCCCTGATCAGGGAAAGGTGCCAGCCATTGCCCGAAAACAGCCAGGATTACGAGAAGGATAATGATCATGGCGCCGACGGCGGCCAAACGGTCACGGCCCAGCGTCTGTTTGAGTAGCTTGATCGGTGTGAGGGTTCGTTGTTCTCCGGTCGTTCCGGAAAGGCTAGGGGCGGCGATTTGGGTGGTGGGGCTCATGACATGCTCACTCTGGGGTCGATTCGGGATTGCAGGATGTCCACCAGAAGGTTGGCCAGCAGGTAGGCTGTGGCGCCCATGAGTGTAATTGCCATGATGGCCGGGTAGTCCACTGCAAGCATGGAGGATGTAGCGAACTGCCCGATCCCTGGCCAGTTGAAGACAGCTTCGACGAAGAAGGTTCCGGTCAGGGCGTAGGCTGCAGCCATTCCGGCGATGGACAGGACGGGTGGCAGAGCATTTTTCAGGGCGAGGCGCCACCGGATGGCGGACTCCCTTAGACCGTAGGCCCGGGCGGTGAAGATGTAATCCTGGTTCATGACATCGAGCATGGCGGCCCTTGTCATTCGTGCAACGAGTCCGAGAGGGTATGCGGCCAGGGTGAGGGCCGGCAGGATCATGTGCTGCAACCCGTCGGTGAAGGCCACGCCGTTGCCGGTGATCATGCTGTCTAACAGGGGAAGACCGGTCACGTGACTAATGGGGTTGGAGTATTTGATGGAGTTGCTGAATTGCCCCGTTGCTGGAAGTATTCCCAGCCCCCCAACGAACAGGAGTTGAAGGAGCAGTCCGAGCCAGAAGGCCGGCACTGAAATCCCTCCGATAGAGAGGAAACGGATTGCTCCGTCGAGGAATCCGCCGGGGCGGCGGGAGGCCACCACGCCAAGGATGATCCCCGCCATAACAGCCAGGACTATGGCAAACCCGATGAGTTCCAATGTGGCCGGAAGGCGGGTGAACAGCTCGTCCAATACGGGGCGTTTTGTGGCAAGAGAATGCCCCCAGTCACCGGTGACCAGGTTCCTCAAGTATTCGAAGTACTGAATGAATATGGGACGATCAAAACCCAGCTCTTGGCGGACCCGGTCAAGCTCGGCCGGTGGGGCCTTTGGACCGGCATAAATGACGGCAGGGTCGCTGGGAACGATACGGGATAGTACGAAGACGATCGCTGTGAGCACGGCGAGAACCAGCACCGATGTGATGAGCCGTCTGAGGACGAAGCGCAACATGGTTCTCCTTATCTTGGTGATGGAATGAAGGTCAGGACAGGGGAGACGCGGCCCGGTTCAACGAGCCCGGGCCGCGTCTCTGAAGGGACAGCTAGGCAGAGGGTTTGATGGATGCAAAGAACACTGTGAAGGGATAATTTTCGTTGAACTGGGAAATGTTCAGTCCAGTGGGAACTACGGAGACTGCGCGGGCATCGTAGAGGAACGCCGCAGGTGCTTCCTTATAGAGGAGCTGCATGGCTTCCTCATAGAGGTCCTGGGCTGCAGACCTGTCCGTTCCTGTCAGTGTTGCCGCCTTATCCACCAATGCGTCGTATTCGGGGGATTTCCAGTAGCTCAAGTTGAAGGATGGCTTTTCGCTGGAATGGAACATTGTGGTGAGGTTGTCACTGCCGGCGTCGCTGTAGGTCGGCCAGTAGTACAACACAAAAATGTCCTGAGCTGTTGCGGGATCGGCCTTGGCGGCATCCCACTGCTGATTGAACAACTGGGCCTTGACGTCGACTTCCACACCGATCTTGGCGAACGCATCCTTGATCAGTGGCACAAAGCGGGCTTCCGCAGGGTTTTCGGAGGCATAGCTAAGAGTGAGCTTCAGGCCGTCGGCATGACCAGCTGAGGCCAACAGTTGCTTGGCCTTTTCCAAGTCTTGGGAGTACTGCGGGACATCCTCGCTGTAGGGGAATATGCCCTTGGGAGCAGGGCCGTGGGACTGCGTACCGTAGCCCTGCCCTCCGACGTCGATGATCTCCTTGTACGGAATTGCGTAGCTGAGCGCGCGGCGGACCTCCGGGTCATTCAGCGGTGCACGGCTGGTGTTAAACATGGCCAGGAAGTTGAAGGGTGAGTTGAAGTCTTTCACCGTGAACTTCGGATCGTTAGCCAGCGTCTTGGCGTTTTCCACGGGGATGCTGGTCGCATAATCGACCTCTCCTGCGGTCAACATTTGCTGGGCCGTTACCGCATCCGGAGTGATGGAGATGTCCACAACGTCGAAATGCGGGGCCTCTTCTTTGTTCCAGTGGGCATCGAACCTTTTCAGCACGACCTCAGAGCCGGGTTTGTAGGAGTCGATGGTGTACGGTCCGGAGCCCGCGTCAATTCCGGCATCAAAGTACTTCTCGTCCTTGGCCGATGCCGCCAGGGCTTTGGGGGAAACGATCCAGGCGCCATAGGTGGAGGAAGCTACGAGGTCCATCGGGGCAGCGTATTTAAGATTGATAGCGACAGTTGAGTCGTCAGGGGTTTCAATGCTCTCTACCGGCGCCCAGATGAAGGATGCTGCTGCCMGCTCCCTGGCGGCATCAATGCTGGCCTTGACCGCTGCAGCATTGATGGGCTCGCCGTCGTGGAAAGTTGCGCCTGAACGGATCTTAAAGGTCCATGCCTTTCCGTCCTCGCTGGCGCTCCAGGACTCGGCGATGGCCGGCTTGAATTCTTCGGCGGAGCCTTCCGGGTTCTTCCATAGCAAGGGCTCATAGATGTTTCCCAGGTATAGCGCCTCGGTTGAAAAGGAACGCACGGGATCCCATGTGGTTATGGCAGCAGACGCGGCGACCGTGAACACATCCGGCTTTGAAGGTGCATCCGGAGAGGGAGTGCAGCCTGCTGAGCCTAAAGCGAGAACGACTGTGGCGGCCGTAGCGAAGACGGTCCGAGCCGGGGTTGGAAATGAGAGTGCCAAGAGAGACTCCTTGAAGAAGGGGGGAATTGTGACGAGTCTAACTAGGCGACACTATGCCTGGGAAATGCCTATGATGGGTAGAACCAATACCTTGGAGGCATAGGTGGACCTAAGGCACCTGACATATTTCCTGAGCATCGTTGATGAAGGATCCATCAATGCTGCGTCACGCTCTTTGATGGTGGCCCAACCATCTTTATCCCGGCAGCTTCGTTCGTTGGAGAAGGACCTCGGGCTGACCCTCTTCGATAGATCAGCAGCAAAATTGTCACTGACCGCTGCGGGCACTGCATTTCTGCCCATCGCCAAGGATCTGGTCACTCGCGCCGCCCAAGCCAAATCATCCGCACGTGCAATGGCCGGGGGATCAGTGCAACGGCTGACGATAGCGGCAGCCTCTGCCACCATCGCCGACATCATCGCCCCCTTCATTGTTTCGCAGGGGCCAGATGGAGTCCTTACCAATGTTGTCGAGGCAACCCCTGAGTTTGTCTACGATGCGTTGCAGGAAGGTAAGGCTGACTTTGCGCTGGGAACAAAGCCACCGCCATCCGAGCTTGAATCAGTTGTAGTGGGGAGGGCGTTCCTTTGGGCGCAGTGCAACGCCGAACACCCACTCGCCGGGCGGGAGAAAATCAGCCTCCAGGAACTCGTGCAATGGCCGCTCATAACCATGACAACCGATTTTGGTGTCCGAACAATGTTCGATGATGCTGTTAGCGCCGAAAGTCTCACGTATAAAGCCGAATTTGAAGTACGCTCCGCCCGGGTCGGCCAAGCGCTAGCGGCCGCAGGCAAAGGCATCTGTGTGCTCTCGGATGATCCGGGCTTTGGAGTGCATGCCATGCCCATGACTCATCGCGGAAAGGATCTGGTGTTCACGCTCTTCGGCGTGTGGAATCCGCTGCATTTCGCCGCACCTGCGATAGGGGAGTGCCTGAACAACCTTTCACGTTTCACATCGGACCTGTATCCGGCCACTCGAACATAGAAGGGACCTCACTCCCTTGTCTTGGTTTTCACCATGGTCCTCGCGTAGCTGATCAGAAACTCGTACTCGTCGTCCGGTGTCAGGTCACCGAGGAGCACGTCCATTACAAGGCCGTCCTCGAGGGCTACGAAGCTCCGGGCCAGGAATCCGGCGTGGGCCGACAGGGTGAAAGTATCCTCCTGCGCGCCTCGTTCCAGGATCCCCTTGTAGAGGTTCGTTTGGCGCTCCACGAACGCCATCTGCTGTCGGGCGGCTGCTTCGTTGCGCAGATAAACCGGGATCAGTTCCACGAGGATCCGGGATGCTGTTTCGCTTTCCCCTGGCCAAGGGACGCCGGAATGGATGCAGGCCCTGAGCTGCGCTTCAGGTCCGCTCTCAGCTTGGATGCGAGCCTCCCTCCGGTCACAGTACTCCGTAACGCCTTGGTGGAAGACTTCGCTGAAGAGCTCGTCAACGTCGCGGTAGTAATACAGCACTGCAGCTGGGGTGACACCGGCTTCGTTTGCAATGTCGGAAAGGCGGGCCGCTGATGAGCCCCTGTCCAGGAGGACTCGCCCAGCCGCTGCTACGAGTTGATCCCTGCGTTCTGTCTGGTTCCGTGGTCTTGCCATGATCTCAATGCTTTCACACCGCGCTCAAGGTGAGCCTTGACACACCCAGGTTCCTTAATTAATCTTTAATTAATCTTTATTTAAGAAACTCGCTATACGCAAGGAAACCTCCCTGTCATGACTCGACTTCTCCCTCTGGCTCTTGTGCAATCACCTGCCGAGACGTTGACTGATTTTGCTGCTGGTCTCGAGCGGAAGGTCAAAGCACATGCGGTCGCCGACCTTTTCGTTTACCCGGAGCTGCACTTGAACACTGCAGATTCTCCGGGCCCTGCGGACCGGCAGGCCTTTATGGAAGCCTCGGCCGAACCTCTCGATGGCCCACGCGGGCGTACTCTTTCTGAGCTTGCCGGAGATCTCGGGATCTGGCTTTTGCCGGGCAGCGTGCTTGAACGTGGCCCGGATGGGCGCATCTACAACACCGCCGTCGTGTACTCCCCGCAAGGAAAAGCTGTAGCCGCGTATCGGAAGATCTTTCCCTGGAAACCGTACGAGACCGTTTCTTCCGGCCAAGACTTCGTAGTCTTCGATATGACTGGCTACGGCCGAGTCGGTCTATCCATTTGCTACGACGCATGGTTCCCCGAGCACAGCAGGCATCTGGCGTGGATGGGCGCGGAACTCGTCCTTAACGTTGTCCAGACCCCGACCAATGACCGCGTGCAGGAAGTGGTCATCGGGCAAGCCAACGCAATCGTCAACCAAAATTTCGTTGCCAGTGTTAACGCGGCCGGTCCGCACGGGGTTGGACGCAGTTTTCTGGTTGACCCTGAAGGCCGCGTGCGGATCTCTGCGACCGGGCCTGAAGACGCCACCCTGGTGGATGTGATCGACCTGGACCAAGTAGGAAATGTACGTCAGTATGGCACTGCGGGCGTCACCCGCCCCTGGGACCAATTCGCGGAAAATGATGACAGCATTCCGTTGCCGCTCTACGCGGGTCAGCTGGATCCCCGCCTCTGGCGGCAAACCAACTCCCCATCAAACCTGACCAACCTCAGCACTGCCCCAGCCCAAGGAACCTCCCATGTCCGCTGAGAACATCAAACTCACCCCCAAACTATCCCTGCTATCGGTGGTCGTGTTCGGCTTGGCCTATATGGCGCCGGGCATCGTCATGACGATCTTCGGTGTGATCTCCTCCACCAGCGACGGAACAGCCCCGACAGCATTCGCCCTCGCCACTGCCGCCATGCTGCTGACGGCCCTCAGCTACGCAAAAATGGCAAAGATCTTTCCGAACTCAGGTTCGGCCTACGTGTATGCGCGCCGACTACTCGATTCCCGCGTCGGCTTCCTCGTCGGGTGGGCGGTCCTCCTGGACTACCTCTTCCTTCCCACCGTGGCCTGGCTCTTCCAATCGTTCTACCTCGCAGCACAGTTTCCCGACATCCCCGTTTGGGCCTGGCTCGCCTTGAATGCAGGACTGACAACGATCATCAACGTCACGGGCATCGTGCTCACCGACCGTGTCAATAAGACGCTGACCCTCCTGGTGGTTACCCTCATCGGGATCTTCATCGCCTACTGCCTGGCCTACCTCGGTGGAAACCCGCCGTCCTCGTTCACGGACCCCTTCTGGAATAGTGCGACGACGGTAGGCGGCGTCGCCGCGGCTGCGGCCATCGCTGCCTACGCCTTCCTGGGATTCGACGCCGTCAGCACACTCAGCGAAGAAACCAAAGACGCCGAGCGCAATATTCCGCGGGCTATCCTCCTGACAGTCCTCGTCGGAGGAGTACTTTTTGCCGTTGTCTCCTACATCATGCAGCTCGTTCATCCCGGCGGGGACTTTGAAGAAGCAGCCACTGCGGCATATGCGATGCAGGTTCTCGTCGGAGGGCAGTTCTACGCCAACATCACCAACATGCTGTTTATCGTCGGCGGGTTCGCGTCGGGGCTCGCCATCCAGGCCAGCACCAGCCGGCTCCTCTACGTCATGGGCCGCGACGGAGTCCTGCCCCGCCGGCTCTTCGGGCGCCTTCACCCCCGAACCAGGACGCCTATCTTCAATCTGGTCCTCGTTGGTGCCGTGGCCATGCTGGCTCTGAACATCTCCTTGGAGGTCGCAACGTCCTTCATCAACTTCGGCGCCTTCCTGGCATTCACCACCGTGAACCTCTGCGTCGTCGCCTACTTCATCCGAAGCCGTCGGCAAGGAAAAGACCTTTCGATCATTGGCTTCATCGTCCTACCAATACTCGGGGCTGCCGTCGACATCTACCTTCTAACCCAGCTCAGTCCCATCGCCATCACCATCGGCGTCTGCTGGATCGGCCTGGGCGTGCTCTACCTCGCCTTCCTCACCAAAGGATTCCGCAAAGAACCACCCGAAATGCGTCTCCACGACCGCGAGGGTCAGCCGGGCGAACCCACTAACGTTCTGCCGCCAAAGGCGGACGACACACGGGCAGCCAGGCAGAAAGCAGCCCCGGTCCAGCCCACTGAAATCTAAACCGACTAATAAAGGACGGGCCAGGGCGCGAATGCCCAGGCCCGTCCTTGCGTGGCGTGCCCAACGACTACCAATCAAAGTCGACACAAAGAGAACAAAGCAGGAGTCCAATGATCATCACGATTGAGACCGGTCGCTACTTCCACATCACAGGCCAATCCACGACAGAAATCGCCGACAGTATCGACACGGCTGTAGAGATGGCCCGCGACCACTCGGTGGCAGAAGGATGGCAGGGCATTATTGTCACCCGCCACGAGCCTGACATGTACACGGTGAACCTGAGCTCTGATGTTCCCTATGGAGTAACGGTGGAACGGGATCTCACCAGCTGGAACTAGCCCTACAGGGTGCGGACGGAAGGCGCCGCTATCTGGCCGCAGTTGCCGGGGCCTCCTGGAAAGCCGGTACAACGTGCTCGATAAAGAGTTCGAGTGAGCGCTTCTTTTCCTCATGGGAAAGGCTGTTGTCGGACCAGATGCTGAACTCCGTAACGCCCAGTGCCTCGTAGTGGCGGAGCCGTTCGATCACTTCTTCAGGGGTCCCGATCATTGCCGTTTGGTGGAGGGACTCCGGCGTGAACTCCGGACGGTCGGCGAACTTCTCTTCGGGGCTGGGCTCGAGGAAGCCGTTGGTCGGAGTGTTCTTGTTCCCAAACCAGGCGTCGAACGTCCTGTAGAACTTGTTGATGGCCTCGGCCGGGCGGCGCCAACCCTCAGGTTCGTCCGCTGAGTGGACATGCGTGTGGCGGAGCACCATAAGGTCCGGCCGGGGGACACCCGGGTTGTTTTCGACGGCGGTATCAAACTTGCGTGCGAGGTCATCGACTTCCTCGTCGCCCTTCATCAGCGGGGTCACCATGACGTTGCAGCCGTTCGCGACTGCGAATTCATGCGAGGAGATGTCGCGGGCAGCGATCCACATGGGCGGGGTCGGCTTCTGTATGGGCTTGGGGACGCTGGTGGATGTGGGGAACTGCCAGATCTCGCCGTCGTGTGCGTAGTCACCTTCCCAGAGTGCGCGCACGGCGGGAACGATTTCGCGAAGGTGCTTGCCGCCGTCCACGGCGGACATGCCTCCCATGAGGCGGTCGAACTCGAACTGGTAGGCGCCGCGGGCGAGCCCTACTTCCATCCTGCCGTTGCTGATGACATCCAGAAGTGCCGTCTCTCCCGCCACGCGGAGTGGGTTCCAGAAGGGCGCAATAATGGTCCCGGCGCCCAGCCGGATGCGTGAGGTCCGCGCCGCCAGATAGGCGAGCTGGGGCATGGGGCTGGGGGAGATGGTGTACTCCATGGAGTGGTGTTCACCGATCCAGACGGTGCTGAATCCTCCAGCTTCCGCGAGAAGGGCCAGCTCCGTCAGGTTCTCGAAGCATTCGCGGTGGGAGACGGACTCGTCCCAGCGCTCCATATGGACGAAGAGGGAAAACCGCATTAGTGACTCCTTCGTTCTGCGGCGGCGTGTGCCGGCGAATCGATGTTTGGGGCAGCTTCCTGGGCTGCTGCATTGCGTTCGGCAATGGTCTGATTGCCGCGGGACCAGTGTTCGTGCTGGATTTCGCGGATGATGACCGTGGTATTTTCGGGCAACGCGCCCACAGAGATCTCGGCGGCGCGGTGGAGCTCGTCAATGAGCGATCGGAGCTGCTCGGGGGTCCTGCCCCGGGCGATTGAGACTTCGATAAGAGGCAAGATTGTCAGCTCCTCATGATGAAGGGGTCGGCGATGGGGGATTCGTCGGTGTTGATCCAGACGCTCTTGACCCTGGTGTATTCACGGATGCTTTCCATGCCGTGTTCCACGCCCACGCCGCTGGTCTTGAAACCTTCGCGTGGTGATTGGGGAGACATGGTGCGGTAGGTGTTGACCCAGATCGTTCCTGCCTCCAGACGGCTGGCCATCCGGTGTGCCCTGGCCAGGTTGGTGGTCCAGACGCCGGCGGCGAGTCCGTACGTGGTGTCGTTGGCAAGGCGAAGTACTTCGTCCTCGGTTTCAAAGGGCATGATCGCTGCGACCGGGCCAAAAATTTCCTCCCGAACCACACGCATGGAGTTGTTCACGTCGGTAAGGACGGTTGGCTCGAAGAAGTAGCCGCCGAGGCCGGTGTCGGGTCGGCCCCCGCCGGTCAGGACAGTAGCCCCTTCAGAGACACCGAGATCCACGTAACTGGCCACCTTGTCACGTTGGTCCTGGAATGCCAACGGTCCCAGTTCAGTGGCGTCAAGCAGGGGATCGCCAATGACGATGCTGCGGGCGCGGTTGGCAACGCGTTCGAGCAATTCGTCGTAGATGGATTTGTGGGCGAACACGCGACTTCCTGCAATGCAGGTCTGGCCGGCGGCAGCGAATATGCCAGCTACTACGCCCATGGAGGCGTTGGCAATGTCGGCATCGCCGAAAACAATGTTCGGGGATTTGCCGCCCAGCTCCAGCGTTGAGCCGATGAATCGGGATGCGGTTGAGGAAGCAATGCGGGCGCCTGTGGCGGTGCTGCCTGTGAAAGAGATCTTTGCCAGGCGGCGATCCTCCACCAGCGCGGCTCCGGCCTCTGCGCCGAATCCAGTAACGACGTTGATGACGCCGGGCGGGAAACCGGCTTCATCAGCCAGCGCCGCCAGGCGCAGGACGGTGGCTGAGGTGTATTCGGAGGGCTTGATGACGATGGTGTTGCCGGTCGCCAGCGCGGGGGCGAGCTTGCTCGTAGTCAGTGTCAGCGGCGAGTTCCACGGTGTAATGGCACCCACGACGCCGAGGGGTTCGCGCAGCGTGTAGTTCAGCATGGCGCGGCTTGACCCAGGTATGGTGTCGCCTTGGATCTTGTCCGCCAGGCCTGCGTAATAGTAGTAGTACTCGGGCATCGCGGCGAGCTGGGCCCGCATTTCGCGCAGGAGCTTACCGTTGTCAAGGGATTCCATTTGGGCGAGTTCGTCACCGTGCTCGCCGATCAAATCGCCGAGCCGGCGGAGGAGGTGTCCGCGCTTGGTCTGGCTCAGGTCCCGCCAGGCCGGGTTCTCGAAAGCCGCAGATGCTGCTGAAACGGCCTTGGAGACATCGGCTTCGTTGCCGCGTGCTGCGCGGTACAGGACGTCGAGGGTTGCAGGGTTGCTGCTGTCGAAGTAGTCCCCATTGGATGGCGCAACCCACTCGCCGTTAATGAAGTGTTCGTAGCGGCGTTCAGTGGACATTCGAATGCTCCTTGATGAAGGCGGTCAGCTCGTTGGCGAGCTCTTGGGGACGCTCAACGGGCATCATGTGGCGTGCCCCGCTGATGATGGAGTATGTGCAGCCAGGGATGGCCGCAGCCAGCCGTGCACTCATCTCGGGCGTTGATCCCCGGTCCAGCTCGCCCGTCACAGCAAGGGACGGAACGTTAATCCGGGGAAGCTCGGGGGCAATTTCGGCATCCGCAGTTGCGAATACCCGATAGCAGGCCAGGAAGGACTGGGGATCGTTGCGAAGCAGGACCTTTCTGGTTGCCTCGACCAATTCGGGCGTCACGGAGGATCCTTCCGGATACCAGCGGAGGATAGATGCTTCCACGGTGGCGGGAAAATCGGCGGCAGCTGAGGCCAACCGCGTCATCACTGCGGCGTGCTCGTGCGGTGTCCGGTTACATACAGATCCGACCGAAACCAGGGAGGCCACAAGATCGGGCCGGTAACGGGCCAGATGCTGGGCGACGAGGGCACCGAGCGAGAACCCCACGAGGTGGGTGTCGGGTTCGAGGTGTCCCGCGACATCCGCGGCGAGTTGGGCGAGCGTCACTCCTTCCGGTGCGGCCTGCCCCCGGCTTCCGTGGCCGAGGAGTTCAATCACTTGAGTGTCGAATTCAGGTTCGAGGAATTCACGGAGCGGCCCCCACATCGACCCGTCAAGGCCGACTCCGTGAATGAGTGCGATGCGGGCGCGGCTCACTGGGCAATCTCCTTAGTTGGCTTCGGTGCTGAAGGCGGCCAGGCGCTGCTGGGGCCGTCCCTGGGCTGCTGCTGCGAGGGCAATCACGATTTCATCGGCGTGCGGCGCATCGTTAATCCGGACTTCGATGCTTTGGTGGTGGGACCGGATGGTCGCATCAGTGATGTGCTTGAGGGGAATATCGAAGACAACACCAGCAGGGCCACGCTTTTCCACGGCCGGCAAGAGGGTGGTGGCGTTGGCAGCGTCACGGAAGTGGTTTCCGAACGCGAGGGTGTGGATGAGGCCGGAACCGTGCTCGATTTCACCGTTCAGTCCCACGATCGCAGCTTTGCCATATGCTTCGGCGGGGGAGCCGAGCGCTTCAAGCACGCGGGGAGCGAGGAGGGCCCCGATGTCCGATGCATTGCCATCGATACCGGCGGAAAGGTCCTCAACAAACCCTTGACCTGCCCACGGGTTCTTAATGATGGCTGCGACAACCGCGACCCTTGCGGTCGGGCTGACTCCCCGGCCTCCTTCAGTCAGGACGTCTTCAGTCAGGGTGACAATTTTGCGAATGCTCATGAAACAAGTTCTCCTAGGGTGTCTGCTTTGACGATGGGATCAGTGCGGCGGTCACCAATGCGGGAATGCGGCCTGGGCCCGGTTGAGGCGCCGAGGACGACGACGATCTCGTCTGGGCGCGGGGCGTCACCGATGCGTGTGGTGATGCTCTGGTAATGGGTGCGGGTGGCGGCGGCGTTCTTATGCCAGAGGGGTACCACGAGCGAGGTCCCTGCCTCTGCACGATCGTCTGCGAAGCAAATGATGGATTCGCCATCGAAGCTTTCACGGACCAGGTTGCCAAAGAACGGTGTGTGGATAAGTGCGGCGCCGTGTTCAATTTCGCCGTCGATGCCGACCAGTGCGGCCTTGCCGAACGCCTCGATGGCGTCCACGCCGCCGAGGTTGGTAGCGAGGACGTCGGTCAGTTTTCGTGCAAGCACCGGAGCGAGCTGTACTACTTCCTTGCCGAGGTCATCGCTCGCGTCGCCGCCCAGCCATGGGTTGGTGACTACGGCAGCAGCTGTTGCGCGAACCGCTGGAATGGCAGGAGAGGCACCGTTTTCGAGCAGGATTTCCTCGCTGTAGTAGACAATCTTGCGGATGCCGAGTCGTTGGTCGTTCATTGTCGGCTCTTTCCAGTAATGGTGAAGCGCATGGCTTCCTTTCGTTGTGGTTGCTTCAGCTCCGGCGGCCCGGAACCGGTTCGGTGAGGGCCTCCCTGGATGAGGCGTGAACATGGTTCCTCATGGCGGATTCGGCCCCGAAGGGGTCCTTGTGCTCGATCATGTCCAACACAGCCCGATGTTCACGCGTGGAGGCTTCGAGCCTCCCCGGGTGTTCAACCGTGCGCAGAACAAGGCGTTGGTACGCGAGCTGGTTCATGAGCCGCTCGTAGTGCTCAATAAGCTTTCGGTTGTCCGAGCCGCGCACGATCGTCCAGTGAAACTCATGGACCAGCCGGGCATAGGTGTCGGTGTCATGGGTCAGGGAAGTCATTTCGGACTCTTCCAGGTTCCGCCGCAGTATTGAGAGCTCCTTGACCTCTCCGCGTCCGGCGAGCAGGGATGCAGCGAGTCCCTCCAGGGACTCCTTGAGCTGGAAGAGCTCGATGATCTCCCTGCGCGTGGGCTCACGCACGAAAGTGCCCACCTTGGGCCGGATCTCAACCAGACCTTCATGCTGCAGCTGCTTTAGTGCTTCGCGGATAGGGGTCCGGCTCACGTCGAACTCCTGGGCCAGGAATGCTTCGGGAAGAACTGCGCCCGGAGGAAAATCCCCTCCCAGTACCAGTCTGCGGATCCGATCAAGGAGGGCGTCGCGGTCAGCCAGCGCATTCTCTACTTCCAGGTTCTCTTGCATACATGAAAGACTATGTTGCATGCATCAGCGGAGTCAACAGTAGGTCGCGAACTTTTAATAAAGCCCGGCATTACAAGGAATTTGCCAATTTTGCGTTGGCCTATTGACGTTGGCATGTGACCTGTCTTACGGTCATTGGTATGCAACAGACGCTCGAACCGCTTATCACGTCAGCTTGGCTCGCCGCTTGGGACAAGGGAGACCTTGATGCTTTGGACAGCCTCGTATCTCCCGGTTATACCCGCACCAGTAAGGCGACAGGCGCAACTGTCGACCTCGCCGGCCTCAAGTCGGAGATCGCCGCCGTTCGGGAGGCCTTCCCGGACCTGCGCACTACTGTCGATGACGTCGTCGAAGGGGACGGCACAGTCGCCGTTTTCTGGACCTCCACCGGCACCCACACCCATGAATACCTCGGCGTACCGGCCACTGGTCTGACTGTGCAGACCCGTGGCTCAAACATCCTGATCCTTCAGGACGGCAAAATACTCAACGAAACCGTGACGTGGGACGGCAGCGAACTGCTCGCCGGCCTTGGAATCCGGCCGCTGCGCGGGATTGCAGCCCCGATTGTTCCGGATGGCGACGAGTTTGCCGAATTGGACCCATCGCTGATGAAGGCTTTCAACCGCCAGTTCATTACAGGAGTTACGGTCGTGACCACAAAGGAAGGGGAGACCCCAAAGGGCCTGGCAGCCAACTCCTACTGCTCGGTCTCCCTGGAACCACCGCTGGTGCTTGTCTGTGTCCAAAAGACGTCCAGCACCTACCCGGCCCTTTTTTCTTCAAGCCATTTGGGCATCAACATTCTCGGCACGGAGCAGTTGGGCACTGTGAAGACTTTCGCTTCGAAGGCTCCTGACAAGTTCGCTGAGCTCGACTGGCACGAAGGGCCCAAGGGAAGTCCTCTGTTGGACGGCTCGGCCGCTTCCCTTGAAGCTGAAATCCAGGAACGTTTCCAAGCCAAGACCCACACGGTCTTCATCTGCAGGGTCCGCCACGCGGAAATCAGCGAAACTGCGCCGATGGTCTACAAGGCCGGGCACTTTTTCGACGGCGCTCAACTCGCCGAACTTTAGACGGCCGGCGCGGCCAACAATCCCCGACAGGAAACCAACCGCGCCGACCGAACTGCTCGTAAGCAGCGCACCGAGGTGCGCATCCAACATTAGGACAAAAATGAGCCCGGACACCATTCGCGCTGCAGAAAGCAGCATTGCCGAAGATCGCGGTTATCGCGACAGCCTCACCAAAATCGAGCCTTACGGCATCGAGCACATCCCCGACGTCGAACGCCACGGCAAACCCCGTTCCCAGTTCTTCCTCTGGTTCGCCGCCGGAATGAACTTCCCCATCGTCGTCCTGGGGTTCAGTGCCACATATTTTGGCCTGCCGTTCTGGGCTGCGGCCCTGGCGATCGTACTTGCCGGGGTGACCTCCTCGGCGGGAATGGGCTACCTGTCCGCAATGGGTGTTCGGCTGGGCGTCCCACAGCAGATGCAGGGGCGCGGTCCTCTTGGTTTCATCGGCAACCTCTTCCCGGTGGCCTACGTGAATGTCTTCGCTGGAATCGGCTGGGCCGCCGTTACAGTGATCCTCGGCGGCCAGGCGATCGCCCTGCTCACCGATATCCCCTTTTGGCTCTCGTCACTGATCCTCATGGGCATCCAGCTTGGAGTGGCCGTCATTGGCTACAACCTGATCCACTTCCTGCAGCGCATCCTGTCCTTTGTCCTGGTGATCGGGTTTGTCTTCATCACCATCGTGGCAGCGGCCAACGGACGCGTCGAGACCGACTTCAACCCCGCAGCCCTGGGCTTTAACGGCGTCGGAGGGTGGATCGTCTTCTTCGGCTGGTTCTTCTCCTTCATCGTCGCGTGGATGCCCTTTGCGTCCGACTACTCCCGTTACCTTCCCAATACAGCCGGGAACAGGCGCGGCGCCGGCTGGGCTACCATGCTGGGGAACTTCGTCACCCTTGTCTGGATGGGGATCCTCGGAACGCTCCTTGGAACGACCACCACGGCGTCGGACAGCATCGGTGCGCTGAAGGAACTTATGGGCCCTTGGGCCGCCGTCGGCCTCGGCGTCGTCGCTTTGTCCTCGTTCACGCAGAACTTCCTCAATGTCTACGGCGGTGCCATTTCCATCCAGACCATGGGCGTCCCCGTGAAGCGACACACAGCAGTAGTCTTCATCTGTGCCGCATCGTATCTCGTGGCACAGTGGGGCCAAACCGGGTTCAACGAAGGCTTTACTGCATTCCTTAACCTGACTGCCTACTGCATCGCCCCGTACGTCGCCGTCCTGGTCTGCGATTACCTGTTCGGAGGCCGACGCACCGATCGTGGGCTGCGCGAACTTTTCGATAAGAGTCGGAAGTTCGAATGGGGCTTCGTGGCTTGGGCGGCCGGCGTCGTGCTTTCCTCCCCGTTCTGGATGTCCTCGATCTATACCGGACCGATAGCCGCTGCTTTCCCGCAAATGGGTGACCTCTCCTATTACATTGGTGCGGCCATTGCTGCTGGCACCTACCTCGCGACGCATCGCCGCAGGCGTCTTTCAGGGCTGGAAATGCTCGACCGCAGCCCCGGGGCGCAAACCCTCTAACCATCAAGGTGGCAAAGGTCGGGGAGGGGTCCACCCAGGATCCTCCCCGGCCTTTGCACACCAACCTTCAAACCCCGGGCAACCGACCGCAACAGGAGCACCCGATGAGTACCGCAACACTGCAAGGGACGAGCGCGGAAGTAGACTTCACCGCAGTTTGCCCGCCCCGGGCGGTGGTGGCTGTGGTGGTTCAATGGCGCGGACGAATTGCCCTCTTCAAGCGCAGCCAGTCCGTCGGTCATGAACGCGGGCTCGGGCACTGCATCACCGGATACCTCGAACCAGCCGTCTCGCCGCTCCAGCAGGCACTGGCTGAACTCAAGGAAGAAGCAGGTCTCGCCCTCGGGGATCTCGCCAGCTTCCGGACCGGTGAACAGCTTCAAATTTCTGACTACGAAGGCAATCCGTGGCTGGTCCATACCTATACAGCCGTCAGCAAGAGGCGACGGTTAACGATCAATGACGAGCATGACACTTATCGCTGGGCTGCTCCCGGGAAGATCCGGCGGTTCTCAAATCGGGTCCCGTGGCTGGACATCGTTCTGGGGAGCCTGATGCCGGGTGCCGAAACGAATGCAGGATGATGAACGCAGCGTCGGGTCCTGGAACACAACATGAGCTACGCAATAGTAAGGAACCCTCTGTGGCCGAAAACTCTACTTTGATGATTGACCGGGAAACGAGCCTCCTCGCGTCCGTGCCCACTGGCTTGTTGATCGGCGGGCAGTGGCGGGATGCGTCCGACGGCGGCACGTTCGATGTGTACGATCCCGCCACTGGGGAGGTGCTCGCCACGCTCGCCTCGGCGACCAGCGCCGACGCGGTCGCCGCGTTGGACGCGGCCGACGCCGCCCAGGCCTCTTGGGCGCGGACCGCGCCCCGGGTCCGGGCCGAGATCCTGCGCCGGGCCTTCGATTTGGTGATTGAACGGGCTGAGGACTTCGCTTTGCTGATGACCCTGGAAATGGGCAAACCCCTGCCCGAAGCACGCGGCGAAGTGACGTACGGGGCTGAGTTCCTGCGTTGGTTCTCCGAAGAAACCGTCCGCGACTACGGCCGGTACCTCACCACGCCCGAAGGCAAGAACAAGATCCTGGTCCAGCACAAA
>NZ_JBFRDV010000014.1:0-143038 GCF_052113945.1 Paenarthrobacter sp. RAF54_2
ACAGGCACGGCTGCACAAAATTCGAAACCAGCTGAAAACCAAACCACCACACACGGGGGTGCGCAACGGCCTGGCCATAATTTCAACCAATCAATAAAACAATCGGCATCAACAAACTTGGCACACTATTGAGTTCTCAAACAACAGACACTAACCGGCACCACCCGCACCCTAACAGGGCCACAGGATCGCTCCGGAGCAACTTTTCAAACTTACCCGATTCGGTCGCATGAAGCAAACCGTCCTCAGCTCCCCCAACCAGATCAGAGGCGCAAAAAGCACCACCGGAATCCGGCAATTTGAAGGGGATTTCGTCACCATTATTTCCGCATCAGCGGCGGCGACTCAGCTAACTTTACACGCGCCATACCGTCCGAACAAATCCACCCAGACGCCGCTTAAAACGCCGTAAACACTGGGGAAACAGCCCAGAAACGTCTCAATATCCGAAGAACCAGTATCCGTGAACCCCGTCACACAAAGAAATGGTGGCAATAGCCGCGCTTTGAAGCGGCACCCAGGATCCGCCGTCGAGCCTAAAGCCAAATAGGCACTGAGCTCAGCAGCAACCGGCCCAAGCGCATCAGCACCTGAGAGAACATCGGGCAAAACGGGTCAGGACCTGAAAGAACGTCGAGCAAAACGCGTCACGACCTGAGAGAACATCGGGCAAAACGGGTCAGGACCTGAGAGAACGTCGGGCAAATCGGGTCAGGATGTGAGAGAACGTTGGAAAGGGCAAGAGGCTGTTTGGGCCCAGCCGAACGGCTGGACCCGGCCAAACGGCATCAAGACTCAGTGACCGCCGTGGCCTGCGCCCTCGGTTTTACGCATCATCGCACCGAGCACCACTGCAGCGCCGGCAATGATGGTTGCCGCCAGGAAGGCTGCCTGCATCCCGGCTACCAGGCCCGAGGATGCGGACACCACGGCGAAGATGGACACGAGTAGTGCAGTGCCAGCGGCGCCGGCCACTTGCTGGGCTGTGCTCATGATGGCCGATCCGTGGGAGTACAGGTGCGGAGGCAGCGGGTTCAAGCCGGTGGTGAAGGCAGGAGTGAAGAGCAATGCCAGGCCGAGGCTCAGCGTTACGTGCAGCGCAATCACCCATCCCAGAGCGCTGGCCTGGTCCAAGCGCGAGAACTGCCAGAGCGTCAGGACCATGAGGACTGAACCGGATACGGTGAGGGGCAGTGGACCCACTTTGTCGAAGATCCGTCCGATTACAGGACCCAGCAGACCCATGGCCAAACCACCGGGCAAGAGTGCCAGGCCTGTTTCCATCGGCTGCAGGTGCAACGTGTTCTGCAGGTAGAGCGGGAGCAGGATGACGCCACCGAACAGGGCCATCATCGCTACGACCATGAGCAGTGTGGACACTGTGAACATTCGGAAGTTGAAGGCCCGGAGATCCAGCAGCGGCGAATCGGTCTTCTGCAATTTGAGTTGGCGGAAGACGAACAGCGCCAGGCACACGACTCCAACCACGAGTGCGATGATCGGGACCACCCCGGCGTTGGCGCCACCGATCTGGCTGAGGCCGTAGACCAAGCCACCGAAGGCAGGAACGGTGAGGACCACTGAAGTGAAGTCCAAGCCAGTCTTCCCGCGCTCCCCCACATTGGTGAGGAACTTGGCGCCAATCGCCAAGGCAGCCAGCGCTACGGGGAGCACGAACACGAACATGAAGCGCCAGGAGAAGTGGTCCAGGATGATGCCTGAAACGGTGGGGCCCATGGCGGGAGCGACAGAGATGGCGATGCTGACGTTGCCCATAACGGCTCCGCGCCGGGACATCGGTACAAGCGTGAGAATGGTGGTCATCAGCAATGGCAGCATGATGGCCGTGCCGCCGGCCTGGACGATGCGTGCCAGGAGAAGCACGGGAAACCCGGGTGCCAGGGCGGCGAGCAGAGTTCCGCCGCTGAAGAGTCCCATGGCGAGCATGAACGAGCCCCGGGTGGTCAATCGCTGCAGGATGAACCCAGTGGTCGGAATGACGACCGCCATGGTCAGCATGAACCCGGTGGCGAGCCACTGGACCGTGGGCGCATCCACCTTCAGATCGGTCATCAGCCGCTGGAGCGCCACGTTCATGATGGTCTCGTTGAGGATCACCACAAACGTGGCGACCAACAAGGTGACAATGACCGTGACGGATTCACGGGACATCTTCGCTGATACAGGAGCCTGCGTGAGCGCTTCCTCTGTGGAGGCAGCACTTGCGGACGCGCCGGAACCGGGCTCGCTGTTGGCGTCGGACGTGACGTCGGTAGACATGAGGATTCCTCAGGTTTGGGCTTGGATTCCGGCGATCGGTGCCGGTGAAGACAGGAACAGTCTAGACGCCCAAGAGATTCCCGTCAGCAGAAAATCCAAACGTTAGGTATTCAACCTCAGGAATTAAGCGGAACGTTGTCTATCAACCGCACAGGACCCACCTTTGCGGCAACGATTGCCAGCCCTTCGCCGCGGAACGGAGTCTCCTTGCAGTTCTCGGCCAGCGGCTCAAGAGTGGTGGGATCCACGACGTCGAAATAGTCCAGTTCCACCAGTGGCTGGGATTCAACAAGGGCGACGGCGGAATCCAGGTCCAGTGGTTCATGTGCGTTCGCGCGGGACTCAATGAGGCGCAGAGCCCGTGAGAGCACCAGCGCTGCCTCGCGTTCTTCGTCCGAGAGGAAGCGGTTACGGCTTGAAAGAGCCAACCCGTCGTCACTGCGGACGATTGGCACGGGCACGATCTCCACGGGGAAGTTCAGATCCGCGACCATCCGCTTCACGAGGGCAAGCTGCTGGGCGTCCTTCTGGCCAAAGTAGGCGCGGTAGGCCGGCGTCGAACCGTCCGCAGCTGCACCGCCGGGAAGTCCGTAGTGCAGCAACTTGGCCACCACGGTCAGGGCACCGTCGAAGTGCCCGGGTCGTGAAGCGCCTTCCCATTTCCCGCCGAGCGGGCCGGCCGTGACGCGAACCAGCGGCTGGCCACCCGGGTACACCTCGTCCACGGAGGGTGCGAAGACAAGGTCCACTCCCTCGTCGTCCAGGATGGCCATATCGGCCTCAAGGGTGCGGGGATAGCGGTCGAGATCCACGGCGTCGCCGAACTGGAGCGGATTCACGAAAATGGTGGCTACCACGACGTCGTTCTCTGCCACCGCGGTCCTCGCCAGCGCTGCATGGCCGGAGTGCAGGGCGCCCATAGTCGGCACCAAGCCTTGGGAACTTCCTCCCTTGGAAGCCAGGAGCCGGGCGCTTTCAGCACGCAGTTCGGCCGCGGTGGTTACGAGTTTGATGGCCATGCTGTTCAGATTCCTTCCGGCGCCGTGGGCTCTGTTCCCAAGGCCTCGCCAATGTCACTCAGTTGTTCAGGGCGCAGTAGCCCACGATTCCCGGCACGCCGGGCCGTTGCCCGGGCCATGGCCTGGTAGGCCGCAAGCACGTCCCCGCCCGCACCGCCGTCGTATTCTTTCAGCGCCTGGGCGTGCGCAGCCACAGTGCCTACATCGCCGCGCGCGACGGGACCAGTAAGCGCAGACTCTCCGGACGCGAGAGCGTTCTCAAGTGTGGCGCGCAGCAATGGACCCAGCATGGACTCCGGGGATTCGACGCCGATTTCCCGCAGCAACTGGGATGCCTGCGCAACAAGCGTCACCATGTGGTTGGAGCTGTGCGCGAGGGCCGCGTGGTACAGGGTGCGGTCTGCCTCGGCGATCGCTACCGGCTCGGCACCCATCTCCACTACCAGGGCCTGGGCAATCGGCAACATGGCGGCGTCGGCTGTGACTCCGAACGTGCAATCCATGAGGCGGGTCAGGTCCAGGCTCATGCCGGTGAACGTCATGGCAGGATGCATCGCCAGCGGAATGGCACCCGCGCTGCGGATCGGTTGCAGGATCCCTACGCCGAAACGCCCGGATGTATGCGCCACCAACTGGCCAGGTTGCCATGCACCGAGCTTCGCGAGTCCCTCAACAAGCTCACCGAGGGCATCGTCGGGAACGGCCAGCAGCACCAGTTCCGATCGCTCCACAATGTCCTGGATCCCAAGGATCGGGACTCCCGGCAGTAGAGTCTCTGCCCGCTCGCGGCTCGCTTCGGAAACGGCGGAAACCCCGACGACGGCGTGCTCGGCCGCGCGCAAAGCGGCACCCAGGACGGCACCCACCTTTCCGGCGCCGATGATGCCGACTCCGAGTCTTCCTGGCCTAACCATGCTGAGGGTCCTCCTGGGTTGGTGCTTGCGGTAGTGATTGAGGTTCTGATTGGGGTGGAGCCTGGCCGCTTACCTGCGCAAGCCATTGCTCGCTGGTCTGCCGCCTTCTCGCCTCGCGGGCACGGGCGGCCTGCTGGTCGAACAGCTGCACAGCCTGCTCCACGTCAGCCTGATAGAGGCGCGGCACAACAGGTCCCGCCGTGGTGTGGAGGACAAGATCAGCCACCCCGAAACGCCGCGCCAGCGGACCTTGCTGCAAGGCCATGGACTGTGTTCGCTGATGGGGAACCAGGACCAGGGTGCGCCACCATCGGCCGGATCGAATCAACAATGCCGTTCGCGTGGCCAGGAAACCATTGCGCCGCCAGCCCAGCGGCGCCAGGAGCCAGGCCCTGCGCGGAGTAGTGACGAAACCATCCGTGGAAGTAGGCCCAGCCAACCCTTCCAGCGCGGAAGTGAACACCCGTTCCGGATCCTCAACACCCGGGTCCGGCAGCACGAGGGACAGCATCCGCATGACATCCGGCTTCAAGCCCACTGGCAGCAAAGTGGTCCGCGCAGCGTTCTCATTGCCTGCCGCGCCACCGTAGCCGGCCACGTTAACTTGCATGCGGTACCAGCCGAAGATCCTCCAGATGGGCGGCTGCCTGACCTTCAGTGCCTGGATTCGGCCCGGGGGCAGGGTCTGGGCTTGCGTGTCCAGGAGCCCGTAGCGTAGCCGGATCCCATCAGGGGAAATCGCCGCGGTGAAGTTGTAGCCCTTGTTGAATGAGTTCCAATAAGCAGCACCAATGCCCAGCACGGCCGGGATCAGCGCCAGGAAGATGGCGCTGTTTTCGGTGTACACGGAGATGGCTATGGATGCGGCGGCGCCGAGCAGGATCCCGACGGTCTGCTCGCTCAGCAGGAGCGAGCCAATAAGCCGGGAAGGCGGCACGGACAAGACAACGTGCTCCGGCGCTTCGGGGATTTCTTGCGCAGTTTCCGGGCCGCTCACCACTCCGGCGGCACGGGCAAGGATAGTGGCGCGTAACTGTTTGGCCTGGGCCAGCGGAAGGTAAGCGAGCCGCACGGCCGACTCACCGGCGTCGGCGACTTCAAACTTGAGCTCAGCGAGGCCAAAGATCCTCGCCAAAAGTGGCTGCACGATGTCGATCGCCTGGACCCGGTCCAACCGAGCCTGCCGCTGCTGCCTGAACACGAATCCTGTGTTGACCCGGACATAGCCCTCGGCCACCTGGTAGCGCGTGAAGTACCAGCTCAGGATGAATCCGCCCACGGTCAGGAGAAGCACAATGCCGCCACCGGCCAACAGCCAGGGCACCCGTCCGTTGAGGTTGGGATCCAGGATGTCGCGCCCCTGCAGTACGCGTTCAAAGGCGTCGCGACCGAAAAAGTATCCGACGGCGGCCAGCGCCACCCAGCCGCGTACGAACGGGGACGCTGGGTGCACGCGCCGCCAATCGCCGTCGTCCGCTTTAGCCGGGAGGCCCACGGTGGCGCTACCCTCCGGGCTCACAGCCCGGCCAGCCTGGCTTCTCCACGTGCCGAGAGCTGTTCACGCAGCCGTGCGCCTTCCTCGGCAGGAAGTCCAGGCAGGTAAGCGCTGGTTCCAGCTGAAGCCGTGTGAAGTTTCAAGGTGCAGAGACCAAGGCCGCGTTCCACCGGACCAACAGTCACATCCACGTACTGCATCCGGCCGTACGGGACCACCATGGTGCGTTGGAAGAAGATGCCACGGCGAATGAGGAGATCGTCATCTCGCTCCGCGTAACCGATTGCACGGACCTGGCGCGGAATCAGCACGAGCCGCCACAACGCCAGGACAAGCATCACCGCGGGTACTGTGATGGCGAGCCACAGCGGAGGCCAACGCCACCAACCCAGCTGCACAAACACCAGGGGGAGGCTGAGGATCGCCACCATCACCAGGTTTCCGATGGCCCACTCCACCAAGCGGACCGTGACGTACTTCGGGGAGACCCGCAGCCACTGGACGCCGGGAGGGTCAATCGCCCCGGTATGCATATTCGCCTTCGCCTTTTGTTTCCCCGCGGCGGGTTTCCGGTCCTGGAGTGCCACCTTCGAGGTCTTCCGGTGGGATCCGGCAGAATCTCTCGACCACCAGGCCGACGACCACCATCACCACGCCACCACCGCCCATCAGGACGGCGTTCCAGAGGATGCCTTCACCACTCCGCAAAGTCCCGATTCGGAGAAGGTCAAAGGAGATGCCGGCGTGCCAGCCCAGAAGGAGCGTCCCGGCATATGCGCAGGCTTGGGCAAGGATCAGCGTCCGGGCGGCAAGGATCGGGTTGAGCAGGTTCTTCTTCTTGCCGTTGCGCCACCGCAGCACCCGGATTCCCATGATTAGGGTGAGTACTGCGATGACACCCATGGTGACCAGCGCGGAGACCGGAAGCACGGGAGTGGGCATGCTGAAGCGGTTGGTTGCCGCCGTGGCCAGCCAACCGATGGCGGCAGCGATGATGGCGATGATGACCAGGACCGCGGGGCGCATGGGCTTCACTTCTACTCCACCGCTCCCGTCGCAGGAACACCGGCGATGTCTCCGTAGCCGTCGAACCGACGGATGTCGGGCATGTCCTCAGCTGCGGCCGCCAACTCGGCAACACTCTGCCCGTTCAGTTGGGCGTTCGGCTCCAGCAGCGACCATGGGTACAGGACAAAGGCGCGTTCGGCCGCCCTCGGATGAGGCAGGGTCAGGACGGGGTCGTCACTGACCACCTCACCGAAAACGATGATGTCTACGTCCAGCGTCCGCGGACCCCAACGCACTTCACGGGTGCGGTGGTGCTTCTGCTCGACGTCGTGGCAGTGCCGCAACAGCTCAAGTGGACTGAGCGTTGTCTCAACTGCCATGACCATGTTCAGGAAATCGGGTTGCCCTTCCGGGCCGCCGACTGCTTTTGTCTGGACCACCGGAGACACTCCAAGGAGCCTTATGTCCGGCGGGTCCACGAGATCGGCGACGGCGGTGGAGAGGGTGTCGTTCCGCTCGCCAAGGTTGCTGCCGAGGGCCAGGATCGCTTTGGTGTATCCGGAGTTCATGATCGCTCCCTGTGGACACTCACGGTGACATCGCCAAACGGAACCTCAATGGGCGCTTTCGGCTTATGGACGGTGACATCCACTGCGGAAACGTTGTAATTGGCGAGGATGCCATCGGCAATCCTCACTGCCAACCCCTCAATCAGGTTCAGCGGCTCGCCCTCAATGTGCGAGGTGATGAGCTCAGCCACCTCACCGTAGTGCGCGGTGTACTGGAGGTCATCCGTCTCCGCAGCCTTGCTGAAGTCAGTATGAAGGACGGCGTCCACGACGAACGGCTGGCCGTCGCGGCGCTCGAAATCGAACACTCCGTGATGGCCGACGGCGGTGACACCGGTCAGCGTGATCCTGTCCACAAGGTCCTCCGGTCAGCGGGCGATTCGAGCGGCGACCTTGACGGCGTCAAGGCTGGGACCGACGTCGTGGACGCGCACAGCCCAGGCGCCCTTCGCGGCGCTCAAAGCGGTGATAGCTGCCGTGGCGGCGTCGCGTTCCAGCGGCGCGGCAGACTTGCCGGCAACAGTGAGGAGCGAGCCGAGGAACCGCTTGCGCGACGCAGCCACCATGACCTTGTGGCCGAGTGAGAACAGCTTGTCCAGGTTCTTAAGGATTTCCCAGTTCTGGTTCTCGTTCTTGGAGAAGCCAATCCCGGGGTCAACGATGATCTGCTCCGGAGCGACGCCTGCCGCGTAAAGTTTGTCGCGGACACCGCTGAGCTCAGCCACAACGTCTTCAGTCACATTGTTGTACTCCGTGAGGCTGTCCATGGTGCGGGCATCGCCACGACGATGCGTGAGGATGTACGGGACCTTGGTTCGTGCCACGAGCTCGGGCATGTCCGGCTCGATGGTCAGGCCGGAGACGTCGTTGATGATCGCCGCGCCGGCTTCAACGGCAGCGGCCGCGGTTGAGGTGTGCATCGTGTCGATACTGACGAGTGCGCCAGCCTTCACCAGCGCCTGGATTACCGGGAGGACCCGGCGTTGTTCTTCTTCAGGGGAAACGGGTTCGGCGCCGGAGCGCGTGGACTCGCCACCGACGTCGATGATGTCCGCGCCGGCGTAGAACATACGCAGGCCGAGCGCGATGGCGGTGTCCGGCGTGCGGTGGGTGCCGCCGTCGCTAAAGGAATCCGGTGTGACGTTGAGAATTCCCATAACGAGCGTGCGGTCCGTTGGCAGGTCCTCAAACCTGGCCGCGGGCCGCGGCTTGCGGAGAATCGGCAGTGGGCTTGTGGCCGGGCCGGTTCCGGGTGCTGCAGCGAGGGAATCCATATATTGCTTACCTTCCGAGTATGAGGCTCATGGCCTCGGCGCGGGTGGCCGGGTCATGGAGCTGACCGCGCACCGCACTGGTGACAGTCTTGGCGCCGGGCTTGCGGATGCCGCGCATGGACATGCACATGTGTTCGCATTCGATGACGACTATGGCCCCACGCGGGTTGAGGTGCTTGACCAGTGCCTCAACGATCTGGGTGGTGAGCCGCTCCTGCACCTGGGGCCGACGCGCATAAATGTCCACCAATCGGGCCAGCTTGCTCAGGCCCGTCACCTTGCCCTCATGTGACGGAATATAACCGACATGAGCCACCCCGTGGAACGGCACCAGGTGGTGTTCACACGTGGAGTAGAAGGGAATGTCCTTCACAAGGACAAGCTCTTCATGGTCAAGGTCAAACGTGGTGGAGAGGACATCTGCCGGGTGCTGGTGGAGGCCCGCGAAGACCTCCGCATAGGCCTTGGCAACGCGCTTGGGCGTGTCATGCAGGCCCCCGCGATCAGGGTCTTCACCAATCGCCAGCAGGATTTCACGTACTGCCGCTTCAATGCGCGGGCGGTCTACTTTGTGGCCCCGCTTGCCGTCCGCGGCTGAGCCGTGGTCGGCGGCGAGGTCGTCGTCGTCGAAATGAGTCACAGCAGAAAGCTTAGCCGTGAAGCGGAGAGTCGTTGCCGCCGTCGGGTCCCGGTGACTGGAATGACTCCTGGCTGCTGACGCCCTGGGCATGCGGGGCTACGGCATCCAGCGGTTCGTCCAGACGGGCCTTCTTGGCCTCTTCCTGGGCCTCGCGCTCAGCTTTCTCTGCGCGCGACTCTACCGGCGGAATCGACTGGACAGGACGGGACTCCTTGGACAGCCAGATCTCACGGAAATCGCGCTTGCGGATGTCGTGGAAGATCTCGGCAATCTCGGCCTGGTTGAGGGTTTCGCGCTCAAGGAGTTCCAGTGCCAGCCGATCGAGAACTTCGCGGTTTTCAGTGAGGATGGCGTAGGCCTCGTCGTGCGCCTGATCGATCAGGCGACGTACTTCCTCGTCCACAACATAGGCGATCTGGTCCGAGAAGTTGCGCTCCTGCGCGGCGTCCCGGCCAAGGAACGGCTCGCCGCCACCCTGGCCCAGCTTCACAGCACCAACGCGTTCGCTCATGCCGTATTGGGTGACCATCTTCCGTGCCGTTGACGTGGCCTTCTCGATGTCGTTGGACGCACCGGTGGACGGGTCATGGAACACGATTTCCTCGGCAACGCGGCCACCCATGGCGTACGCCATCTGGTCCAGAAGTTCGTTGCGGGTAACCGAGTACTTGTCGTCCTCAGGAATCACCATGGTGTACCCAAGGGCACGGCCACGGGGAAGGATGGTGATCTTGGTGACCGGAGCGGAGTTGCGCAGCGCGGCAGCAACGAGTGCGTGACCACCTTCGTGGTACGCGGTGATCTTGCGCTCGAGTTCCTTCATGACGCGGCTGCGCTTCTGCGGGCCTGCCATGACGCGGTCGATGGCCTCGTCCAGGGCACGGTCATCGATCAGGTTGGCATTTGAACGCGCAGTCAGCAGCGCAGCTTCGTTCAGGACGTTGGCCAGGTCCGCACCCGTGTAGCCGGGAGTCTTCTTGGCAACACCCCTGAGGTCGATGCCCGGGGCCATCGGCTTGCCCTTGGCGTGGACGTTAAGGATCTGTTCGCGGCCGATCATATCCGGGGCCTCAACGGTGATCTGGCGGTCGAAACGGCCCGGGCGCAGCAGCGCGGGATCCAGCACGTCCGGACGGTTGGTGGCCGCGATGAGGATGACGTTGGTCTTGACGTCGAAGCCGTCCATCTCAACGAGGAGTTGGTTCAAGGTCTGCTCGCGCTCGTCGTTACCGCCGCCGATACCGGCACCGCGGTGACGACCAACGGCGTCGATTTCATCAACGAAGATGATGGCAGGGGAGCTAGCTTTGGCCTGCTCGAAAAGGTCGCGAACACGGGAAGCACCAACGCCGACGAACATCTCAACGAAGTCCGAGCCGGAGATGGAGAAGAAGGGAACGCCTGCCTCGCCGGCAACAGCGCGGGCCAGCAGCGTCTTACCTGTACCTGGAGGGCCGTACAGCAGCACACCCTTGGGGATCTTGGCGCCAACGGCCTGGAACTTTGCCGGCTCCTGGAGGAATTCCTTGATTTCCTGGAGCTCTTCCACGGCTTCGTCAGCACCGGCGACGTCAGAGAAGGTCACCTGCGGCATGTCCTTGTTGACCAGCTTGGCCTTGGACTTGCCGAACTGCATCACCTTGGAGCCGCCACCCTGCATGCGGGAAAGCAGGAACCAGAACAGCACACCGAGCAACAGCACGGGGATGAGCAGGGAGAACAGACCGGAGAACCAGTTGTTCTCGACCGGCTGGTCCGTGAAGCCCTTGTCCGGGTTGGCGCTGGTGACAGCCTTGACGACGTCCGGGCCACGGTCCGTGACGTAGAAGAACTGGACGTTCTTGCCCTTGTCCTGACCATCAATATTCAGGTTGTCTTTCAGTACCAAGTCAACGCGGTTCTCGGCGTCGAAAATCTTGGCCTGCTCCACCTTGCCGCTTTGCGCGAGGAGCTCGAGGCCGTCCTTGGTGTCAATACGTGTGGAACCGCCCGGAGCCAGCGTTGCGAATGCCACCAGGAGCAAGCCGACGACGACAACAATCCAGATGCCCGGGCCCTTGAAGAAACTCTTAGCTTTCATCTGATCGGGGTTTTGCCCCGTCCCTCCTGGTAGTGCTGCGAGGCGCAACTTCTGCGCGCGAATGGTGCTGCTTCAGTTTCTAGCTATACACCGTTCCCAGTTATTCACGCACTGGAATGCTCAAAAGTTCCCTCTGGGCGTACACAGGATACTCGCCTGCGTCGCTCTAGGACAGCCCTGGATGGGGATTCGTGATGGATTCGCGGGCCACCAGGGGACACTCCAGAATCGTCGGTTTAGCTGCCAGGACGGCGAGGTCCGCTTTGCCCTCGATGGCATCGATCAGGCGTTCAGTAGCCCAGGCGCCCATCTCGTAGTGGGGCAGCGCCACTGTTGTCAGGCCAGGATAGAGGTTGGCGGCGATGAGCTCCTGGTCATCGAAACCCACCACGGACAGTTCATTGGGAATGCTGATTCCTACCTCGGCCGCTGCCCGGTAGGCGCCCATGGCCATACGGTCGTTGTAGCAGAACAGGCCCGTGGGCCGGTCCTTTCGCTTGAACATCCGCAAGGCGGCAATATAGCCACCCATCACCTCCGAGAGTTCGGACTCCACAGGTGCGGCGGCGCCGTCGAGCCCTGCTTCGTTCAAGGCGTTCCGGAAACCACGCAAGCGGTCCCGGGTAGCCGGGACGTCGTCGGTGTTGTTCAGGAAACCGATCCGTCGGTGGCCGGCATCCAGGAGGCTCTGCACGGCTACCCTCGCCCCGCCTTCTTCGTCGGGCACTACCGAAGCGACGCTTCCTGCCACGCTCTCGGAGTCCACAAGCACTGCTGGAACTGAACTCAGGTTTTCCGGCAAGGTGACCTCGCGGTGGTACATGGTGGCGTACAGGATGCCATCCACGCGCCGCTCCAGGAGGGCCTCGACGTCGGCCTGCCGGGACTCATCACTTGCTGCGCCTGAGGTGTTGATGATCATCAGGTTGTAGCCCCGCGCCCTGGCGGCCTCATCCGCACCCAAGATGATGCGCCCTGCGTGTGGTGTGGTGGCGATTTCCTCGCTGACGAGCCCCAGCATCCCGGTCCGTTGCGTTCGCAGGGCCTGGGCCAGCCGGTTTGGGCCATAGCCCAGGCGTTCCGCCGTGGCTTTGACCTTCTCCCGTGTTTCCAGGCTGATGCGGGCGTAGGCGACGTCATTCAGGACGTGGGAAACAGTGGTGACAGACACGCCGGCGGCAACAGCTACGTCCTTGATGCCAATGCTTTTGTTCGTCAACCGGTCCCCACGTCCCTGTGATCCCGTGAAAGGGCGTGTGTTACTCGTAAACGTGCGGAGCCAGCGTGCCCACGAAGTCCAGGTTGCGGTACTTCTCGGCGTAATCCAGACCATAGCCCACAACGAACTCGTTGGGGATGTCGTAGCCGACGTATTTGACGTCGATCTCGACCTTGGCTGCGGTGGGCTTACGGAAAGCCGTGCAGATCTCAACGCTGGCGGTACCGCGGGATTCCAGGTTGGACTTGAGCCATGACAGTGTCAGGCCGGAGTCGATGATGTCCTCGACGATCAGCACGTCCTTGCCCATGAGGTCGGTATCGAGGTCCTTGAGGATCCGGACAACACCGGAGGATTGGGTGCCGGAGCCGTAGGAAGACACTGCCATCCAGTCCATGCTGACGTGGCTGTGCAAGGCACGCGCCAGGTCCGCCATGACCATCACGGCACCCTTGAGGACACCGACGATCAGCAGTTCGCGGCCTTCGTAGTCCTTGTCGATCTGCGCCGCCAGTTCAGCAATGCGCGTTTGGATTTGCTCTTTGGTGTAAAGAACGTGCTTGAGATCTGCCTGGACGTCGTTTGAATCCACCAATGGCTCCTGTTTTGATGCTCGGGTGCGGCTACTGTTGGGGCGATTTCTGATGCCGGAATACTAGCTTCCCACAGCGTGCGGCCTCGCGGGGACCGCCGGTGGGCGAAGCAGCGTACCCGGGACCGCCGGAGGCGGCCCGTTCCTGCTCCAAATCGCTGAGGGACAAGCGGTAGACACTAACGTGGCCCGGAAGTTCCACAGGGCCGGCCGAACCCTGGCGGCGAAGCAGCGCTTCCGCGGCTTGGAGCCGCCCGTAGCCGGGTTGTTGGCCCCCGACGTCGGCAGCGGCCTTGGCGATGACGCGGAACCTCAGCGCTGCGCGAAGTCCGCGGACGGCGTCCTCCGGCAACCACGCGCCGTCGTCTGTTCGCTGCACCAGCGAGAGATACGTCTCGTTTGCGAGATCCTCCAGGAAATCGGCGTCCTGCTGCAGGATTGCGGCTGTCCGTGCCAAAGATTCGGCAACGCCTGGCCCCAGCTTTTCTTCGAGGACGGGCATTACCTCGACGCGGGTTCGCGAGCGTGCGAAAGCCGAGTCACTGTTGCTCGGATCATGCCACGGCTGCAGTTCCTCGACCTCGCAGATTTCCAGGGTCTCTTCCCGCCTTAGGCCCAGGAAGGGCCTTAGCAGGCGTCCCCGGGCCGGCCTCATGCCGGCCAAAGAACGCGTACCCGAGCCACGGGCCAGGCCCAGGAGCACCTGTTCGGCTTGATCGTCCAAGGTGTGCCCGAGCAGGATTCGATCGCAACCAAGGTCAGCCGCAGCGGCATCGAGTGCTGCGTGCCGGGCATCGCGGGCTGCAGCTTCGGGCCCGAATCCAGTGGACGCCACCTCCACCGTACGCACTTCCACAGGTGAGAGGCCCAGTTCCCGCAAGACAGCTGCCGTCCGCGAAGCTACCTCTGCCGAGCCAGCCTGAAGTTGGTGGTCAACAACCACACCTGCCACGGAAATGGGATGCCCGTCCACGTGGCCGCGCCGGGCGAAGTATCCAGCCACCGCGGCCAGCGCAAGCGAATCCGGTCCTCCGCTGCAGGCTACGAGAACACGTTCCGGGTAATCCGCAGCGGCCAAGGCGTTCTGCAACTGCTTGCGTGCCTTGCCGACGACGGGCGCCAAACGACCGGGCCGGCGTCGGCCCTTGCCTGTCGCTCCATTCTCGGAACCACGGCTGGAACCACCATCTGAGGGGCCATCAAATACGGGTGCGCTCAAAGCCCCATCCGCTCGAGCCACATCCTGGAATTGTGGATCTCTTCCTCGGTGGGGAGGTTTTCCGCCGAGTTCCATACCCGGTTAAAGCCTTCCATGCCACCCACCTCGACAACCTCGCGCACGAACTTTGCGCCGTCTGTGTATTGGCGCATTTTGGCGTCGAGACCGAGGAGATTGCGGATGAACTTCTCGATCATGCCGCGGTCCTTGCCGCGATCATTGAACCGCTGGCGAATCGTCTTCACGGACGGGACGATGCTGGAATCGACCGCATCCATCACCACATTGGCGTGACCTTCGAGGAGGCTCATGACGGCAGTGATGTGGGATAGGGAAGCCTTCTCCTCAGGATCCTGCAGCAGGTCCAGAATGGCGCCCCGGCTTGGCACGTTCCCTGATGCAGCGCGGTCCTTCAGGGACTTGGCTACGGCGGCTGCCCGTTCAACCAGGGAATCCATGTTGCCCAGGAGATGACCGCTGAGCTTTTCGATTTCGGCGAGCATGTGGTCCCGCAGCCACGGCGCTGCGGCGAACTGAACGCGGTGGGTTTGTTCGTGGAGGCATACCCAGAGCCTGAAGTCGTCCGGGTGCACATTGAGTTCGCGTTCCACGGAGATGATGTTGGGGGCAACAAGGAGCAGCCGGCCGCCCGAAGGAACGTTGGCGTCCGGGGCCAAGGCCGCGAAGGGATCGTATTGGCCCAGGACTTTACTGGACAGGAAAGCAAGGATGGCGCCGAGCTGGCTGCCCGTGATGGCCCCACTGGCGGCAGCGGCAGCAGGTGACAGGGACAGGCTGCTGCGGGACTCCAGCATTTTCTCCAGGACAGGCTGGAGCATGACGGAGAAGCTCTGGGTGTTGGCCTTGGACCAGGAGGCTCGGTCCACGACGAGGACGTGCGAATCCCGCAGGTCCCGCGCCGCTTCAAGGCCGGTGATGTCATGGACATGCGGGACGGAGATATCGGCGTTGAAGCGCAGGTTATCCACCGCCTTGCCGATCTCCCCGGCGCTCAGCGCGGGACCGGGAGGGGTAAGCCGGGCAGCCGTGGAGGCGGCCAGGTCCCAATTGATCAGGGACGGGGCCCCTGCTGACGAATCTCGGGCAGATGACACCATACGGTCCATCACACCACATGACTCTGACAACCGACCCTTAAGTTCGCTCCGCGCGGAGCGACGGGGTTTGCTGTTCCCTAACCGGGCTGGCGGCACCCACATGAGGCCAGCACCGACGCCGAGCGGTCCATCGCCTCCTTGTTTCCAGCCGCACCCGGTTCCAAGCCATTGCCGATGAACGAGAACACCAGCAGGCGTCCATCAGCGTCCACTACGTACCCGCTCAGCGCAATGACGGTGTTGAGCGTGCCGGTTTTGGCGCGGACAAGGCCTGCGCCCTGGGCTGTACTCGGGTCCACATACCTGTCGTCCAAGGTGCCCGTAAGGCCCGCCACCGGGAATCCGTCCAAGGCCGTCCTCAGGCTCAAGTCCCGTCCGCTGGTGATGGCACGGACTACCTCGGCAAACTGGCGGGCAGTGACCTGGTTCTCCAAGGCCAGCCCCGAAACGTCCGCCAACTGCATTGAACCTGTGGCGATTCCCAACTCCCCCAGCCGCTGCCGCACGGCTGAAGTGGCGCCGTCGTACGTCGCCTCCTGACCTGATGCAATGGCGGTCATCCGTCCGAGCGCCTCCGCCAGGAAGTTATCCGAGGTCTCCAACATGAGGTCCACTTGCTCGCTCACAGTGGCGGACTCGGCGGCGGCCAGCACCTTGGCGGGGACGCCCTTGCCACGCTCGACGCCGGGACTCACCTGGACGCCGGCAGCCACCAACTGTTCGGCGAAAGCCTGGGCGGTGGTGACGGCCGAATCCTGCGGACGGGGCCCAGTGGTAACCGCGGGTGAGTAGCGCCCGGAATTCAGGGCAAGGGAAAACAAGGGGGCGGTCTCGCCAGCCGCGACGTCGTCCAGGCTCCACGCAGGATTGAGGGGCGCTCCGCTGAACAGGGAATCATCCACCTGCACGGTCACCGGCCCCTTGACCCCCGCCGCAGCCAGAGAAGCGGCGGTATCGGCGGCCAGGGTTGCAAGCCCGGCCCGGCCCATCACGGCAGCTGGATCCGTGGCACCTCCGCCGAGCAGCACGTCCCCTCCCCCGGTCAGCACCACGGTTGACGCATCAGAACCGGACAGCACGCGGGTGGTAAAGCGGGATTCGGGACGGAGCGCCTTCAAAGCGGCGACGGCGGTCAACAGCTTCATGTTCGACGCCGGGATACGGTTGGCGTTGGCATCGCGGTCGAACAGGACCGTGCCTGTGGAGGCGTCCATGACAATGCCCGTAATGCTACCGGCACCGGAAGGTTTCAGGGCGTCATTCACAAGTCGCGAGAGCTCAGCCGGTACTGGCACGGGCGCATCTGCGTCCAGGGGAAGCACGCCGTTGGCCTCGGACAGGCGGTCAGGTTCCTGCTGCCATGGCGGCGCGGAAGGGGAGGACTTGGGTGCGCTGAGGAGTCCTGGCACCATGCCGACCACCACGATCGCTCCCAGGCACAGCAGAACCAACGTCAACAGCATCGGCCATTTCAAGCGCCCCCACGCCGTGGACACCCACTTCCGGGCACCCCCGTTTTTAACGCCCTTCATGCAGTTGCTTGGTCCTGTCAGTCCTGAAAATGTCCCCGCCGGTTCAAGAAACCCGGGCCTCTCGCTATATCCTCAATAGTAGTCGGCGGCGCTGGCTGCACTTTTGCATGCCGCGCCCCACCCCCACCCGTCAAGGAGCACGCCATGAAGCACGACGTGACCATCGAGATCCCCAAGGGATCGCGCGTCAAGTACGAAGTTGACCACGAAACCGGCCGCGTCCGCCTGGACCGCGTCCTCTTCACCTCCATGCAGTACCCCACGCACTACGGTTTCTTCGAGAACACCCTGGGCGAAGACGGCGACCCGCTGGACGCACTGGTGCTCCTGCAGGACTTCGACCTCCACCCGGGCGTCATTGTTGAGTCCCGCCCCATCGGCGTTTTCAACATGACCGACGACGGCGGCGGAGACGCCAAGGTCCTCTGCGTTCCGGTGGATGCACGCTTCGACCACATCCAGGAAGTCAGCGACGTCAGCGAATTCCTCATCAAGGAAATCGAGCACTTCTTTACCCGTTACAAGGACCTGGAGCCCGGCAAGTGGGTTAAGGCTGAGGGTTGGGGCGATCGCGCCGCTGCCGAAGCCGAGCTGGAAGCTTCCATCAAGCGCTTCTCGGCCGAAGGCCACTAGCAACACTTACGACGGCGGGTGGCGCTGTTCCCTGTGAACAGCACCACCCGCCGTCGTGCTTTAAGCAACGCGGGGTCACTTCTGGCCCTTTGTGGACCCCCACATGGGCCATAACTGACCCCGCGTTGTCCACATGGGTATCTCTCCCCATCGCGGCAGCTTCGGAGTCCCCCTAGGCTGGGACGAGACTTTACGACGCATGTAACAGGGGGTTCCACATGGCTGGGTTCTACGGCGCGGACATTGCGCAGCTTCGCAGTCTGGCCGGTGTCATGGGCAAGGCTGCCGATGCCATCAATCTGCAGAGCGCGCAGCTGTCCAACGCCATCAACTCCGCAACCGCCTGGCAGGGGCGCGACGCCACAGTCTTCAAGAGCGATTGGAACAGCCAGCACAGGCAGAGCCTGGTGAAGGCCGCCAACATGCTGAGGGACAACGCGAGCCAACTCAAGAAGAACGCCAACCAGCAGGAATTTGCCAGCCACAATGACGGCTCGGGTACATCTGTGGGCGTCCTTGCAGATGTCTACGACACGGCAACGGGTGTCAAGGAACTCGGCGCGCAGCTCTGGACTGCTTACAAATACGGCAAGCTCGGCCATGCCGAATGGGTCAAGACCCGCGAGGTACTCACCAATTGGCGGGCTGGCGGTACAGTCCTGCGGGATGCCCTGAGCGCCCTGCGCAGCGGCGAGCAGGTCACTGACGTCATCACCGACCTCAAAGCGAACATTCCTTACAGCCAGGCTTTCCAGGACGCCACCAAGTTCTCCAAGGGCCTCCGAATCGCCGGAGCCTTGGCAGCGCCGCTAAACATCGTTGGCGGCATCAGCGACATGATCAGTCCCGAGCACGACGGCTGGCGCGGTACTGGAGACCGGGTAGCCGGCGGCCTGTCCGTAGTAGGCGGGGTGGGCAGCATCATGCTGATGACCGCTGGTGGTGCAGCCTTGCTGGGGCCCATTGGCGCCCCGATCGTGATCGGTGCGGGCATCGTCGCCGGCGCCTGGGCCTTGGGCAACCTGGTGGCGGACAACTGGGATTCCATCAGCAACTTCGCCCGGAACCCCGGCAGTTACATCGCCGACGGCGCCCGGGAAGTAGGCAATTTCGCCAAGGATGTAGGCAGTAAGGTGGCAGACGGGGTCGGTAATGCCGCCAAGTCAGTCGGAAACTTTGTCGGAGGGATATTCGGATGACCACGAGCACCATGAATTGGACCGAGCGGGATGTACAGGCTGCAGCGAAGGTTCTGGCGTCGGCCAGCGCCACAGGCAAGGCCCTGACGACCTTGACCGATGAAGAGGTTGTTGCCTTGGACGGCGTCCAGCACGAGCAAATCGTGGCCCTTCCGTGGCTCACGGCACAGGATGCCAGCAAGGAGCTGATGTGCGCGGTGGCCTTGCGCGGACTGCTCGCCAAGGAACTCGTCTACCCCGTGGTCTTTGAAGGCGAGACCGAGCCCACCCGCCTGCATGCAATTGAGGAAATCACCGGTGCCCTGACGCTGCGCCGCAGTGGCAGCAGCGTGGTCTCCGTTGAACGGACCGTTTCCACCGGCAAGCGCTGGCTCTACGGCTACATCCACGACGACGGCGTGCTGCTGGAGGAAGTGGACGAAGGCGGGCTGCACGGCTTCACTGTTGTCACCCGTGATCAGTTGGCTCCGCGCCTTACTGAATTTGTTGACCCGAACACGGCCGCCCACCGCGACACCGATCCCACTGTTTATACGGAGGCTGCGTTCGAAGAATATGCTGCAACGGCCCTTGCCGATACCCAGGCGGCCAGCAACGTGGTGGTCTTCAACACTGACACGAACGAGTTTCCGACTGTCACCGTGTACACCGGTCCCACCAGCGTGCACGTCCTTACTCCCCGCGTAACTCCCAGCGTAGAAGGCGAATCTGTCTCCCTTGAGTTGAAGGAGACGTCCGCATCCACCCTTGCCCGCGTCCTCGGCGGGTTGGCTGGGCTGGCCTGACCCATGAGCAATTCGAAGTCCCAAACCGCTACTGGCTTGGTTGATGCCGTCAACGGCCGCCCTGTACGCCGCCATCCCGAGACTGGAGCCTACTTCGTAAAAGCGTCCGGAGGAGCCCACTTCTGGGGCCGCGTTCTTGACGCAATCGTGTTTCTTGCCGGGTACGGCGTCCTGGCCACGATCGTGGCCGTTGCACGCAATGCCATGATGAACAGTGGCTCGCTCCTGGCCTTCAATGACGGCTTCTGGCTGACGCTCTACATTGTTCTCTGGTTCGTTGGCTTGTTCGTTTACGGCATGATCTGGGGTACAGCGGGCAGTGTGGGAGATGCTGCCGCGGGCATGCGCTCGGTACGGATCAAGGACGGCACGACGGCGGGTGCCTGGTTGGGCGGTTGGCGTGCCATCTGCTGGTCCTTCTTCCCATTCTTCGTGGTGATGCTGATTCTTGCGGCGTTCAGCGGGAGCTCGGACGATACGTGGGATCCCAAGTTCGCCGCTCTTGACCGACGATCCGGCGTGGCACAGGGCCGGCAGCCGGTCCCGGACCCCAAAGTGGTCGCCGCGCAGCAGCTAAAGAAATAAGAAAAATAAGCCCTTGCAGAGCGGCTACCAGCCGGTAGCATGTGATCCACTATGTTCACTCTGACCATCAACCAACGCGACAGCCGCCGGGATGGCGACCTCGTGCCCGAGCTCCTCAAGGACCTGCGGCATATTCCGGCACGGCTCGACTTCGACCGTTCGGTTGAGGATGAGGTGCAGGGCATCGTCGAGTCCGGCCACCAAGCTGTTGACACAGCACTGATCGCCCTCCGCACCGGTCAGTGGTACGTGGGAATCGGCGTTGGGCCCATCAACGAGCCCCTTCCCAACCTTGTCAAAGACGCTTCCGGGCACGGCCTTGTCTATGCCCGGCGGGCTGTCGACCGCCTCCGCAACGGGAAGGAACGGGTCCCCGTTGCCGTGGATGGTCCCTTCACGGCTTTGGCAGCAGAAGCCGAAGCAGTGCTACGGCTCCTCGGACACATCGTGCAGCACCGAAGCGCGGCCGAGTGGCGGGTCCTGGACCTTCTCACTCCTGGAGTCCGCGGCCAACAAAAGGCTGTTGCCCAGGAACTCGGCATCACGACGCAGGCCGTCAGCAAAGCACTTGCCCGCGCGCAGTGGGTGGAAGAACATGCTGCCCGACCCGCCGCAGCCCGCCTGCTGCAAATGATCCTCGAAGTGCGTTAACGAGCCCCCGCGGACCCGCAGCCACGAACCCAACTGAGTCGCAGTTAAGCCCGCTCTGACAGCTCAAAACGGCCTTAACTGCGACTCAGTTGGGTGAGTAACGCGATTACTGGTTGCCGAGGTTCTCCTTGGCCATGGCGGCGCGGTCCTGAACATCTGCAGCAGCGGCCTGGCCTTCGTCCTTCACGTTGGCAGCTGCTTCAGTGGCGCTGTCTTTGACGTTCTGGACTGCGTCCTGTGCCGGCTCCTTGAGATGCTCGGCCATCTCCTGGGCTGCGTGGCCCAGTTCCTCGGTCAGGGGCTGGGCTGCTTCCTTCACTGCCTGCGCAGCCTCGCGCTCCTTGTCCGACGGCGGGATGAGGGCCGAAACCAGCAGACCGGCACCGAAGGCGATCAAGCCGGCAGCAATGGGGCTGCCTTGGGCTTTTCGTGTGATCACCTGTGGTGCATCACCAATGTCCGAGACCACACCGGAAACAGTGTCCTGGGCCTGGTGGGCAACATGGCCCGCCCTGTCCTGAACATCGTCGCGGGCGCCAAACACTGCCGTCTTGATCCTGTCTACCCTGCGGTTGACGATGTGCGAGGGCGTGACCTTGTCAGCAACGGCGTCAACGTTGGTACTGAGCCGCCTGCGAGTTTGTTCGATGTCGGCGCGCAGGGCGTCGGGGTTCTGCGTCATCGTGTCTCCTCAGTATTCGGTTTGAAGGTTGGAGGTATTTCCTTGACTGTCTCGGTGGTGCGCGGCATGCCCTTGATAGTGTTCAACTCCTTGCGACCCATCGAGGCCAGCACTGCTGCGACTATGCCCCAAATGACCGCCACAACAACTGCGGACCATCCCAGGCCGATGAGCTGACCCAAGGCCCACCAAAGCGCCAGGGAAAGGAACAGCACGGTCAAATGCCCGGCCCAAGCGGCTCCGGCCATCATCCCGGCGCCCTTTCCGGCCTTGGTGGCCGATTCCTTGAGCTCTACCTTGGCCAGCTCAACTTCCTGTCGCATCAACGTGGAGACGTCGCGCGTCAGGTCACTCAGCAGTTCGCCGAGGGGTACGGATTCGGCTTTCATATGGGCTTCAGTGGGAGGAAGGTCGGCAGGACTACTCATCGGGGACCTCCATATACGGGATCATCGGGATCGCTGGGATCGTCGGGACCCACAAGTGGATCTCCTTGCGCCTTAACTCCACCGGCATCGGTTTCCGGGTACGGCATGGTTGATCCTTCAAGGCCACCCGTGGTGCCCGCGCCATATCCGGTATCAGTTCCAGCACCCGCGCCGTATCCGGCGTCAGTTCCGGCACCCGCGCCGTATCCGGCGTCTGTTCCGGCACCGGTTCCGTATCCAGCACCAGTTCCAGCACCCGTCGTTCCGTATCCAGCGGTGGTCGTCTGGCGCCCGGGCAGATCAACGGCCGGAGGCGACACAGCGCCACCCTGGGTTGGGTAGTACTGGGCACGCGGGGTGGTATCCGAGGTGGCCGTTCCCGTCATGGGCGAATTGTCCGCCATTCCCCGGCCCAAACGTCCGGCGAGGACGCCAGCACCGGCAGCCAACAGCAAGAACGTGCCGGGCTTACGCCGGGCAAAGCTCTTTACCTCGTCCAGGAGTGAACCGGGATCCCGGTTCTCCAACCAGTGGGCAACCGAGGAGGAGCGCTGGGCCGCTTGCTGCACCAGGTCCGTGGCGACTCCGCCGTCCTGGGTCGAATTGGCCATGGTGTGTAGTTCGTCGGAAATGGACCGCAAACCCTCCGCAATCCTCTGTTGTTGGGTGGCGGCCTGGTCGGTCAGCTCGCCCTTGGTTTGCGTCAGCAATTGCCGGGCGTTCATCTTGACCTCTTGGGCCACGTTTCCGGCTTCGGCCTTGGCTGTTTCAACCACACCGCCAGCAGCATCGCGCGCTGTGCCGGCGACTTCGGCGGCTTCCTGCTTGGCCGATTCGACGGTTCCTGTGCCGGACGTGGTTCCGAATCCTCCAGTGGTACTTCCGTAACCGGTGGTTCCCGCGCCGGCATCTGTTTCCATGCCGGTGGTATCGGTTTCGACCGGTGAGTCCAGGTAACTTCCCGAGTAAGGCTCGGTCCCGGCGGGGACCCCAGTCCGTGGCGCCGCGAAGCTTCCGTCCTGCGGCGATTGGCTCTCAGTCATTGTCGCTCTCTTTCCACAGTTGGCAGGCTGCGGACAGCAGCCGGGATAGTAAGTATCGTTACTATCAATGGGTGTGTACCCGCTTGCCGGGGATTCAATCGCCACATATTGATCGAAATCCCAGCTCGACACGCGCAGCAAGACCCGTCTACGTTGGACCAATGAGCCACAAGCCCTCCAGGCGACGGCTGATTCCCGCGCTTCGAAAAACTGTCACCCGTCACCGACTCCTGTTTGCAGCCAAAACTGCCGCGGCAGCGGGATTGGCCTGGTATCTCGCGCCCTTCATGCCGGGCCCTGCCGCGTCTTACCCTTACTACGCACCACTCGGCGCGCTCGTCAGCATGCATCCCACGGTGGCGGACTCCGCGAGGCACGGCTTGCAGAGCCTCATGGGCCTGGTTCTGGGTATCGGCATGGCTTTTGCGGTGACCACGGTGGCAGCGCCGACGGCGTTGGCAGTTGCCGTGGTGGTGGGATTGGGCGTCATCATCGGCGGTCTCCCCCGGCTGGGCACCGCCTCCGAATGGGTTCCCATGGCCGCCTTGTTCGTCCTTGTCCTTGGGGATTCCAACGCGGAGGGCTTCTCCTTTGCCTACGTCCTGCAGATGGCCATGGGCGTTGCCGTTGGCTTCGCTGTGAACTGGCTGGTGTTTCCGCCGTTGCACCTTGAAGGAATCGACCCCGCCCTGTCCGGGCACCAACGCGCTCTGTCCCAACAATTGAAGGACATGGCGCGCGCAATGGAGGAATCCTGGCCGCCCAACCACGAAGCTTGGGCAAGCCGTAGCGGCGAATTGTCAGCTACCGCCGCAGCCGTGCGGACTGCCGTTCATGAAGCGGAACTGAGCGCAAAAGCGAACCCCAGGAGCCGGCGTCGTGCTGGCCGCCTACCAAGCGATCTGGCTGGATTGCGGATAGTGGAACGGCTGACCTTCCATGTCCAGGACATCACGGACGTCCTGGCCAGCGTGATCTGGGAAGAGGATGCGGGGACAGTCATCCCGGACAGCGTCCTGGCCAACCTGTCCGAGGCGCTGGAGGCCGTTTCCCGGGTGATTGATCAGTGGCGGGGCGGGGATGACGAGGAATTGAAAAGCCATTTAGCGGAGGCGAAGGACAGCATCTCGGAGCTCGGGGATGCGGTCACGGAAGCTGCAGCTGGCCAGGCATCAGTGAACGCTGCGGCGTCAGTGGCCATGAGTTTGCGCCGCATCATCACGGTGGTATCCCCTGCGGATTAGGTCCATACACACCAAAAACTAGCGTGGCGTCAACGGTGGCGAGGCTTTGCGCCCCTTGCCGGCAGTGAGGCCATCCAGCACTTCGGTCAGCGCCTCCAGCGATGAGCGATGCGGCATCCAACCCAGGAGGCGGTGGGCGCGGCTTGTGTCCATAATGGGTGCCCCGGCCGCCATGTCCACCCAGCCGCCGTCGGTTACCTGCAACCGCAAGCGCCAACTGACCTCGACGACGGCGCGCAGCACCGGGAGCGGTAACGGCAACTGCCGCCGGGCGTTGAGGATCCAGGCGAGGGCGTTGGGGTCCAGCACGGGCTCTGCGGCGATGTTGAACGCTCCTTCTGCGCGACGTTCCAGCACGCGCCAGTACGCATCGGCGACGTCGTCGGCGTGAACGGCCTGAAAAATCAGCTCGTTGGGAATGGGGAGAATGGGCAGCCAGGGCTTACGGGGAATGAGCCGCGGGAGAACGCTCCCCAGGAAGTAGCGACCCACTTCGCTGCCTGCCTCGGCGCTGAAGATCAGTGCCGGGCGTAGGCTAGCCACCACGATATCCGGATTTTCTTTGGCAAAACCATCCAAAAGCCGCTCTTGCGCTGCCTTGTCCACGCTGTAATGGGATCTCCTGATACCGCCGGCCGGCCACCCTTCCTTGGTCCGTTGATCCTTGGGGGCGGGCGAATAGGCACCAACCGATGAAGCACAGACGACGTGCTTCAGGCCGGCCTTCCTGGCCGCGCCCAATACGTGGGCTGTTCCTGCCACGTTGGTCCGGCGCAGAAGTTCGCGATCGTGATTTGGCTGGATCTGCCAGGCCAAATGCACCACGGCGTCGGCACCTGCGAAAGCTTTCTCCAGTGCTTCCCGGTCCCTATAGTCGCCAACATCCAGCTTGTGCCATTCCACCGCGTTGTAAGGGGCTGCGCTCTTGTCGGGTTCGCGCCGGGCTATCCCCACGAGGTCAAGGGCCGCGCCCTCTTCCGAGCGCGCAGCCTGCAACCGCTTCAGCAACGCCGTACCTGCGTTACCGGTGGCTCCCGTGATGACTATGCGCATGAAACTCTCCCTTCGCGTTCCTGCAAGGCCATTCAGGCATGCGGGTTCTCGCCTGTGGAGCGAATGCGCTCCAGTACCGCCGTCGTGGAGTGTTCCGGGACATAATCCAAAATCGTCACCGTGCCGCCATAGCGCTCCACAGCCGCGGTCTCGGCCAGCATTTCCGGCGTGTAGTCGCCACCTTTGGCGTACACATCGGGCTGCAGCATCTCGATGAGCGGGATGGGTGTTGGGGTATCGAACACCGTGACGTGGTCCACGCAACTGAGCGCGGCGATCACGGCGGCACGGTCCGCCTCGGGATTCACGGGCCGGTCCTGCCCCTTGAGCTGCCGCACCGAGGAATCGCTGTTAAGTGCCACCACCAGGACATCGCCCAGTTGCTTGGCCTGGTTCAGGTAGCGGGTGTGGCCGCGATGCAGGACGTCGAAGCATCCATTGGTCAGCACGATCCTCCGGCCCTCCCTGCGATGGGCCTCTATTTGCCTGGCCAGTTCGTCGGCAGTCAACGCAGTATCGGCGAACCCGCCGAGGTGTCGGGCAAGTTCCTCGGTGGTGCAGATGGACGTGCCGGGCCGGTGGACCACCACATCAGCCGCGGCTTGGGCGAGGTCAACACTCGTAGTCAGGGGCAGCCCGGCCGCGCGCGCCAAGGTCAGCGCAGCTACGAACGTATCGCCGGCGCCGGAAGCCTGCTTCTCGGCTTCCGGCCTGGCCCAGGTCCGGTGGTTGGCGAGGGATCCGTTCTTTTCGTCACCGCTTGCGTCCGGATCGCTGGAACGCAGCGTCAGTGTCCCGTCACGGTCCAAAGTCACGACGACGGCGCCCGCACCTGAGGCGCGAAGGAGCTGGTCCGCGTGGGMCTCCACGAAGGGGCAACGTGCAGCGCCACCGGGAAGCTCTGTTCCGAGCAGCCCGGCAGCTTCCTGGGCGTTCGGGGTGGCAAGATCCGGTTTGAGGTCGGCCCACCGGGCAGGATGATGGGCATCGACCACCAGGAGGGTGCCCTGCTTGTGGCTGGAGCCAGGGTGAGAACCAGTCTGAGGACTACGTGCGGGTCCGAGTGCATCCATTAAAGCTGCACGCACCGGCCCCACCAAGGCACCGGCCTCATAGTCACAGAGCACCACGGCGTTGGAACCCGCCAGTGCTCCCGGGATGGTGGCCGCCAACTCCTGGAGGCCCTCCGGGGGAACGTCAGTGGCGGCGTCATCCAGGCGAAGCATCACCTGGCCGGCGCTGCTTATCCGGAACTTGGTGGTGGTGATCATGCCGGGATGCTGCACCACGCCTGATATGTCGATGCCGGCAGCCGCGAGTCTCCCAAGGAGCTCCTGACCCGCAGTATCCTGGCCCACCAGGGAGACAAACCTGACGTCCGCGCCAAGGGCCGCCAGGTTCATGGCAGTATTGGCGGCTCCCCCGGGGGCGAAGTCGCGGCGCTTGACCTGGACCACCGGGGCGGGAGCTTCGCGGCAAAAGCGCTCAATCAGCCCATCCCACCAACCGTCCAAGATGGCGTCGCCGACGACCGTAACCACGGGCCGTTCCTCGGCCAAGCGACGCGGCAGCCACTCGGCCAAACCTTCTTGATTGGATAGGCGTGCCATTGGGTACCTTCCGGTAGAGGCGGCATGTTCCTGCTCCCCTCAGGTACCCCACAGCCCGCGGTTCACACGCCGGGTTCGGTAGTTTTCCACCACCTTTGACGAAGGGAAGTCCAGATGGTCGTTCAACCGAATTCAGGCGTTGGCCCGGTGCTGGAGAAGTTCCCGGACGTGGAACGGATCGCGGTCCTCAGGGGTGGCGGCCTGGGCGATGTGATCTACGCATACCCTGCGCTCTATGCCCTGAAAGCGGCCTATCCTGAAGCCGCGATCACGCTCTTGGGCACGCCGATCCACGCAGCGTTGGCGGCCGGGACAGATGGGCCCATTGACGACGTCGAAATCCTCCCATTCGCCAAAGGCGTCCGCGACGGCGACCGCAAAGACGGCGGCCCAAATGACGGCGATCAAAACGACGATACCGAAGACAGACTTGCCCAAGAGGAATTCTTCTCCGCCATGCGCGCCCGCAAGTTCGACCTCGCGCTGCAAATGCATGGCGGCGGCCGGTACTCCAACCCTTTCCTGCTCCGTCTGGGGGCGCGGCACACCGTGGGCACCCGAACCAAGGACGCACAACCCCTGGAGCGGAATCTCGATTACATCTACTACCAAAACGAGCCTGACCGATGGCTTGAGGTAGCAGGCCTGGCGGGCGTCCCAACCATCATTTCTCCACCCTTACGGCCCCTGCCCGAATACCAACAAAGCGTCCAAAGTCTGCTTAATCCCCAACGGGGTCCCCTCCTGGTGGTCCACCCAGGTGCCAGCGATCCGCGGCGGCGATGGCCGGCGTCGTACTTTGCTGAAGCCGCGGCGACCATGGCGCAGGAAGGTACGCAGGTGTTGGTGGTGGGTGACCGCTCCGAAAAGGCGCTGGCCCAGGAAGTGGCAGAACTCGCGGCAAGGCAACTGACGAACAAGGAGGCCGTGCGCTCAGTTGCCGGCGAACTGGAGATCGGCGAACTCGCGGCGCTCTTGGACGCGGCCACCGTGATGCTTGCCAGCGACAGCGGTCCCCGGCATTTGGGGCAAGCCCTTGGAACACCAACCGTCGGAATCTTCTGGGTAGGCAACGTCTTCAACGCAGGGCCCCGAGGCCGGAGCCTGCACCGTATCCATATGTCGTGGGTGACCGAGTGCCCGGTGTGTGGGGCGGATGTGACCCAGGTGGGCTGGTCTGCACAGCACTGCGGCCACGACGACACCCTGATCAGGGGCATCGCCGTGGCCGACGTTGTTCAGGACGTGCATGACCTTATGGCCACGAGCCTTCTTCTGCGGGGCAAATAAGGAGCTCGCGGACCTCGCTGCCGAACGGCTGCGACAACGCGAACACCACGGCTTGCGCCACATTCGCAGGATCGTTGAGCTTGGAGTCGTCCTGCGGCTTGTATTGTTCGTCGCGGTCATCAAAGAAGTGCGTCTTCATGCCCCCCGGAATGATGGTGGTGACACCAATGACTCCCCCGGTTTCAGCGGCCAATGCCCGGCTGAATCCTATGACGCCGAACTTGGAGGCGCAGTACGCCGTCGCGTCCGGCAGAGCCCGCAGGCCCAGGGTTGAGGCGATGGTGATGGCCCGGCCCCGGGATTCCTTCAAGTAGGGCAACGCCGCACGGACCACGGAAACGGTGCCCAGGAGATTCACTCCAATCACCTTTTCCCACTCGGCTGCTGGAACGTCCGCCAACTTGCCACAGCGGTCGATGCCCGCAGCGGTCACGACTCCGTCCAGGCCGCCGAGGCTTTCGGCTGCCTCCTTTACAGCCGCTTCCACTGATTCACGATTGGAGACGTCGACTTCAAGGGCTTTCGCGCCGGACACGTTGCTGATGTTGCGGTCGAAGACGAAGGGAGTTCCTCCGGCGTCACGGATGGCATCGACGATCGCAGCGCCGAGGCCCGAGCCGCCTCCGGTGACGATGACGCGGCCGGGAATTTGCGTGTTCATACGGTTCCTTTCGGTGGTCGATTCTTTGTTGGCAGGTACGGTCAGCTGACTTTGGCCAGTGCTTCAGCCAGGCCGCTGGTGGAGCGGGCCGGATGGAAGGGCACCGTAACGCAACGCCCTCCCCACGCAGCCACGAGGCTGGCTTCCGGCAATTCATCGGGTTCGTAATCTCCGCCTTTGACCCAGATATCGGGCCTGAGTTGGTCCAGGCAGGCCTCGGGGGTGTCCTCATCGAAGACCACCACGGCATCAACACAGGACAACGCGAGCAAGAGCTCTGCCCGGTCCTCCATGCTGACGATCGGCCGGTGCATGCCCTTGAGGCGCCGGACAGAATCATCCGAATTCAAACAAACAATGAGGCAATCGCCCATGCTGCGGGCTGCGGCCAAAGTCCTGGCATGACCGGCATGCAAGAGGTCGAAGCAGCCGCCGGTCGCCACGACGGTCCCGCCCTTCGCGCGGACTGTCCGCGCGAGTTGGATTCCGGGTTCCAGGCCCGGAAAGCGGCCAAAAAGCTCGACGACGGGACTCGCCTTTGCGCTTACAGGCTGGCTGGCTGGCCCGTCGCCTCCGGTTGCAGCGTTGCTCGTATCCATGGCCAGGGAGGAGGCCCCACCCTTGGCGAGGAATGCAGAGGCATCCTCAACAGCCCTGGCCGCAGCAGCAGGCAGCGCGAGTCCCAGACCCAAATACACGGCAAGGCTCCCGGCCAAGCGGTCCCCGGCACCACAAGGATCGTCCACGACTGTCTTCGGAGCGGGGATGACCTTGCCCGGCCCCGCAGCTTCCACCAAAACCGCACCGTTTTCGCCGGTCGTGACCAGGACAGCATCGCTGCGCCAGCGATCCAGCAAGTGTTTCCCCGCGTCCTGCGCATCAGTCGTGGATGGATCCAGCCCGGCGGATTTGGCAGCGGCCCGGGCCTCTGCGAGGTTGGGCGTCACGACGGCGATACCCGGCACCGGCTCCGAACCGGCAGGGTGCGGATCCCACACCACCGGTACGTGGCGTGCGGCGTCGGCGAGCGCAGTGCGAATGTCAGCATTGGCCGTGATTCCGCGGCCATAGTCGGCCACGACAACCGCTTCCGCGGAGGCAATGGCTGCGAGCATCTCCGCGGTGCATGACGGTGAATGAGCTGGGGCACATCCTTCATCGAACCGGACCATGGGGTGGGTGCCAATACGTACGCGGGTCTTGGTGGGCGTTGGGGCGAGCGGGGCTCCGGTGAGTACGGCGACGCCGGTCAGGGCGCGCCTGAGGTGGCTGGCGCCGTCGTCGTCCGATAGCGCGGTGACCAGGGCGACGTCGTGACCGTCGCGTGCAAGGAGGGTAGCCACGAGACCCGCGCCGCCGGCCCGACGCCGGATATGGGCGACGTCCACAACGGGGACAGGCGCGTCGGGGCTGAGCCGCGTGGCGGTGCCGTTGATGTCAACGTCCAGGAGGAGGTCACCTACCACTGTCACTTTCATGGTTGCGCTCCGTCTCCGATCGTGCCGGGCACAGTCCGCCTCGCGACTTCCGCATCGAAGGCACGGCACACCGCGTGGACGGCAATGAGGTGGCCTTCCTGGGCGTTGGCGGCGATGGCTTCCACTGTGATGGCTTGATCGCAGGCGTCGGCCAGCGGGTTGGGGCCAGCGCCCGTCAGGGCCCAGGTGGTGATGCCGCGTTCGTTTGCTGCCCTGACGGCGTTGAGAAGGTTCGGGCTGCGCCCGCTCGTGGAGAGCAGGATGAGGACGTCCCCTGCACGGCCGTGTGCCCTGACCTGGCGGGCGAAGACTTCCTCGTAGCCGTAGTCGTTGGAGAGTGCCGTGAGGGCAGAGGTTTCGGCATGCAGGGAAATCGCCGAGAAGGGCGCGCGTTCGGCATCGAACCTGCCCACGAGTTCGGCGGTGAGATGCTGGGCTTCAGCCGCCGATCCCCCATTGCCGGCGGCCAGCAGCCGTTGTCCGGACAGGAGCCGGTGGGCGAGTTCTGTTCCCCATTCGGAGAGGCGGGCGGCTTGCGAGCGCAGGGACTCAAGCGCTGGAAGTACGTTGTCCAGATGCGCGGCAACCTCTGCTGCGATCTGTGGTCCACGTGCGGCTGTGTAGGCAGACCCGCTCCACCCCACGGGCACGGTGTCCGGGACGGGCTGCGTGGTGGGCGTGATCCTCTTGGGAACTGTCGATTCTGTAGTCACAGTGCTGTTCCTTCCAGTGGTTCCAGGCCTTCGCCAGCCTGCCGGGACAGACCCGCGGCCAAGACGGACCGGTACGCTTTCTCGGTGTCTGCGGCGATCCGGTCCCAGGAGTAGCGTGAGCGGGCGCGGCGGTTTCCGGCCCGACCCATTTCGGCACGCAAGGTGGGGTCCGCGAGGAGCCGCCCCACGGCGTCGGCAATTGCTTCGGGGTCCCGCGGCGGTACGTGCAGTCCGGTTTTCTGGTCGACGACGGTCTCCCGGAGTCCGCCAACAGCAGCGGCCACAACGGGCACTCCGCAGGCCATGGCCTCAAGGGGAACAATGCCGAACGGTTCGTACCACGGCGTGCAGACCACGGCGTCGGCGCTGCGGAAGATTCCGGGCATCGCGTCGCGCGGGACCTGGCCCCGCATGGTCACTTTGTCCTCCACGCCAAGTTCTTTGGTCAGCGCGCGTAGTCGCTGGGCTTCCGGGTCCTCTTCAAGGTTCAGGGCATCGCCGGAGCCCCCGACGATCAGGAGCTCGACGTCGTCGAAGCCAGCGTCGGCCAGGAGAGGCAGGGCTTGGATCACCAGGTCCACGCCCTTCCTGGGAACCAGGCGGCCAACACTCAGGATGCGGTGTGTGCGGGACCTGCTTTCTGGTTCTCCTGTGCCTGGGAAGAGGTTAAGGTCCACGCCGCAGGGCGCAATGGAAATCCTTGACCGGCCAATGCCCAGCGCTTTGAGCTCAAAAACCTCGTCAGGGCAGGTGGCGATTACCCAGTCCGCGGTGCGCCCTACCCACGGCTCAAGCCAGGCACGCGCGGGTGGGCTGGTGTCAGCTGAACCTTGGTGCCTGCGCTTGACCGAACCCAGTGCGTGGAAGGTCTGAACTACTGCGATCGGCTCAGCTGCACCAGCGCGCCTGGAAGCCTGGATCGCGGCCAGTCCGGACATCCAGAAATGCGCGTGGACTACGTCCGGGACCAAGCCCGCCCAGTCCCGGCAGATGCCATCAGACAGTTCACCCATGAACGGAAGCAGCTCGTCCTTGGGGATGTGGCGGGCCGGACCGGCGTCGACGTGTACCACAGTGAGTCCCGGCGCAACCTGCACCTTTGCAGGCAGATCCGGATCATCCCGCCGCGTGTACACGGTGACTTGGTGGCCACGGCTGGCCAGGCTCGATGAAAGGGCCGCCACGTGGACGTTTTGCCCCCCGGCGTCAACGCCTCCCAGGGCGGCCAATGGACTGGCGTGTTCGGAAACCATGGAGATTTTCATGGGTGCGTCCTCTCTGTGTCATGGCTGACGGACTCCGGGCCGGGTTGCGGGCGGCGTTCCGTGTTGGGGGGCTGGTTGTTGGGGACCTGCTTTTCGGGAATCTGCTTTTCGGGAAGACGGGTATGGGTAGGTGAGGGGCGGGCCGTGGGGAGATCGGCCAGGAGTTCATCCCAGGCCTGATGAAATTTCCCCAGCCCATAGCTTTCCAAGGCTGCAGCCCGGGCCACCATCCCCATCGCGTAGGCGTCATCGGGCTCATCCAACAGGCGCCGCGCGAACCGTTGCAGTTCGTCCAGGCTGTTCGAAACAAGGCCGGCTCCCGGAGGGATGGCGCGCGTCGCCTCCGTGGTTGCCAGCGCCAGAACAGGCATACCCAGGTGCATGGCTTCGAGCAAGGCCAACCCGAGCGATGTCCAGCGAAGGGGATGCAGGTAGAGCCGGCAGCGGGCGAGTTCCTGATGCAGCCGTGGCGCGGGTACATCACCTGAGATCCGCAGGCGCTCCTCACTCAGGCCGAACCCCTTCAGGTTCAGCGCTTCCGGCAAGGCCTCCGTCCCCATTCCGAACACCCTCAACGGCCCCACTCCAGCGAAGCCAGGGAGGAGGTCCGTACCCGTCACTCGGCCGCGACGGACGGGTTCGTTGACCACCACTCCCATCTCTTCGCGTTCACCGGTATAAAGCCGGCCCGGATCGGGGATGCCGTGCTCGATTACAACTGTTGGCGTGGATCCGGTGTCCCAGAAGAGTTGGTTGAAGTGCGTCACATGGACCACGGGGATAGTGTGCTGATCTGCCAAGGGATGGAGCGTGAATGGAACGTCGCCTTTGGGAGTGTTGTGCTCAAGGTAGACGGCAGGCAGGTCCACCCCGGGCCTGCGACCAAGCTTCCGAGCAACGGCGGCGATCTCCTCCGGACGTTGCAGGACCACAACGTCCACGCTGTCCGGATCAACGGTATCGAGGTCAATTTCCTGCGCGGCGACCGGCCACTCACGGCCGCCTCGCCCCAAACCCCAGGCCCCGCCGTCGGGCTCGACAGGAAGGAGGTATTCGTGCGGGCCCCTGACGAACGCCTCCATCCATCCTCCGTGGATGTGCCAGACCAGAATCCTCATGGTTTCCACACCTTTCTTCGGGTGCTGAGGGAGGAGACTCCCCCCAACAGCCGTTCCACCGCCTCCAGGACTTGTTCAGGGGTAACTGAGCTCAGGCACGGGTGGCCCGGGACCGGGCATACGCGAGCCCTGGTGTTCCTGCAGGCTGCTTCCTGGTCGCCAAGCAGTTCCATCGGAACGCCGTAGGGCGCCCAGCGGATGGCAGGAACCACAGGTGAAAACAGGCACACCACCGGCGTGCCGACCGCTGCGGCCAGATGGGCGGGCCCCGTGTTGCCGGTGACGACGACGGCGGCCCCCGCGAGTACCTTTGCCAGCGTGCGCAAGTCTGTCCGGCCGCCGAGATTGTGTGCCGAGGGTCCTGCAACGGTTGCCGTCAGCGACGTTTCGCCAGGCCCTCCCGTGACCACCACGCGGTGCCCATACGCTTCAAGGAGTTCCACGGTGGCTGCGTGGTGGAGTGCGGGCCACGCCCTCGCCGGAGCGGCTGCACCGGGGTGGACCACGATGTACGGGCCCTTTTGGGTGAGTTCGTCCACCAGCTCCTCGGGTTCGTCCAGCGGGTTGATGTGCAGCTTGCCGTCGTCGCCGCGGGGAAGCTGGAAGCCCGCTGCCTGCGCAATCCCCAGAGCACGCACCACTTCGGGCTGGTCCTCGGGGAAGTCTTCGCCAGGTTTCAACCGGACGTCCAGCAGGGAGCCGGCGTAGTCAGTGGAGGCGCCCGTGATGCGCTTGACGCCTGCCAGCCGCAGCAACAGTGCCAACGGAAGCGGGGACTGGTGGAAGGACGTGAGGATCACAGCTTCCTCAATCCTGGAGCTGCGCACGAACTCAATCAGGCCATTGGTCAGCTCAGCCGTCACGGCTGGCCCCGGATTGACGATCCATGGGCACGGCCAGGTGTGGACCTGGGTGACTCCGGGGAGCATCTCCGCAGCGCCGGCGCCTTCGGGCCCGCAGAGGAGGACGACGTCGTTGCGTCGGCTGCCGTCCGGCCTGCTTCCGTTCGCCACGGCACGGAGGGCGGGTCCAGCAAGGAGAACATCGCCCATGCTGTCCAGTCGGGCTACCAGGACGCGGCTCATACAGGTGCGTCCTGCCTGGCGTCGGGTTTCGGCGATGCCCCTCCTGTCGCGGTGGTTGCGGTTGTCGCGGTCGTCCCGGTTGTCCCGGTTGTCGCGGCATCAAGCAACAGCTCGACGGCGGTCAACAGGTTCTCCGCGACCACCCCTGCCGCCTCAATTTCGTCGGCCCGGGTCACGTGAGTGGGCACGAGTACTGCCTGCGAGCCGGCCGCCGTCGCTGCTTCCACGTCGGCGCCGATGTCCCCAACAAAGGCAACCTGGGACGGGTGCAGCCCCAGTGTGCTGCAGGCGGCGAGAATCATTCCCGGCGCAGGCTTACGGCAGGTACAACCATCAGCTTGCCCGTGCGGACAGATTTCCCACACATCGAACGGGCCCAGGAGCTCATCCACCCGCTGGTTCACGGCGAGGACCTGATCAAAGGTCAGCAAGCCACGGGCAATGCCCGACTGGTTGCTCAGCACGCCTGTTGCCAGTCCCGCCCGGCGTACGCGCGCCAGCGCCAAATGGGCACTTTCCATGGGCCGCACCAGTTGCGGGTCACCGTTATATGGCACGTCAACGACGAGCGTTCCATCGCGGTCAAACAGGACCGCTTTCAACGTTCCAGTTCCTCCCATACCCGCAACGTTCCCCAGTTCTCCCGACACTAAACAGCGTGGCGGCGAGAAGTTTCCCTGCGGCGCCGGCGCTGGCCTTGGCCGTTAGACTCCTAGCGGGAGGTCACCATGGACACAGCCGAAAAGAACGGACAACCCCTGCTGCTCGCCCTGCGCGCCCTGAAACTCGGGGACCTCCTGGTTGCCGTTCCGGCGCTTCGCGGCCTGCGCCGGGCGTACCCCGAGCACCGCATTTTGTATGCGGCGCCGGCCTGGATTTCGGAGGCCCTGGAACTGGTGGGCGGCATCGACCACCTGCCCACGCCGGGCCTCGATGATCCACTGAGCATCCCCCCAGGCGTCGTGGACGTCGCCGTCAACCTGCACGGGAACGGACCCGAAAGCCGCCAACGAATCAACGAACTTCGCGCGAAGCGGGTGCTCGCCTACCAAACTCCCGGCCTCGACGGACCGGTTTGGACAACCGGAATCCCTGAGCGCGAGCGCTGGGCCAGGCTCCTCAACTGGTACGGCATCGACGCCGATCCGCTGGACTACCGACTCAACAAACCAAACATTCCGTCACCCCGGCCCGGCGCAACCGTTATCCATGTGGGCGCCGCCTACGGCAGCAGGCTCTGGCCGATCGAGCGATTCGCCGAAGTTGCCGTCGAACTCTCCCGGGCAGGGCACGATATCGTGCTGACCGGGGGCACGTCCGAGCGCGAGCGGGCAGTGGAGACTGCCGCCTTGGCAAACCTCAAAGGAGCAAACCTCGACGGCGGCGTCCTGGCTGGGCGGCAGGGCCTCGCAGAGTTCGCAGCAACCATCGCGGATGCTCGGCTCGTCGTTTCCGCGGACACCGGTGCGGCCCACCTGGCGTCCGCCTATGCCCGGCCCTCCGTGGTCCTGTTCGGCCCCGCTCCTGCCGAAGAATGGGGTCCGCCGCCTGGACCGCACGTGGTGCTTACCGCCGTCGAACTCCGCCGTGGTGACGTTTTCGCCGCCGATCCCGATCCCGCGCTCCTTGCCGTGACCGTCCGTGACGTGTTGGATGCCGTGGACGGGTTGGGCTGCTGAGTCCTGCTGGTTGTTGTTTGCTTATTGTGTTTATTAGGTCGCTGTTCCTACGGCGCAGTTCCATCCTGGAGGTGCGCTTCCTCATCCAGTAACTGTGTCTGCAGGGACACCAGGATTTTGGAAAGCCGCCGCGAGACCTGCATTTGGGACATGCCCAGAGCTTCCGCGATGGTGGACTGCGTTTCCTCCCGGTAGTAGCGGCGATACAGAAGGTGCCTGTCCTCAGCGCTCAGGTCCCGGATGGCATTGCGCAGGGCGAGCACGTCCTCCAGCCGATCCGTAGGGCATCCGAAAGCGGAAAGGCATCCTTGCAGTCCGTCGCGGCCCTCTGCAGCAGGGGCGTCGAGGGAATCCGGCCGCTTGCTGGTGCCGGCCATCAACGCTTCCCTGACTTGGCAGGGCTCCAGTCGAAGGTCCGCCGCCACTTCTTCCGGCGTTGGGGTCCTCTGGAGGGCTTGGGTCAGTTCCTCCGTCCTGGCGAGGACTTGGCGCCGCACATCCTGGATGGGCCTCGGTGGCCGCACTACCCAGCAGTGATCGCGGAGATACCTTTTGACCTCGCCCGCAATGGTCGGGGCGGCGTAGGCGGGGAAGCTGACACCCTTGGTTTCATCGAATCCCCGGGCCGCCTTTATTAGGCCCATGTACGCAACTTGCCGGACGTCGTCGATGTCGTGCGTGTGGGCGGAATACCTGGCGGCAATGGACTTTGCGAGATTGAGATGGTCCAAAACCAAGCCGTCTTGAAAGCTTTGACGGATGGTGCTCTCCGGCGCAGGAGGCCGGGTTTGGACGTCGTGTGGTCGGGTTTGTCGCATGTGGCTTCAATCCTTAGACCTGCTCGGAGTGAGTGAGCCCACGGCAAGACTCCTTAAAAAGAGAAGCACACTTACTATTAGCTTTCAACGGGTATTCAGGACTAGGCTCGAAGGGTAGCCGCATCCAGGGATCGGAGATCCACGTGGAAGACCAACAACTCACCGAACCGCATCTTGTAGCAGCGGAGATCCAGGACCTGCTTCTGGACACACCCGACGTGGAGGCCTTCCTGACCGAGCTTGCACGCCACTCAGCGGCGATGTTCACCAAACCTGACAATGAAGTCTTTTGCGGAATCACCATGCTTCGGCATAGGGCGACGGCCACCGTGGCCAGCAGCAGCGAGCGAGCGCAGATGCTGGACGAACTCCAGTATCAGTTCGCAGACGGTCCCTGCATCCATTGCTGCCGGGTAGGCACCCAAGTGCATATTCCGGACTTTGAAAAAGACAACACGTGGCCTGAGTACAACGACCTGGCTCTAGCGAATGGTGTTCATTCCGTCCTCGCTGTGCCTTTCCCGCTCACGGATGACACCGCACGGGCAGGCTTGAACCTCTACTCCGAACGCCCCAACGGCTTTGACCAGATCGCCGTCCAGAGGGCCAGCGATTATGTGCAGCAGGCATCCAAGGGCATTCAGCTGGCAGTGCTCATTGCGCAACACAGCCAGACAGCCGCCAACCTTCGCGCAGCCATGGCCTCGCGGACGGTCATCGACGTCGCCACGGGCATCATCATCGCCCAAAACAGATGCAGCCAGGCTGAAGCCGTAGAGCTGATCAAAAAGGCCTCAAGCAACCGGAACGTCAAGCTCCGGGATGTTGCGCAGGCAATCGTTGACTCAGCCGGTGGCGGCCCCGTCCAGACCCATTTCACTTAAACCCCTCACCTAAACCACAACAATCCAAATCGAGGTGTCTCTCATGCAAACCGTCACGAAGGCCATCGAGGTAGAGGTACCGGTTTCGGTCGCCTACAACCAGTGGACCCAGTTCGAAAAGTTTCCCGAGTTCATGAGCGGCGTGGAAAACGTCCGCCAGATCAACGATTCAACACTCCACTTCTCAACCAAGGTCGGCGGAGTCCGGCGCGAATATGATGCCCGCATTACCCAACAAGTTCCGGATACCGTCATTGCGTGGGAAAGCATCGACGCACCCCGCAACGCCGGCACAGTCCGCTTCGACAACCTCGGACCCGAGCACTGCGGCGTCAACGTGACCCTCGAATGGGAGCCTGAAGGATTCGTGGAGAAGGCCGGCGCCGCGCTCTCCGCCGACGAGATGCAGGTGGCCGCGGACCTGGACAAATTCAAGGACTTCATCGAGGACCGCGGCCGCGAAACCGGTGCCTGGCGCGGGCGGGTGGACTAAGGGGTCCGGCTGCTACAGCACGCTGCGCAGAACCAGGGCGGCGCCGTCGTCGAATACTGACGCGGTGACCTCATCCGCGACGGCTATTACTTCCTCGGGAGCCTGGCCCATCGCCACTCCCCTGCCTGCCCATGTGAGCATCTCGATGTCGTTGCGGCCATCGCCCACCGCCACCGTGTTGGCCTGTTCCGTGCCGATCCTCTGGCGCAGGGCCTCAAGCGCGCTGGCCTTGGTGACGCCCTCCGCGGCAATGTCCAGCCATGCCGTCCAGCCCACCGAGTACGTCACGCCGGAAAGGCCGATGTGGCGGATGGCGTGGTTGAAGTCGTCCGAGGTGTTGTCACTGCTGAAGACCACCACGCGGACAGCCGTGGCCTCCAACATGGTCTGGAAGTCCACGCCGATTGCCTCGACGCCAAAGCTGGCGTCCTGGAAACGCTCCGTGGAGAGGAAGTTCCCGTCTTCGTCCTCCAGCGCGTACTTCGCATTGGGCAGGCGTTCGCGCAGGGCCTTCAGAGCCGGAGCGGGATCGAACGTTGCCTTGTGGATGATCTCGTAGCCGGCCTCCAAGGTGGGAACCAGTCGAAGCGTCACGCCGCCGTTGCAGCACACCGCGTAACCACGTTCCAAGCCGATTTGCTCGATGATGGGCAGGGTGGCATTCAGCGACCGGCCGGTGGCGATCATGACGTCGTGCCCGCTTGCCACTACCTCTTGTGCAGCCGCCCTAACCCCGGGAGACATGTGGCCGTCGTGGTCCACGAGCGTGCCGTCAACGTCCAATGCGATCATGAGTTTGTTGTTGTCATTTGGCTGGTCATCGATGCCAGCAACTGGAGTGTCAGTCAAAATAGTCATGGTTCCAGTAGAGCAGACACCTCTGACACCGCACTAGGACCGAGGACACAGCACCGGATTAACGCCGCGTGAACACTCCGCCCCTCACTCCCCGCCCGCACCAGACACCCTCCACCGGACCTGTCGTACCCGCCGGCTCCCTCCGCCATCGAAAGTTGTTTCCATGAAAGAAACAGCCGAGTTCCTGGTGTCCACGCAACAGAGAGCCAACTCGGGAGATATTCGTTCGCTCAGCAGGCGATTTACGAAGGGTGAGCTGGTCAGAGTGCGCAAGGGAGTCTACATGGACAAGAGCCGGTGGATGTCCCTAAAGCCTTGGGAGCGCTACTCCGCGACCATCAGGGCAGTCGCTCTGGAACTACCTTCTGCACACTTTTGCTACGAGACGGCGGCCGTACTCTGGGGGATGCAGGTTGTCGGAATCCCGGCGCACATCCATTTGGCCAATTCGTCATCCAGCCACGCGGGTTCCAAGCGACCGACTACTCAGGCCTCCGGAGGCACGAAGTCTGGCAGCACAGGACTGGAGCGCACCAAGAGTTACGGCATCTATCGCCATGCCTATCAAGCGAGTCCAGTACACCTGAACGGGCTGACCGTCACGGACCTTAATTCAACAGCGGCTGACGTAATGGCCCGGCTTCCCTTCGCACGGGCGGTGGTTCTAGCGGATCACGCCATCAGCCCAAAAAGGTTCGGAGCTTCGGCCGCCAGCGTTGAAGACCTGCATCTTGCAGGAGAGAGCCTGGCATCCGCCGCAAAGAGACTCTGGGTCAGCTCAGTCCTTGACTTCGCCGACGCTCGCTCGGGATCAGCTGGCGAGTCCCTGAGCCGTGCGCAGATGCATCTACTTGGTTTTCCAGCCCCCGAGCTTCAGGCCGAATTCCATGACGCCTTGGGATTCGTTGCCCGGACGGACTTCTACTGGCGGGAACTCAAGATTATTGGCGAGGTCGACGGAGATGCAAAGTACCTCAATGACGAATACCTCAATGGGGGAACTGCACGTGAAACCGTGCTCAAGGAGAAGAAACGCGAGGACCGACTCCGTGCCATGGGCTTCCACGTAGTGCGGTGGGACTGGACCACTGCCATCAGGCCGGAGAAGCTGCTTGCAAAGCTCGAAGCAGCCGGACTTTCCAGGACAAGAAACCCCGCCCTACGGACCATTCACCGCCGCGCGCGAGGGTGAATGGTCCGTTGGGCGGGGTCTTCCGCGGAGAGAACTACAGGACCGGCAGAACCTCAAGCCCGCCAATGTACTTCTGCAGCGCCTTGGGAACGTTGACCGAGCCGTCCGGGTTCTGGTGGTGCTCCAGCAGGGCAACGATCCAGCGGGTGGTGGCCAGGGTGCCATTCAGGGTTGCGACGGCGCGGGTGCCCTTGGCAACGCCTTCCTCGTTGATCACGCGTTCGCGGATGTTGAGGCGGCGGGCCTGGAATGTGGTGCAGTTGGACGTGGACGTGAGCTCGCGGTAGGCGTTCTGCGTAGGAACCCAGGCTTCGCAGTCGAACTTGCGGGCCGCGGACATGCCGAGGTCGCCTGCAGCCGTGTCGATCACGCGGTAGGGAAGCTCGCACTTGGCCAGCATTTCCTCTTCCCAGGCAAGCAGTCGTTGGTGCTCCGCGGCTGCTTCTTCAACCGTGGTGTAGATGAACATCTCCACCTTGTTGAACTGGTGCACGCGGATGATGCCCCGGGTGTCCTTGCCGTGCGAACCGGCCTCGCGGCGGTAGCAGGAGCTCTGGCCGGCGTAGCGGATGGGGCCGGCCGAGAGGTCCAGGATCTCGTCTGCGTGATAGCCCGCGAGGGCCACCTCGGAGGTTCCCACAAGGTAAAGGTCGTCTTCGGCGAGACGGTAGATCTCGGCGTCGTGCTTTACGTCAAAGCCGGTGCCCTGCATGGTCTCCGGGCGCACCAGAGTGGGGGTGATCATGGGGACGAAGCCGGCCTCGATCGCCTGGTCCATGGCCATCTGCAGAAGTGCCATTTCCAACCGGGCGCCAACACCGCGGAGGAAGTAGAAGCGCGCACCGGAAACCTTGGCGCCGCGTTCCATGTCGATCGCGCCTATCAGTTCGCCGATTTCCAAATGGTCCTTCGGCTCGAAATCCGTGAATTCGCGCGGGGTACCCACGGTCTTGACCACAACGTAATCGTCCTCGCCGCCCTCAGGAACACCATCCACGATCAGGTTGGGGATGCCGCGGAGCAGCTCTTCCTGTTTGGCCTGGGCAGCAGCGGCTTCAGCGGAAGCGGCCTTCACCGAGTTGGCCAGTTCCTTGACCTCCGCCAGCAGAGCCTGCTTTTCCTCACCCTTTGCCTGGGCAACCCTCTTGCCGAAGGCGTTCTGCTCGGCACGGAGGGTTTCGTGGCGGATCAGCGCGGCGCGGCGATCGGAGTCTGCGGAGATGATCGCGTCCACAACAGACTCGTCGGCGCCACGGGCGCGCTGGCTGGCACGGAACTTGTCCGGATTTTCGCTGAGGTCTTTTACGTCGATCACCACACAAGAGTATCGAATGGGCCGCTGATTTCCCGTGCGGACCCAGAGCCGTGCAAGCGCCGAAATTAACACCGTGAAATCAGGACTACGCAGGGCGATAGTGTTGGAGCACCATGAGCGACTGGATCCTGTACGTGATTCTCGCTGGGGGCGTGGCGTTTGCCGTCTCCAGTTGGTGGGGTGTGCGCCGGTTGAGAGCCCGTCACATCAGGAGCGCGGTTCGGGAGGACACGCACAAGCCGGAGCCTGGGCATCAGAAGGTTGCGGTGATCCTCAACCCTGTGAAAAACAAGTCGATCGAGGCCCGCCAAGCAATCATCGACGCATGCGACCTCGCCGGTTGGGACAGCCCACAGTTCTTCGAGACCACCCTGGAGGACCCCGGTTACGGGCAGTCGCGCCAAGCGCTGGAGTACGGGGCCGACGTCGTTCTTGCGTGCGGCGGCGACGGCACAGTGCGTGTCGTGGCTGAGTCGCTGGCGCATAAGGGCGTGGCGATGGGCCTCATCCCGCTGGGTACCGGCAACCTTCTGGCTCGAAATGTCGAACTGGACGTCAACGACATCGCCGACTGCATCCAGATCGCCCTCTTTGGCCATCAGCGCTTTATCGACACCGCCACCATGGCCATAGACAACGACATCACGGGAGAATCATCCACGCACACGTTCCTGGTGATCGCCGGCATGGGCCTGGATGCCGAGGTTATTGGCGATACCAAGGAAGACTTGAAGAAGACCGTGGGTTGGCTGGCCTACACCGAGGCTGGGGTCCGGCATCTGCCCGGCCGCCGCAAGCGAGTCACCATCACCATGGATGACCAGCCTGAACAGGCCCGGAAAATCCGCAGCGTGCTTTTCGCCAACTGTGGCCTCATTCCGGGAGGTATTGATTTCATTCCGGAAGCCATGATCGATGACGGCATGCTGGACATCGTCGTCATCAGCCCCCGCAGTGCCTTCGGATGGATTGCGATGTACGCAAAGATCCTGTTCAAGCACAAGCGGAATCTGCCGGTGATGAATTTCTATCGCTCCGGCAAGGTCACCATTCGCAGCCAGGAACCTATGGCGACCCAGCTCGACGGCGACCCCGCGGGCGAGGCCACGCAGGTCACCGTTCAGGTCCAGCCGGGTTCGCTGTTGGTGCGGGTACCGAAGGCTCAAACCCTCTAGACTGCGCCCTTCTCGGGTTGGGCCGCATTTGCTGCGGCTGCTTCGGCCGCCGCCTTCGCGGCAGCCCGGGCCTCGGCCTGCTCACGGATCATCGCTTGTTCTTCTTCAAAACGGAGTCGATCCGCGCGGTCAGCTTCGTCGCCGTCCCAGTCGTCCTTGTTCTCGCCGGAGGGCTTGGGATTGACGATCATGCCCTGGCCGTCTTTGTCATCTCGGTGGACAGACATGACCGCTCCCTTCTTTTGGGCATTCATCCATCGTTTATGGATCAGGCAAGCATACGCACACTTGCATCAGCGCGAAAGGGGTTGAAGGTTCAATTATTTAGCCCCAGACCCAGCGCAACCTAGCCCTTCAGAATCGATTGGACCCACGCATGAGCGGAGGCAAACGCGGCATCCGAAGTATGTGGGGCAACCACCGCAGCTTGCTTATCGGCACGAGCATAAGAGCCCAGGAAACGGGTTGCCGGGCTGATTCTGTGCAGACCAGCCAAGGCATCAGCAACACGGGAATCCGACGCATGACCGTCGGCATCGATGCTGAAGAAGTAGTGGCCAAGGTACTGGCCGGTGGGGCGTGATTCGATGCGGCTCAGGTTGACCCCACGCGAAGCGAACTGGTCAAGGATCTGCATGAGGGCACCGGGGTGGTCCTCCGGCAGCGGCACAACAACCGTCGTCTTGTCGGCACCCGTGCGTTCAGGCAAGGCACCCGGCCGGCTCACCAGGATAAAGCGGGTGACTGCGTCCGGGTTGTCGCCAATGTTTTCAGCCAGAACGTTGAGTCCGGGTTGCTCAGACGCGATCAGCGGCGCGCAAATAGCGGCGTCGTAGTGCGCATCTCCCTCAAGGAGGCCCATGGCTGATGCGGCGGTAGAAGAACCGGGGACATAGTCCGCGTTCGGAATGTTTTCATCCACCCACAGGCGGCATTGAGCCCACGCGTGGCCATGTGTGGAAATGCGCTTAATACTCGAAAGCACGACGCCGGGCCTCGCCACGAGCACGAAGGTAATAGGAACCAGCGCCTCACGGATGATCCGGAGTTCCGGGCCGGTGGCAATGGAATCCAGTGTCGCAGTCACGCCACCCTCCACCGAGTTTTCGATGGGAACCATGGCGGCGTCGGCCTCGCCATTGCGCACCCGCTCGAGCGCCGTGTTCACGTTGGTACAAGGAATACGGAAGGCATCAGCGGCCCCGGGGACCTGCATGAGGGCGGTCTCAGTGAACGTTCCCTCAGGGCCCAGAAACGTGTAGGTCGGTGCTGACATTGAGTATTCCTTGGTGGTTATATGCGTGGGAAAGGCTAGCCGGAAGTTAGAGAACCACTGGCTTGAGGCCGTTGTCAGACACCATCGGCCGGCCGGCTTCGAACCACATATCCATGCCACCGGCGACGTTCACGGCGGAGTAGCCCTGGCCAACCAACCACTGGACTACTCGGAAGGAACGGCCACCAGTACGGCAGATGACGAAAAGGTCGTCGTCCGGATCCAGTTCATCCAAGCGGTTCGGCAGTTGATCCATGGGGATATGCCGTGCACCTTCAACGTGTCCGGCAACCCATTCATAGTCCTCACGAACGTCCAGGATGCTGGCATCAGCCGGAATATCGCCCACAGGCACGGTTTCGAAGTCGCTCATGGCGGTTCCTTCCCATCGATTCAGGTCATCATCCAGCCTAGTCGCAGCGGCCGCGAAGCGAGACGTCGCTTGCGCGCCGCGGTTACGGCACTAAGACTGGGACGCAAGGACTCCCTTGAATCGGCTGTTAGGAGCAGGACCATGGCGGCTGGCCAACCCACCATCCTCGCAACATCCGGCGGTTACAAGCCAGGCAGCCGGACCCGCATCGAGTTCGACCACCTCATGCACTACGCCGTGGAGTTATCCGGAGTAAGTGGCCGCGCACCCCGTGTGACCCACATTGGTACGGCCTCGGGTGACCAACGCTGGTGGGCAGCAGAGGTGGATCAGGCCGCCCGCATCGCCGGGTTTGATTTCGCTCATCTGAACCTCTTCACCATGCCCAATATTGAGGACCCCGAAGCGCATCTTCTGCAGCAGGATGTGGTGTGGGTCCACGGTGGTTCGGTGGTCAATCTGCTTGCCGTGTGGCGGGCACACGGCCTGGATGGAATTTTGCGGAAGGCTTGGGAAAGCGGGGTGGTCCTGGCCGGCGTTTCCGCGGGTTCCATTTGTTGGTTCAAGAGCGGCGTGACGGACTCCTTCGGGCCTGAATTGCAGCCGGTGACCAACGCGCTTGGCTTCCTTCCTTACGCCAACGGCGTCCACTACGATTCCGAGCCCCGCCGCGCTCCTGCCATCCACAAGCTCGTGGCCAACGGCACGCTGGGCGAGGCGCATTGCACCGACGACGGCGTGGGGCTGGTTTACCGGGGCACCGAACTTGTGGAAGTGGTGTCCGAAGTCAAGAACAAGGCTGCATTCCGGGTTACTGCAGGTGCTGGCGAGAGCGTCGACGCCATCGCCGTGGAGGAACGGTTGGAGTCTCGTTTCCTTGGTTGATCTTTCCCCTCAAGCCCTCAGCGCTGTGGAGCTTCGCGATGCCCTCGCATCCGGCGAACTGTCGGCGAGGGAGGCGACTAGTCATTTCCTTTCCGTCATCGAGGCCCGCAACAGGCACTTGGGCGCCTTCATCACCGTTACCCCAGAGCAAGCGATGGCCGACGCCAGCAGGGCAGACAATCTCCATTCGAAACTGCGCAGCGATGGCCGCCTTTCTGAGTTGCCGCTGTTGCATGGTGTGCCCTTGGCCTTCAAGGACCTCACTGACGTGGCAGGCATTCCCACTACTCACGGCAGTGCCGCGTTGGAGCACAAACCTGCGCCGGAGGACGGCGCCCTCGCAGCCACTTTGAGAGGCCAGGGCGGCATCTCGCTTGGCAAGACGCAGGTTCCGGAGTTCGGACTCACCGCGTACAGCGAAAACCGCATCGCACCGCCGTCGCGCAATCCCCATTCCTTAAGCCGAAGTTCCGGTGGATCGTCCGGCGGAAGCGCTGCCGCCGTGGCAGCGGGCATGGTTCCGTTCGCTCCCGGGACCGACGGCGGCGGTTCCATCCGGATTCCGGCCGGTGCCTGTGGACTGGTGGGACTCAAGCCCGGGCGCGGCGTGGTGGCGTCCGGAGCGAGCGCGGGCGATGCAGCTAAATTGGTGGTCGCCGGACCGCTGGCGCGTACGGCGACGGACGCTGCCCTGCTGATGGATGCGCTGGTCCCCCGCGAACAAGCGCCCGACGGCGGTTATCTCGCCAACGTTGGCCACGCCCCAACGCCGCTCAATGTAGGCGTGAGCCTGGATAGCCCGTGGGCCGGCGTTTTCCCTTTCGAGGTGGAACAGGAAGCATTGGACGCCCTGGCGCGTGGGATCAAGCTGCTTGAGGAGGCGGGGCACGGTGTTGCGGAAGCGGAGATCCGCTACGACAACCGCTACCCCGAGGCGTTCACCGCAGCTTGGACTGCCGGCGTCGGCAGTGCGCGAATCGCACCCCAGCGCGAGGCGCTCCTGACCCCGCTCACCCGGACGTTCCGTCGTCGTGCGCAGCAGCGCAGCGCGTTGAAGGTCAATGAAGCCCTGAGTTTCCTCCGGCAGTTCGAGCTCGACACGATCGCGCAATACGCGGAGTGGGACGTCGTCCTTATGCCCACGCTGGCGCAGACACCGCGCCCGATCGGCTGGTTCACGGGCGGCGGCCACAGCAGCGAGCCGTGGCCCAGCGAATGGGCCGGTGATGCGGACGAGGACTACAAAAGGCAGTGCGAGTACGCGCCATGGTCCTCCATGGTCAACGTGTCCGGGTTGCCGGCGATCAGCATTCCTGTCCACGTGACAGCAAGTGGCCTGCCGATGGGCATTCAGGTGATCGGGAAACAGGGCTCTGAGCTGCAGCTTCTCCAGCTCGCGGCCGTTCTGGAGGCCTTTCAGTAAGCGGGAATGTGTGGTTGTCTACCATATGGAAAGTGGTTGCCATGGGCACCTTTCGATGTGACAATGCCCGCAGTCAATGCCAGCATTGAGGAAATGAGCACACCTCTAACCACGGCTACGCCCCAAAAACCATCGGGCGATACGTCATTTTTCGGCCACCCAAAGATGCTGGCCAGCCTCTTCTCCGTGGAGATGTGGGAGCGATTCTCCTTCTACGGCATGCAGGGCATCCTGCTTTACTACATGTACTTCACCGCCGACCAAGGCGGGCTGTCCATAGACAAGGGCCTCGCCGCCGGCTTGGTGGGCGCATATGGTGGCGGCGTTTACCTGTCCACCATCCTCGGCGCCTGGCTTGCTGACCGTATCTTCGGTTCCGAAAAGGTCCTCTTCGGCTCAGCCCTCATGATCATGGCCGGCCACATCGCGCTGGCCCTCCTGCCCGGCATTCCCGGACTGATCGCGGGCCTGGTACTTGTGGGTATCGGCTCCGGTGGCCTGAAAGCCAACGCGACGGCGCTGGTCGGCAGCCTGTACGGCGAGAAGGACGAACGCCGCGACGCCGGTTTCTCCATCTTCTACATGGGCATCAACATCGGCGGACTCATCGGCCCGCTGGTCACCGGCTGGCTGCAGGAGAGCAACGGCTTCCACTGGGGCTTCGGCGCAGCGGCAGTGGGCATGGCGATCGGCCTTCTCATCTACTCACTGGGCCGCAACAAGCTCCCCGCCGAAGCGCACCGCGTTCCCAACCCGCTGCCGGCTGCTGACCGCACCCGGTACGGGCTGATCTTCCTCGGCATCCTGATCGTGATCGGCGTACTGCTCGGCACGGGCACCGTTAACGCCGACAACCTGGCACGCAGCATGGCTTATGCCGCCATCGGCGCCTCGGTGATCTACCTTTTCCTGATCTTCCGCAGCCCGCTCGTTACCGGCGTGGAGCGCAAACGTGTGCTCGCTTTCATCCCGCTATACATCGCATCGGCCGCATTCTGGGCATTGTTCCAGCAGCAGTTCACGTTCATCGCCGTGTATTCCGAGGAGAAACTGGACCGCAACCTCTTCGGCTGGGAAATGCCGGCCGCATGGGTCCAGTCCATCAACCCGGTGTTCATCATCATCTTAGCCGGCGTCATGGCTGCACTGTGGACCAAGCTGGGTGCCAAGCAGCCGAGTTCCCCGCTGAAGTTCTCGGCGGGCCTGCTCATCATGGGGCTTGCCTTCCTCTGCTTCATTCCTCTGGCCGGCGAGGGCAAGACCCCGCTGCTGGCACTGGTGGGAATCCTGTTCCTGTTCACGCTGGCGGAGCTCTTCCTCTCCCCCATTGGCCTTTCCGTGAGCACCAAGCTCGCCCCACAGGCTTTCCACACCCAGATGGTGGCGCTGTTCTTCCTGTCCGTCTCCCTGGGCACCACCCTGGCAGGCATCCTTGCCGGCCTTTACAACCCCGACGACGAACTCCCGTACTTCCTGGGCATTGGCGGCGTGGCTGTGGTGTTGGCTGTGGCCCTCGCTGCTGGATCACCGGCCATCAAGAAGCTGATGGGCGGGGTTCGGTAGCTGGTTTTCGACCCACCCTGCGCTAAATAACGACGGCGACCCTTACGTTGGGTGGGATTCCCACCTGACGTAAGGGTCGCCGTCGTGCGCGTTTGTGTAAAGCTGCCGCCAGCAAGAGGCGCAGTGAGCGTTAGTAGTTGTACCTGCTGCTAGACGCCCCGAGCGCAGCAAAGAAGAAGATCAAGACGACCACCGTGATCGCCACGCCGACGTAACCCATGATCAGGCCGGCAATCGCCATGCCCTTGCTGGCGGGCTCGCGATTGAGGGCAAGGTGGCCCAGGATCACGGCTGCGATCTGCGGCAGGATGAAGAACCCGAAGCCAATAAAAGTGGCAATGCCGCAGCACATGCTCGCAATGCTCAGGCCCTTTGGCTGGGTGGGCATGGCGTAATACGCGGGCTGGCCGTACGGGTTCTGCTGGCCGTAGGGCTGCTGCTGGTACGGGGCCTGGTTGAACTGGCCCTGGTTGTACTGGCTCTGGTTATAAGGGCTCGGCGGCTGCCCGTAGGGAGAGGGACTCGGCTGGCTGTAATCACCGGGTGTGTACGGGCCCTGGCTGGCACTGCTCTGGCCAGCGCTGCTCTGGCTCTGGCTTGGGGGCGGGAGCGGCTGAGTGTAGAAATCGTCCTTGCCTTGGGCGTTCTGCGTGTATGCGCCTTGGTCGTACGGCGGAAGCGGCTGCGTCTGTGAGCTCTGCTCCGGCGGGCTGAATTCGGCGGGCGGGATGTACTGCGGCGGTTCGTAGCCCGCCGGTTTGTCCTCGTTGCCCTTGGATGGTTGATCTGACATGGGAATCCCCCTCGCTAAGTCTTTGTTTCCCACCCTACCGCCGCCGGGTGCGCCGCATAAGGCAACGCGCTTTTCCGGTTCCCCGCAGTGCCATGGCAGGCGTCACACGGTGTCAGGGCGGAATCCTCCCACTAAAGCCGCCGCTCGTAAACGCGAGGTAAATCTTTGGCTCATCCGGCGCCACATCACCGCCATTCTGCGTCACAGGGGCCGGATCGCGGGACATTTCCTGTCAGGGGGTGCAGTGGTCTGGCATGCTGGACGACATGGCTAGCCGAGCGGGCACAGTTGCCCTCCCCCAAGACCTTGTTGACATCACAGCCCTGCTGGACGCGTACTTCGACGTCACCCCGGATTTGGGCGATCCCGCGCAACGCGTGGCGTTTGGAACGTCGGGCCACCGCGGATCCAGCCTGAAGTCGTCGTTTAACGAGCCGCACATCCTCGCGATCACGCAGGCAATCGTTGAATACCGCGGCCGCCAGGGCATCACCGGGCCGCTGTTCATCGGACGCGACACCCATGCCCTGAGCGAGCCCGCGCAGAACTCCGCGCTGGAGGTCCTCGCGGCCAACGGCGTCACAGTACTCGTGGATGCGCGCCACGGCTACACGCCCACACCTGCATTGAGCCACGCCATCCTCAAGTACAACCGCGAAGCTGCGCCGGGGACACCCCAGGCTGACGGCATTGTTGTCACGCCCAGCCACAACCCGCCTGGCGACGGTGGCTTCAAGTACAACCCCCCGCACGGCGGACCGGCCGACACCGACGCCACGGGTTGGATCGCCGAACGCGCCAACCAGCTCCTCGAGAACGGCCTCCGGGGCGTCAAGCGCATTCCGTTGAACGATGCTTTGAACGCGGACACCACTGGAAAGTTCGACTTCCTGAGCAGCTACGTTGACGATCTCCCGTCCGTCCTGGATCTTGACGCGATCCGCAACGCCGGTGTCCGCATCGGTGCCGATCCCATGGGCGGCGCGTCCGTTGACTACTGGGGCGAGATCGGTGAGCGCCACCAGCTCAACCTGACGGTCGTGAACCCCACGGTGGACCCGCAGTGGGCTTTCATGACACTGGACTGGGACGAGAAGATCCGCATGGACTGCTCCTCGCCGTCGGCTATGGCCTCGCTCATCAAGCGCATGTCTCTGGGTGCGGACGGTACCGCCGCCTACGACGTCGCCACGGGTAACGACGCCGACGCCGACCGCCACGGCATCGTCACGCCGGATGGTGGACTCATGAACCCGAACCACTATCTTGCCGTGGCCATCGATTACTTGTACCGCAACCGCAGTGGCTGGAATCCCGCATCCGTTGTGGGCAAGACGCTGGTTTCGTCCTCGATCATCGACCGCGTCGCTGCAGGGCTGGGCCGCAAGCTGGTTGAAGTTCCCGTCGGCTTCAAGTGGTTCGTGCCGGGCCTGCTGTCCGGCGAGGGTGCTTTCGGTGGCGAGGAATCGGCCGGCGCCTCCTTTAACAAGCGCGACGGCAGCGTGTGGACCACGGACAAGGACGGCATCCTCTTGGCCCTGTTGGCCTCGGAAATCACCGCTGTCACGGGCAAATCGCCGTCGCAGTTGTACAAGGGGCTCACCGACCAGTTCGGCGCGCCGGTCTACGCCCGAATCGATGCCGCGGCTTCCCGCGAGCAGAAGGCCAAGCTGGGCAAGCTCTCCGCCGCGGACGTCACGGCCACTTCATTGGCTGGCGAAGACATCACGGCCAAGCTCACGGAAGCCCCGGGCAACGGCGCGTCAATCGGTGGCCTCAAGGTTGTTACCGAGAACGCCTGGTTCGCGGCCCGCCCCTCCGGCACCGAGGACGTTTACAAGATCTACGCCGAGTCCTTCAAGGGCGCCGATCACCTGGCCAAGGTGCAGGAGGAAGCCAAGGCTTTGGTGGATGGGGTCATCGCCTAGGTTCTGATGCGCTGGCCGCGCACTACGCGTCATTACGCGGTTTGCGTATCCTCAGCCTCTGCCGCATCCTGCGTCCAGAGTCTGAGGATGCGCCGGATGGTGTGGTTGCCTTCCGGCGCCATGTCCACCAGCGCAACCTGGTCAAGCACGACGACGTCTCCCGGCTTTGGGCGCTTGCCGTCGTGATGCGAGATGTGCGGTCGGTAGCGTTCGAGGACGTAGTTGGGTGTCGCAATGCGCCCGCCCACGCTGACCACGGCGTCGAAGAGTTCCTCGTGCAGGCCTTGGAGCAACGGGTTTTGTTCCACCAGGCTCACGGGAATCGACCCCATGTGGCCGAAGCCCGCTTCATCGCCAATGGTCAGTTGCGTGCCGAGGGCTCCCTGGACTGGCGCCTCGGCCAAGTCCGCGAGGACATCGGCGACGTCGGCACTCACGTCAGTTCCGACGTCGAACCTTAACAACGTGATGTGTAGGGGCCAGTCGCTGCGCGGAAACACCAGCCCCGGCCGTACGGGCTCCGTAAATGCCACCCAGATGAGGTTCCGCATAGGCATAGTTTGCCACTCAGCGAGTCAGAACTGACGGGATCTGCGAGAGGGATGCCGAAATAGCCGCAGGACGTGAGAGAACATCCAAACCCCCGGATCTTCTCTCACATCCGGGGCCTTAAACGCCGATGCTCTCGCACGTCACGTACGAGAGCATCGGCGGAACAGCCGGAAAGACTAAACGGTGCGAACAACTTCTTCGTATGCGAACTTCGGCTTGGCTTCGCCCCATGCGTCCGGGCCGGGCTGGCCGATGTTGACCACGAGGAAGCTCTTCTGGTCCGCCGCCGGGAAGAATTCGGCGTCGATTGCGGCGAAGTCAGCGCCGGTCATTGGGCCGGCAGCGAAGCCGAGCGAGCGTACGGCCAGAATGAAGTAGCCGGCCTGCAGGTGGGCGTTGTTGTTGCCCGTAGCAGCGGCGAAAGCGGGGTCGGCGTCGTACATGGCCTTGGGGGCGCCGTAGGCCGGAAGGAACTTGTCCCACTGACCCTGCCAATCGGTGTCGTAGGAGAGGATGGCGACCAGCGGGGCCGAGGCAGTCTTGGCCTGGTTGCCCTTGGAGAGCGCATCAACCAGCTTGGCGCGGGCCTCGTCCGAGCGGACGTAAGTCACACGCAGGGGCTGGGAGTTGAAAGCTGTGGGGCCGAACTTGGTGAGCTCGTAGATGGCGCGTGCCTGCTCGTCGGTGACCTCACCGGCAAAGCTGTTGGCGGTTCGTGCTTCGGCAAAAATGGCGTCGACTGCTGCGGCGTCAATGACTGCTTCTTCGTGGGCGATCGTCATTCGTGAACCTTTCGCTGGGCCCGGGCCTTCGGGATGGCCAGGCGCTTCTGCTTTCCATGGTTGCAACTTCAACTTCACATGTCCTCTTCCCATGACGGACCGTGACGTTCGGCACAGTCCTTCTGCAGGTTCCGCCTTGCGGGGCCCGTTTTGCTTGCCAAACGGCGAGCGAGGCGCGTAGAGCGGGCCCCGCAATGGCGGTAATGTTGCACCGAATCCCAACATTCTTCTGAGGAAGGCCCGCCATGAGCATGCTCGGCACCAAATGGAAGCTCCACGGCAACGGGAAGTCGATCCGCCCGGGCCACGTGGTCTCGCCCGACGAGCGGCTGGCTTGGCCCCTGACTATTGGCATCGGCATGCAGCACGTCGTTGCGATGTTTGGCGCAACCTTCCTGGTCCCCATCATCACCGGCATGCCGCCCGCCACCACCTTGCTCTTCTCGGGCATCGGCACGCTGCTTTTCCTCGTCATCACCAAGGGCCGCGTGCCCAGCTACCTGGGTTCGAGCTTCGCGTTCATCGCCCCAATCATGGCGTCCCAGCAGCAGTACGGCGTTGGCGGCGCTTTGGGCGGCGTGGTGCTTGCCGGCGTCGTGCTGGCCCTTATTGGCGCAGTGGTCCAGAAGTTTGGCGCTGAATGGATCAACCGGCTCATGCCGCCGATCGTCACGGGCGCGATTGTCGCGCTGATCGGCCTCAACCTGGCCCCGGCCGCGAAGAACAACTTCGACCTCGCTCCGGTCACCGCCCTGGTCACGCTGGTCACGATCATCCTGGTCAGCGTCCTCTTCCGCGGAATTCTGGGGCGCCTGAGCATTCTGGTGGGCGTGGTGGTGGGCTATCTCGTGGCGATGATGCGCGGCGAGGTCAGCTACGAGAAGATGGACGCTGCCGCATGGGTGGGCCTGCCGCTGTTCCAAACGCCCGAGTTCCACGTCGGCGTTGTGGGGCTGTTCGTGCCGGTGGTGTTGGTGCTGGTCGCTGAAAATGTGGGGCACGTGAAGTCGGTGGCCGCGATGACCGGTCAAAACCTCGACGGCGTCTCCGGGCGGGCGCTGATGGCGGACGGCGCCGCAACCGTACTTGCCGGCTTCGGCGGCGGTTCCGGTACTACGACTTACGCGGAAAACATTGGCGTCATGGCCGCCACCAAGGTCTACTCGACGGCGGCCTACTGGGTGGCCGGCATCTTCGCCATCCTGCTGAGCTTCTCCCCGAAATTCGGCGAACTGATCGCAACCGTGCCACCCGGCGTCCTCGGCGGCGCGGCGACCATGCTGTACGGCATGATCGGTGTGCTCGGCGTGAAGATCTGGGTGCAGAACAAGGTCAACTTCTCCAACCCGATCAACCTGACGACGGCTGCTGTTGCCCTGATTATCGGGATTGCTGATTACACGTGGACCATTGGCGAGCTGAAGTTCACCGGCATTGCTTTGGGGTCTGCCGCTGCGCTGGTGATTTATCACGGCATGAAAGGACTGGCCCGCTGGCGCGGGACGGTCGCTGAGCCGGAAACCGAGACGGCGGGACTGCCGCCATCGGTGAAGTCGGCGATGAATGCTGCGGCTAAGCGGGGGAAGAAGGGGAAGTAGGGGTAGACCCGGAGACCGGCGGTGCGCACCCGGAATCGACGGCAAATGAATACTCAGCTTGCTTACTAAAATGACCTTCCCTAGGCTTGAACAAGTCAGACAAACAACTCTCACGGCGGCGGCCCACGCTCAAGAAGCAATCCACCGCGCAAATGGAGGAGGAACAATGTCAGAACACAGCATCACAGGCAAGAAGGTCGCATTCCTTCTGACGGACGGCGTGGAGCAGGTCGAACTCACCAGCCCCTGGCAGGCCGTGAAGGACGCCGGAGGCCAGCCCACGCTCGTAGCCCTCTCCAAGGGAAAGCTCCAGGGATTCAACGGCGTCGAAAAGGGTGACACCTTCGACGTCGACCTCGCGGTAGCCGACGCGAACGCATCCGACTTTGACGCACTGGTACTCCCCGGTGGCGTCGTGAACGCCGACCATTTACGGGTCGACAAGGACGCCCAGAACTTCACGCGGGCCTTCTTCGAGCAACACAAGCCGGTGGCCTCGATCTGCCACGGACCGTGGATCCTCATCGACGCGGGCGTCATCAAGGGCCGCAACGTCACGTCATACCATACGCTCCAGACCGACCTCCGGAACGCGGGCGCCAACTGGACCGACGAGGAAGTGGTGGTGGACCAAGGCCTCGTCACCAGCCGGAATCCGGACGACCTCCCGGCGTTCAACGCGAAGGTTGTTGAAGAGATCTCGGAAGGCCAGCACGCAGGCCAGACCGCCTAGCGTTCAGCCCCGGAACAAACGGCGAGTGCCGCCGTCGTACTTTTCACAGGAAGTACGACGGCGGCACTTGCGTTTCGCGAGTCGGCGTGGCTTGGCGTCACTGCCCTCCCCGAATGCCTACTGCCTGCGCACAGCAGCGGCTGGCATGGGTTCTTGCGGGCGTGCGGGAACAGTAAACAAGGGCATCAGCCACTGAATCAACGGCCCGATCAGCAGGATCGCTGCAAACAGTATCGATCAGCTGAGGGATACTGGCATGCTGCTGATGCCGCTAGTTCCGCACCGGACAATCGTCCAGAAGATGAGGCTTACTCAGGAATGGTACGGGGAGTACCGAAAGGGCTCGCCTGTCGTTGACGCCTACAAGGAACTAGCAGAGAAGATCATCCGATGACAGAGACTATGAAAGACAGGCCGGTCCTTCCAGCCCGTCGCGGCCCCAAACCGGCGCCGGACGAGCGCCTGGATCCCGTAGACATCGTCGCGCCCGCACTAAGACTCAACCCGCTGCCGCGCCCGCCCTCCAACAGACTCCCGCTGCTGCGACGACAAAGAAGCGGGAGGCCACCATCGCAATCGGCCCTCGAATCTCCATATCGGTTATGGAACTGCTGGACCAAGCTATTGCTGAACATGGGATCTCGCAGCGGAAAGCTATTGAGGATGCCATCGTTGCCCGCTGGGGGCCGAAAAGCTGACGGACAGCCGCGCGCTGCTGGCCTGGCAAATTGGAGATCGTGCAGCAGGAGCGGGCCGGGGTCTTGGTAGTAATGGAACAGGATTGAACGCTAAGCCTCGTGGTTCGGTAGTGTGAGGGCGTGGCGGTGGAATTCCTCAGTGATGATCAGACCGCTGTTTTTGGGCGGTTTAGGGGTGAGCTGGCGCGGGCGGATCTGGCGCGGTTCTTCCATCTCGACGCTGCACGCCGCAGCGCTTACACCTGGATCGACGGGTGGTACAACGGCCGAAGGCGCCACTCCAGCATCGGCTGTCTCAGCCCGTTAGAGTACGAACGCCGCCAATTCACACTGGCAGCCTAACCAACTAACCACCTGTCCGGGCTCGGGGCAGCCTCAGGCGAGTGACTCTGTGTACGGATTCATGTCGGGACGCTGATGAGCCAAGTGAAACAAATCACCCCTGAGTCGACCAACACGTCTCGCCGCATTCAGCCTCATGTGAAAGTCCCGATCTTCCCCTCCCCAACCAATAAACGATTCATCAAAGCCGCCAATGGCTCGGAAGTCTCTAACGTTGGTAGCGACGCAAAGACCTCGAGGATCGGCTAGTGCATAGCCGGAAAGCTCGATGGCGGCGTCAGGTGTGTCATGATTGCGCAGATCATCGGAGGACTTGCTGTCGAGAAAAAGCCCCCTGTTTCCCGGCACGAAGTTCCTCCCCTTCTCTTGCCGAGCGTGGACGATTAGCTCAATAAAGTTGTCAGGCAGATAGAGGTCGCCGTCGAGAATCAGAATATCCTCGTCACCGTTGGATGATGCAACACCCCGATTTACGAGCATCGATTTGTTGAACGGACCCGAATGTTGAACGTATACATATTCATCGACCAGGCATGAAAGCAAGTACTCGTGACGCTCAGAGATGTCGCCTTCCACGACCACGATTCGAATTTGTTTCCGTAGGGTTTGTTGATTCAGACGTTCGACGAGTGTGATCAGATTCTGAAACCGAGATTGCCGCGTTGAATCGTCTCGAAATGGCACTACGACGCGAATCTGAGGTCCTGAGACTACCCTGTCTTTGGTCGCCGTCTGGATCGAAAAGGTAAAGGGACTAGTGAAGTAGATGAGCCTTGCGCCTTCACGCACGCGCTCAGCAAGTTCCCGAGTTTTACCGTTCCCATTCGCTTTGCTCAGCTCGAGCGACATGACAGCGGTTCTGTACAGGGCTCGCGATTGAGGGGCGTCCAGATTTTGCAGGGTTGACCAAGAAGGGTCGCCAGGCAGTACCTCGGACACCGCAATACGAGCAGCTTCGTAAAGCAGCTCTGCCTGTTTCCAGCGCGGAAGACTTTGGGCAGGCGCGTTGATGTCAACGGCCGTTATTGCGGCTGCGGCTATCAACTCACAGTCATCTTGTCTAGCGGTCTCATCCTCATCGAAGCTTTGCATGCCATTCCTTCAGTTGGGGGATCAATTGGACGAAGCCACCAGCTCCGACTAGCAGAATCAGGGCAACCCACATAAAGAGCGGCTTCTCGACGCCTACTCCTACTAGTAGCGGCGCAGCGGCATATGACAGGGTCCAGGAGAGTTGAAAGAGGGCCATGAAAGGTATTTCGCGGCCGGTGGGCGATGCCAGTACAGCTGCTTGCGACGCGGCTGGTTTTGAGAGAATTTCCGCCAGTGCTATACCGACCACTGCGATGAGAGCCGCCGATCCCGTCACTGAAAAATTGTGGCTACGAGACGACAGCATCACGGAGCAGAGGATGAGAGAGGCAAGGACTAGGACGTACGTCGTTCCCATGACGGTTGAATCTGACCAGCTATTGGTCGCTTTTCTGATAGGGATTTGCAAGAGAGCGATCACGCCAYAACGCACGGCGAGCACAACTGTGGCCCAGAAAACGGGTAATCCGAGGCCGGCCACGAGCAGGAGCGGAAAGACTACCGGCGTCACCGCCCAAGCAACTGATAAGAGTGTCTGCCCTGTCAGGAGACGCATAAATGAACGGTTTGCCAAAGGTTCAAGTACATCCTTGAAAGAAGTTTTCTCGGATGGAGCCCACTTCTCGGATCTCAGCCATGCGACAGCCAGCATAGAGAGCGTCTTGCTTGCGGTATTGGCTACCACTGCCCAAGTCAGTGCGCGCGTTGAACCGCTGGCCAAAAGCACAGTCGCAGCGATGGAACCGACTGCCACGGCGCCTGTACGAACAGCATTCGCCGTCGCCAGCCAGCTCCCAACCCTGTCGCGGCCGAACATCGAGGCAACAAGCGCCGGCCACGCGGCGCCATATACCTTGTCACCGAACATTCCGACAAAACTCGCTACCGCTGCCAAGGGGGACGAATACGCAACCAGATAGAGGCCAGCTCCTACTGCAGAAAGTAAATTGCTGGTCTGTAGCCCGCGACGCGGCCCGAGTCGACCCACCAGCTGGCCCGCGCTCGGAATCGTACAGATGGCCACGAGCGCCCCGACGGTTACTGCGGCACCTGCGTCGACCGAGTCGAGTCCATTACGTCGAATGAGCACTAGGAGAGAGATCGGGAGGAAGAACCCAACTCCTACGGCATCAACCATGACCGCGCCGAAGAGAAGAGAGTTGTTTCTCTGGGCGGTAGGGGCTCTGTCGCTAAACACCGAGAAGGCCCTTCGCCGTAGCGCTCTGCCAAGCTATGAGAAGAGACGGATCAACAAGCTCGCCCGCCGCGATCATTTCCCTGACATGGGACTTCTTAACGCGCCGACCTGCTACTCGTTCCCAAGGGTCGTCTAGAGCAGCCAGGCCTTCCTCGGCGACTTTGGCGAGAAACAAATAAACCGGCCAAGCTGACCGTCCAGGATTTGGGAAGAAGTGTTGAAGGGCCACTATGGAATCAATGCTTAGTCCGAGCTCTTCCTGCACTTCACGGCGCGCGGCAATCTCAGGAAGTTCTCCTTCCTCGCCGGCACCTCCCGGTAAGTCAAAAATCCAGGCGTTTAGAGGGAAGCGGTACTGGCGGGTCAAAAGTATTTCATCGTCTTGCTCGATCAGCACGGCCACGGCAAAGGGCATGCTCTCGTCAACTTCGTAATGGCCCAACTCGCCGCTGGGCAGGCGAACGAGGTAGTCGGTCAACTTCACGCGACCTGCGTACGCCCTGGTCGCCTCCAGCCGGTCCCAGTGAGCTTCATTCATAGGTCTTCTTCTTTCATCAGGGCGTCGACGCGGAGGAACGTTTCTTGGGGGGTCTCGACCGACACAACATGCGCTGCGGAGTTGCGGATGGGCTCGTCGTTACCTCCAGGCCCGAAGTCATCACCCATATAGGTCAGGTCTTCAAGGGCAATGCCCCATCTCGTCGCCAGCCATTCCAACGCTCGCAATTTATTCCAATTGTCGGCTACGACAGAGACCGACCGCTGTCCCGCCCGGTAGACGTTAACTCCAAGGTTGGCCCGGCCTGCAAGAAGAAAATATGCGTCGCGTGCTTGGCCCTCGCGCGATTGTTGCGCCGCGGTCTCGGATGTGAAGGACACGAGAAGCTGACTTCCGGACATCGAGAGCATTGGGTTTGGAAGGCCGAGCTCGCGGGCAACCGAGTTAGCGAGGGCCGTTAGGGAATCAACGGAGCTAGCAGATGGTCCGGGGGGCTCGGGCGAGGGCTGCCCCTCCGGAATCCGAGAAGTTCCCCCGTCAGGCAAAAGAATCAGATTATCGGAACATGCAAACGTCCATAAAACCGACGGGATGCGTTTCCGAAGGTCTTTCGCGGGCGCGCTCGTGATGATGCCCATGCACGTTCTTCCGACGGAAAGAATCAGGCCAAGCCGATCGGAGATGTCCTTCCCAATTGGAGCTTTCGGGTACGCCAAAGTGCCGTCAAAATCGAAGACAAGCGACCGATTCCGAACATCAGGTGGCATGAGCAGCAATCCTCTTGGAGATTGATAGGTAGGGGCCCAGCACAGCTATCGCGTGGTCAAATCCGTCTTGGCGAGTCGTGGTGAGATGGTTTGCAATATTGCCTAGGACACGAAAGCCCCGGTAAACGTCGAACCGCGCCCGCCAATGCGCGTCGTTTCGAAGCCATGCTTGGAGCGCGATGGATTTTAAGGCGGCCGTCAAAACTTCGCCCTCCCTAAAGGGATGGCGCATGGGCGTGGCAAATCCAGAGTCCGCCAGAGCTGGCCAAATCGACTCTGCAAAGACACAGAAAGATGCCAGATCCATGATTGGATCCCATAAAGGGACCCCTTGATACCAGACCCCACGCACGTCTAGAAACGTCGTTTCTGGCCCATGGAGAATGACGTTTGAGGGCACAAAATCACCGTGAACGGCTATTGAAAGTCTGGCCCGTTGATCCACATTTTGGCTGTCGATGGCACGCGAGACCCAGTTCGAGGAGTCCGCTACGACCTGATCGAGCAGCGAAACGAGAGATCGCGTCGACGGTTTCAAGGATAGGTGTGTCTTGGCGATGGCTCGCTTAAACCGGCCCCGCCGCTCCAGTGCTTCTGCGCGAAGGAAGTTGATCCTATGCTCGGCCTCCTGGTGCCACGGCTTCCGTAGCGTGAGAGCAAGATCGAATAATGCGTCAACAGCATTGGCAATGGCGTCGTCCGCATGACTGGATTTATCGAGGTACGAGGACAACGTTTCGCCGCGCACAAAAGTCATGTCAAAGCCAGTGTCGAAGGTCCGAATGACCTCTGGGTACATGCGCAGATTGTGGGTGTCATGCATGTAGTGCAGGTGTCTCGCCTGTTCCAGCAAAGGGGAGGCGTCCGCCCCTTCTTCTGCGGTTTTACGCACGATGAGATTTCGCGCGTCAACACCCGCCAGAATTTCTACTTTTCGCCCTGCGTCCGTAGGGATCACACGAGACGCGACATTCATCTGACAGCGGGGGGAAAGTGCGATGGAACGCGGGTTACGAACTGGCCTTCCAGCCAGAGGCCGTCGAGAGGCATTTCATGGAGGGCACGGAGCGCCTGGAGAGGAGTCTCGACAATGGGCTCACCACGCCTGTTGAACGACGTGTTTACCAGGATCGGCACCCCTGTGATGGCAAAGAACTCGCGAAGCGTTCTTGTAAGAAAGCTGTCTCCTTCTGAGGGCACCGTTTGAACTCGCGAGCCGCCGTCAATATGAACTACAGCAGGAGCTGATGCCTTGCAGAGTTCAGTTGCCTGCGCGACTTTCAGCATGAAAGGGTCCGCTGCACTCGACGGCTCGAAGTAGTCGCTAAATTCACTATCCAGGATGAGAGGAGCTATGGGGCGGAAAGGCTCCCGATATTTGATTTGACGGTTAATTCGCTCCCTGACCATGCTTTTGCGCGGGTCGGCCAGAATTGAGCGGCCGCCAAGGGCGCGAGGTCCGAATTCGGATGAACCCTCGAATACAGCAATGATTTCTCCATCTGCCAAACGGGCAGCCAGTTGTTCAGGACTCATCAGGCTCGGCTCAACAAGAAGATCCGGGTAGAACATTCGTACTTCTGCGCGGGCCGCATCTGCAGCGTACGTTTTGGACGGCCGAGCGACCCGATCATCGACTGCTTTACCTCGGAAGGTGACCTGAACTTCGGCATCACGTTCCTTTGCGAAGAGATAAAGGGCGCCAAATGAAAGACCGGCATCGCCGGAGTGAGGTGGGATAAGCACTCTCCTCCCGTCGGCTGCTGCCCGTGCGGCAAGAACTCCGTTGGCAACCGTGTTGAGCCCACAACCGCCCGCAATTGCTAGCGTTCCAGTGGGGGCCTCGTCGCGAAGGAGCTCGTACCCGCGCAGCAGCACCCTCTCGAGAATCGTCTGAACCGTCGCTGCCAGATCCGCATGAGTGGCGAAAGTGTCACCATCGCGGTCTTTAATTGCTTGAAGCTCTTCTAGGAAGCCATCGAAGGGGCTGAATTGGAAGAGCGAGTCCAGCGAGTCTCCAATCCGGGCATGCTTAGCAAATTCATCCAAGTACTGAGGACTACCCCAGCCTGCTAGCCCCATCGTTTTGCCTGACTCGAGGCCGGCGAACCCAACAGCTGCATTGACGATCTCGTAAATCTGTCCTACCGAATTGGTGTAGCCCATTGGAAACATTGTGTGTTCGACAAATCCTTCGCCGTACGTCCCACCAACACGGGTGAAATCGCCTAGCGAGGACACTGCATAGAACGTGAACGTCTCACGCTTGGCGCGCATATCCGGGCCCGGATGTTCGGCGACCGACCCAAGCCCGTCATAGACGATGACGCCTCCTTCTTCTCCTGGCGAAGTCAGGAGCCACGCGGATGCCGCGTGAGAAAGGTGGTGAGGGTAGAGGGTTAACTGGTCCGCCGCGAACATTGAGCGGACCCGATGCGGGAGCAAATCGCTTGAGACAACTGAATGAATATCGTCTAGTCCGATTCCGGCGTAATCCAAGCAATACTGAATGGCTCCCCGGATAGGGTTTTGGAAGCCGTTACCGAGGCCGTACTTAACCCGAGAGATGCGTTCCTCTTCGATAGCAACAATGATGTCGTTGCCGTGCATGAGGGCAGCTGAGTAGTCGTGCGAAGATCCACCAAGGCCAAGAATCCAGTCAGCCATTTACGTGTGCCTCCGTCTTGTTCGTTGTCTTTTGCGTTGCGGATTGGTAGCCCTCGATGCTCGAGCGGAGCGCGTCGAGTATTTCGATATCAACGGACGGCTGTCCCATCTCGGCGCGTCTTCGGTCGACCTCGTTTCGAATCCGCTTCCCAGTTTCCGAACTGAATATGTAGTGTCCGGACAAGATGGCGAGCGTTTCGGGATCGTATGTCTTGCCTGCCACGATCCAGGACTTCCATCTGCCTGATTCCACTGCAGCACTGACGAAAGCCTCACGGAGATCACGGGCATCTAGGTCCCGCATGGCTTGGAGAAGGACACGTGTCTCGATGACCCCGAACTCAGGCGCAACGTTAATGGCATCTACGCCGGCCGTCATGAGCTGAGTGACCTCGGCGGGGTCTAAATAGTCAACGTTGTGAGCCTTCAGCTGGACAGAGGCGTCATGGCAGAGCGCTGAAAGGACACTGATTCCGTCGAGGACCCTGTTCCGGTCACCCCGCACCAGGGCGCCGGTATTCTTGTCCTCGACCACCTTCGTGCCCGTCTGGGCAACGACAAAGACAGGCATCGGCAATTCTGCTGCGGAAAGACCATCAAGGGCTCGGTTCAGTTCCACTTGAAATTGCCGGGGATCGTTCATCTCCTCGCCTTGAACCTCAAAGCCAATTTCGAAGGAAATGTCTCGACCCTTGAGGCGGGCATGCTCCCAGGCCCCTCTGTAGAGCAGAGTTAGTCGATCGAGGGCGCTCTCGATATCGACTGAACCGCTCGACGCCTTGGACGTGTCGATATGCAGAAGGTTGAAGCCCGCGTCGATATCGCTCCGGAAAGAGGCGAGTGCATTCTCGAGCTCCACCACTGGATCAGCAGACCATTGAAGTGGTTGCTGCCAAGGTCCTCCGTGGTCGCGGCAGATTGCAATGAGGCCGGAGGGGTCATTTGCCGAAAGAGAAGAGGCGAACTCGGCCGAGGTCCAATTTTCCACATACCCGCCGCCTGCCTCTTTATGGTCAATCTGGCGCCGACTTGCAATCGCCATGATTGGTGCCTGTTGCCGATAGGCAACATCAGTCATGGCTTGAACGGTAAGCCGCGACATTGGACCTACCCCAAGGCGTGGCAACTGGGAATTAAATGGATTATTCAACGGGTCCCCATAACTTATCCGTATGTTTACTCGATGCGTCTGGCTCGGAAAATTATTCCCGAAGGGTCAAGCCAGACCGTCGTCCATGCGAACGGTCTTAATGACACCAATCATTCTTGTTCCGTTTACCGAAATTTACTCTAACACGTCGTTGAGGGGTCGCTGCAGAAAACGGAAATTACAATGGAATAATGCCGACTGTAAGCCTGATCAGAAGTCATAATAAAGAAATAGGAGGATTTGGCGTCATGATCGCCGGGATACCATCACTGTATTTTGGGGGCACTGCATGTAAGGGTAATCCAGCGACCGGTCATACCCAGGATGCCGACCTGGTTTCGGCTGTAGAGCGCTTCAACCTCGACGTCCGTGACGTAGCTGAGCGTTCGGCCGGTTAGCTGACCAGTCCCATCAGCTTCTTCGGCCGATGCGGGTCAACGTGACGCCGGCAAGTGCTTATGACGCTGACCCTGAAGCGCAGCGCAGAACATCGACGCCTGCGTTAACAGTGGCCTGGCTGGCGGCCACCGCCGATGCAAGCCGTGCCGCCGTAATGTTGCGCAGGTCACACCGTGCACATACGCTGGGGACGCTGCAGCGTGGCAGCAATCTGATGAAAGGCAGAACATTGACCAGCGAGAACCTCTCCGTCGTTGTTCGAGGCGACGTTGACGTCGAACAGATCCAGATTGCCGCAACCGGTCACGTCACTACTTCGAGCGTGCAGGGCCTCTACCCCGTGGTGCAGCGAACCAAGAGCCTTGGCGGCGGCCTGAACGTCGAGATGGACCTTTCCGAAGCCACCGTTGACACGGACGCGCTCGGCGAGCTTCAGGTCTACGCGGAACTCTTCGAAGTTCCCGTCCGCTTGAACACTGAGTCGAGCAACGTCACTGAACTGCCGTCCCGTCGTCGCCTGGCAACGGCGGCAGCCTAAAAGGAGAACCGATGCGCAAGGTAACCGCCGGCCTGTTCCACTCCGTGGATGGCGTAGTTCAGGACCCGTTCAAGTTCCAGTTCGACAGCTTCGACGACGAACTGGGCAAGGGACTGACCAAGATGATCAACACTGTGGACACGGTGGTTCTAGGCCGAATCAGCTACCAGGAGTGGGCCGGATATTGGCCGAATGCTTCGCAAGACGAAGATTTTGCCGCCTTCATCAACCCCGTGGAGAAGTTCGTGGCATCTCGCACGCTGTCCGAGCCCCTCGAATGGGAGAACTCGCACCTCATCGATGGGCCGCTGGAGCAGTTCGTCACTGACCTGAAAGGGCGTGACGGTGGAGAGATCGCAGTCTGCGGCAGCATCTCCGTAGTGCGACAACTGCTGTTCGCGGGCGTCCTGGATGAGCTGACCCTCATGACCCACCCCGTGGTTGCCGGCAGTGGACGGCGACTCTTTGAGGACGGCGACCCATTGAGCCGCCTCGTTCTGGAGGATCAGTACGCCACGAGCAAAGGCAACGTTGTGAGCACTTACAGCCGACGCCAGGACTGAAACGCCCCGCGCGGCGGCCCGGCCTAAACCCTACTTCTTCCCCGCCTTCAAATCAGCGACAGCCTTCGCGATCCGCCGAGCCCGGGTCTCCTCCGTTTTGGCGTCCCCAATCGGTTCCACGTATCGGCGCTGGGCACTGTAATTCAACGTCCCGTAGAAGGCTTTCGCCTCGGGCTCCGCCTCAAGGGCCGCAGCGAGGTCGTCCGGAACCTCGATTACACGCGGTTGGGTGTCCACTTCCAGATTCACGTCCACGGTGTCGCCTGCGGACGCCCCAGTCAGGTCCCTGTTCGCAGAGCTGACACCCACCATGTACTTCCCACCCATCACCGCGATGCTGCTGCGATAGCTCTGGCCGTTGATGGTTACAACTACTGGGGGCCGCTTGCCGGCATCGAGCGCACTAACAATATCCTCGGGAACCTCAATGCCAGCCTTGTTGCCATCGCCGACGATGGTCGTAGTGAATTTCATGTCCCCAGTATGCCGTCGGCCACCCGTAGACGCATCCGGCCAGCCAGACTACGTTCGTATAAGCAACTATCCAGTGAACCAAGGAGAGCGAACCATGGACGAGCAGGATCTTCTGGAACGGATTCAGTCACTCGTGGAAGAGGAGCACCGCCTGCGGGATGCAGCGGTCGGGGGCGGAATTGAGGACGACGTCGACGGCGACGGCAGCCGCGCCCGCTTGGCCCAGCTTGAGGCTCAACTCGACCAGTGCTGGGACTTGCTCCGCCAGCGCCGGGCCAAGAAGCACGCTGGTGAGAATCCCGACGACGCCGAACCGCGACCCATCGGCGAGGTCGAGGGCTACAGGCAGTAGCCCAGAAGAAGCTAGGCCCCCTCAAGCACCTGACTTGTAGCCCATGCAACATACTTGGCTGCATTGGCAACGGCGTCGGCGACGTCCGGAACACCGTCCTTGCGCTGAGCGACGTCCAACAACTGGGCCGCAGCAACTATCCCGTGTTTGGCGAGATCCTCGGGCGTCACCGTGATTCGGCCTGCCACAGCGACCACGGGTATTCCGTACACGCTTGCGGCATCAGCCAAGGCGATGGGCGCTTTACCGGTGAGCGACTGCTCATCCATGGAACCCTCGCCCGTAATCACGAGGTCCGCCTCGCTGAGGTGCGAAGCAAGGCCTGTGAGTCCGGCGACCAGCGCGAAGCCGCCTTCAAGCGCGGAGTCGGTAAAGGCAAGGAACGACGCCGGGAACCCGCCTGCCGCTCCGGCTCCCGGAACGTTGACGTCCCGGCCCGTGGCTTCCCGAAGGAGCGAGGCCCAGTTACGGAGGCCGGCGTCGAGCTTTTCAACAGCGTCTTCGTCTGCCCCCTTCTGCGGGCCGAAAACATACGCGGCGCCATCCGGGCCGAACAGCGGGTTTTGGACGTCGACGGCGATCCGGAACTTGGCGCGCGAAAGCCGCGGATCCAACTCGGAGATGTCCAGGGCAACGACGTCGGCAAGGAAACCTCCGCCAAGCGGCACCACATTTCCGGCAGCGTCCACGGGCTTGAGCCCCAGCGCACGCAAGGCGCCGCTACCGGCGTCGGACATTGCGGAACCGCCAAGTCCCAACACAATCTCGGTGGCGCCGGCGTCAAGCGCAGCGGCTATGAGCTGTCCGCAGCCGTAGCTGTGGGCCCGCAACGAATTCTCGGGGGTGGGCTCCATGAAGGCCAAACCCGAAGCCTGGGCGGTTTCGATTACAGCAGTGGCTCCGCCGAAAGAATCTTTACGGATGGCCCAGGAAGCTCCGACCGGCTTGAGAATTGGACCCACAACGGCGTGGTTCCGCTCTTCGTAGCCAGCGGCGATGGCGGCGTCGAGGGTACCTTCGCCACCGTCAGCTACCGGAAATTGGGTAGTTATGGCGTCTGGATAGACGCGTAAGGCGCCCTCGGCCATGGCTGATGCGGCTTCCGCGGCGGTCAGGGATCCCTTGAATTTGTCCGGGGCGATGAGGATACGCATGGGTCCATCTTGCCAGCTTTTGCCGGGAAAGCGGTTGCCCATTACGAAGATGGCGTCAGTCGTTCAGCGCACGAATGGGCGCGCCCTCAAGCCAGGCCTTAACGTCCTCGAATGCGCCGCCGTAGAACTGCCGGTAACTTTCGTGTGTCACGTAGCCGATATGTGGCGAGAGCACGGTTCGCGATGAATGAAGCAAAGCATGCCCAGCCGGCAGCGGCTCCTCATCAAAGACATCCATGGCAGCGCCGCGAATCCAGCCTTCCTCCAGTGCACGAATCAGCGCTGCCTCGTCCACGAGTGGCCCGCGCGCGGTATTGATGAGTACGCCCTCGGGACCCAGGAGCCTCAATTCTTCCGAACCGACTATGCCCTCGGTCCGATCGGACAGCCGTAGGTGCAACGTCACCACGTCGGATTCCCGGAACAGCTCCTCCTTGGTGACCTTTCGAGCACCAGCCTCCTCGGCCGCCTCTGCCGCAAGGTTCTGGCTCCAAGCGAGCACATCCATGCCGAAGGCTTTCGCGTAGCCCGCGATTCGCTTCCCTATCTTGCCGAGGCCGACGATTCCGAGCGTCTTGCCTTCGAGTTCAAACCCGACGGCGGTCTGCCAGTCGCCTGCCCGCAGCGAGTTTTCCTCCATAACCAGGTTGCGGGCAAAAGCGAGCAGCAACGCCCACGTCATCTCCGGTGCCGCTGCAGGCGAACCGCCCGTTCCGGACACCAGGACGCCCCGCTCCGACGCCGCCTCAAGGTCGATCGCAGCATTGGCCATGCCCGTAGTCACGAGCAGTTTCAGGTTGGTCAATGACTCGAGCACGCGACGAGGGAAGCGCGTCCGTTCACGCATCGCCACAATGATGTCGAACGGCGCCAAGGCTGCCACGGCTTGCTCTTCCGAAACAAATGGTGCGCTGAAAACGCTGACCTTCACGCCGTCGTCGAGCAGTGAATCCCAAGGGGCGTAGTCGCTGGCGACCTGCTGATAATCATCAATGATGGCCAAGCGGAAACTCGTCACGTCAATCTCCTCGCGCAGCGGCTGGTGTACAAACACCATCTCACGTCACGATTCCAATGCGGCGACCAGAGACAATGCGGACAGAGACAATTTAGTGCCGTGCGCCGAGCAGGCGGGCCGGTAGATGCACATTTTCCGGCGATGCGCTTGACTGGAAATTGAACCCTTCCCCTTCCAAGGAGATGCGTTGACAGAGCCCAAGATGATGCCGGCCCTTCCCAAGCCCGAGCATCCTCGTCCCCAACTTGTCCGCGAGAACTGGATAAACCTCAACGGAACCTGGGGTTTTGAGATCGACGCCGGCGACTCGGGTTTGGAGCGCGGACTCGCCAAGCGCGAGCTCACGGGTGAGATTCTGGTGCCGTTCGCCCCGGAGTCGGAACTTTCCGGAATTGCGCACGTGGATTTCATGGAAGCTGTTTGGTACCGACGTACGGTGACCATTCCCCAGGAGTGGGCCGGCCAGAACGTCCTCCTGCACTTCGGCGCTGTGGATCACGACGCGACTGTCTGGGTGAACGGCATTGAAGTGGGCCGCCACAGGGGTGGTTTCACCCCCTTCACCGCCGATCTTGGTGGAGTGGCCGAACCCGGCACGGAAGCGGTCATTGTTGTCCGGGCCCGCGATTCGCGGCACGAAACGCAGGCCCGGGGCAAGCAGGCAACCTGGTACAACAACACTCATTGCCAGTACACCCGCACCACTGGAATCTGGCAGACGGTCTGGATGGAAGCTGTACCCGAGGTCCACATCAAACGGCTCCGAATGACTCCCAACCTGGCCGACTCAAGCATCACGATTGAGGTTCCGATCAGCCAGAACCGCACGGGGCACACGGTGACCGCTGTCCTCAGCGATAAGGACGATCTGAGGGTGGAAGCCACGGCCAAGGCAGACTTGGACCTCACGCCAACATTCCGGCTGAGCATTCCCGCCGAATCCCTGCGCCCTTGGTGCATTGAGGATCCCTTCCTTTATGACCTTGAGGTGACGGTTCGGGACGCTGCCGGAACCGCGGTTGACCGCGTCAGCAGCTACGCAGCCGTTCGTTCAGTTGCCCTTGATGGCAAAGTGGTTCGTCTCAACGGCAAGAACGTGTTCCAAAGACTGGTGCTGGATCAGGGCTATTGGCCGGAGTCGCTGATGACTTCGCCGGATGACGCTGCATTAATCAAGGACATCGAGTTGGCCATGACGGCAGGATTCAACGGTGCACGACTCCACCAAAAAGTCTTCGAAGAGCGTTTTCTCTACCATGCAGACAGACTCGGCTACTTGGTCTGGGGCGAGTTCGGCGACTGGGGCGTCTCCGGAGGAGGAACCGTTGGCCACAACCAGAAGCCGACAGCGAGTTTCGTAGCCCAATGGCTTGAGGTGCTGCAGCGCGACTTCAACCATCCCTCGATCATCGGATGGTGCCCGCTGAACGAAACACACCAGGTCCTGCACGATCGACTCACGGTACTGGATGATGTCACGCAGGCCATGTTCCTTGCCACGAAATTGACCGACCCCACGCGGCCTGTCATCGATGCATCGGGGTACTCGCACCGCATCCGCGAAACAGACATTTACGATTCCCATTCCTACGAGCAGAATCCGGACAAGTTCCGGATCGAGCAGCAGGGCCTTTCGGACGGGAAGCCCTTTGTAAACCGGAACCCGCAGGGTGAGGAATACTCCGTTCCTTACGCCGGCCAGCCGTATTTCGTGTCGGAATTCGGCGGCATTTGGTGGAACGAAACGGAGGCGCGCCAAGCGTCAGCAGAAGCGGGCCTCGGAACTGATGTATCGACGTCGTGGGGTTACGGGCAGCGCGTCAGAAGCGAGGAGGAGTTCTATGCTCGCTTCGACGCACTATGTGGCGTGCTCCTGGATAACCCGGACATGTTCGGTTACTGCTATACGCAGCTGACGGACGTCTTCCAGGAAAAGAATGGCATCTTCACTTTCGATCGGAAGGGCAAGTTCGATCTCGAGCGGATCCGGGCCAGCCAGGTCCGTAAGGCAGCCATCGAAGCCCACAACGAATAAAAGCAATCGCCTAAAGGAAAGGCCAAGGCTCGACGCCTTGGCCTTTCTGGTCGAATGGTTACGCGCCTCCCGGCCGTTCCGGTCCAGTGGGCCACCGGAGCAGGGCTGCCACCTGGACGCCGTCAGGCAACGCAGCGGAGGGGACCAGCTGAACGCGGGCATCCGTTAGAGCCGCAGCACGCACCATGGCCGCGGGTGCAGGGACCTTTCCTAGAACTTCAGCTCCCAAGGCTTCGTCCTCAGAGCTGGCGATCCACGGTTCAGCACCCAGCGCAAGCAGGGTGTGTTCGGAGAGCGCTTGATCATCGAGGATCAGCACATCCACCTGGGCTTGCTGGAGGGCGTGAACCACAGCCCCGTTTCCAGTAGCCGACTCGGGGTTGGCCTGCCCTTCCTGCTCGGCCAAGCGCTCCATCAGCTGCTGTTGTTCCTCCGCCCACTGCTGGGCAACCAAGGAATTAACCTCGTCGTCGAACTTTTGACGGTCGGAACCAGGGGCCAGGGTATGGGCATCCACCATGCGCAGGATGGCCTTGCTCGCCTCGGACAGTTGATCGGCAACGAGTTGCCGCGCCCTGATGTCACCGGCAAGGACCAGCAGGCGGGCTCGTTTTTCCCTCACAACCTTGTCGATTTCATTCACCACCTGATCGGCATTGCGCCGCCAAATCTCCTCAGTGTGGTGTTGATACCGCCCCTGTGACCAACCGCCGCTGGGAACCTTTTTGAGATTCTCGTCCGAGCCCTGGACGTGCTGGCTCTCCTCAACAGTCGGCCTGCCGGCCCGATGTAGTCGGATTTCGCCTTCATCGCGGCTGACTTCGGCCACGACATATGGGAACTCGTCCGGCTGGTGCTTCATCAAAGGCAGCAGGTCGGGAATGGAGTCCATGGAAATTCTTTCGGGCCCCGAGAGTGGCCCGGGCAACAGCTCATTAACCATCACCTGCCCATCCCGCACCAACACAAAACGGCTAACCGGGGCGGGCAGTCCCTCGGCGGGTTGGATAGCGGATTCCATGGCGGCCAGATCTTCCTTGGACGCTCCCTGCCCCGCCAACGCATCCCGCACGTTGTCAGGTTGGACGTCGGCAGCTTCGAGGCTGTCCACTGTTCCCGTACTCGCCTCCAGATAGGCCGAGCACCACGGTCCTGGCTGCCGGTAAATATCCGCGTACTTTCTCAGCGCTTCACTCACTGGAGTCTCCCTCCTCCGCTGCGGCATCTGCAGAAGTACCAGAAGCGGTATTGGGGTTTAAGGCCTCACGGACTTCTTGCGCGTCTGTCTCATCGGGGAAGGGCTCGGTCTCCCGACCCTCTTCCACATGGGTTGGTTTGTTTCCCCTGATCATTCCCTCGGTCTCGTGCTGCATCTGGTCATCCAGATGCGATCCGTGCTTTGAGTTTCCTCGCTCAGCCACGGTAATCATCCTTCCGATGTACTCGCTTTACGTTCTGGTCGCGCCTAACGGCTCACCAACTTAAAGAAGGTGCTGTCCTCGCCGCTGGCCTTTTTTGCTTGGTAGAGGAAAGCCAGCTTGCTCTCCTCGAACTTGTCGAACCATTCGTCCCAACTGATGTGTTCCAGCGAATCTTCGCCAGCTCCGCCGGGGAAATCGATACGCAGGATACCCACGTCGTTCTTGTCGCCGGTCTTTTTGACGCTGGCCGGTTTACCGTCGTTGCTTTCAACCCACTTGCGAATCTCGTCGTGATCCGTGGTGGTGTGAGATTCCGAAGCCATGTCAGATTTTCCTTCCTTCCGATGCCGGCACGTGATTGGCGAGCCATGTGCCAACGAAGAGTACGGATACTTCGACCTTAATCCGGGCCTACCCCAAATAGAAAGGGTACTGAGTAAGTTCCCACCGAGATGGCATTTGAACCCAATGTTCCGAAGCGGAATCGGTATTACATGCCATCTCGGTGGGAACAAAATGGGGCTAGACCCACTGCCCGCGGCGCACCAGAACGTCCTTCAGCAGGTCCAGCCGGTCGGACACGATACCGTCCACACCCAGATCCAATAGACGCCACATTTCAGCGGGCTCGTTGATGGTCCAGACGTGAACTTGGACGCCCAAGCGATGGGCGCGGCGAACAAAACCTGGAGTCACCACGGGGAATCGCCCATAGCGGACCGGCACTTGGAAAGCATCGACGCCGGTGAGCACCTTGCGGGCCAAGCGCGCCGGCAGCACGGGTCCAAGAAGTACGAAAAGCGCGGTCAGGGTGCTACCAGCCGAAGAAGCCGCCCGCTGGCTGAGGAGTTTCAATACTGCGCGACGACGCCGGTCAGAGAAGCTCGTTACCAACACCCGGCCGTGGATGCCGTGCTTCTCGATAGCCTCGGCCATCGGTTTAACAGAATTCCAGTCCTTCACGTCCAGGTTCAGGCGGGCATCGGGGAAGGCTGCCACCAGCTCGTCGAAAGTCGGCACGGATTCCACTCCGCCAATCCGGGACTGCCCCACCTCGGCTGCCGTTAGTTCAGCGATCCGCCCGGACGAATCCGTGACCCGGTCCAAGGATGAATCGTGGAAAACGAGCGGGACGCCATCTGAAGTGGTGTGCACGTCAGTTTCAAGGTGCAAGGTGCCGAGTTCAACGGCGGCACGGAAAGCAGCCATGGAGTTCTCCAGGCCATTTATGGAGAATCCGCGATGGGCGAAGGCCAGCGGGCCCACCGTGCCGTCCTTGCGGAGGAAATAGGGCAGCGTCACATCCGAAGCGTAGCCCATTGGGCATGGGCGCCTACGACTCCTCTGTGACCGTCACCTTCTCCAGGGGAACCACCGCCACGCCATCGCTGATGTGCACCAGCGTGCGGCCCCGACCGCCGTCGAGCTCCACCCAAACTGCCGTTGCATCACTGGTAACGGCGTCCACTATGCCAGCCGATTCGTACCCCGGCGTTAGTGTCACGCTCACGCGGTCGCCCTGGCGAAGCGACCTCCAGTGGTGATCCGGTTCGATCCGCCGCAATGGAGCGGTGTTGAAGTCGTTGATCCTACGCTTGGCCATGATTCCCCTACATCCAACAAGCTAAACGGGTCTGTGGCTGAAAGCCTACGGGCGCAAGTTGAACGCGGGTTGTATGGAGTCTGGGAAGTTGGTGACAGCTTTGCGCGCGTCAGGGCTGCCAAACTAGTGGCATGACTGTGTTGATTGCCGGGTGCGGCGACCTTGGAACCGAAGCCGGACAGCGTTTCGCAGAGTTGGGCCATGACGTAATCGGTCTCCGCCGTTCTCCGGAAAAGCTCCCCGCGGCGATCCGGGGCATGCACGCGAACCTCGCACGTGAAGTTCCGGTCATCCCAGCAGATGTGGACATTGTTGTGATCGCAGTAGCCGCCGATTCTTCCACCGAGGAGGCGTACCGGGCGGCGTACATAAACGGCTTGCAAAATGTTCTGGAGGCCTTGGAACGCGATTCTGTCGAACCGGCCCGCATGCTATTCGTCTCCTCCACAGCCGTATATAAGGACTCCGACGGAGGGGCGGTGGACGAAACCACACCCACCGAGCCCACGCGTTTCAGCGGCAAGGTGCTGGTGGAGGCTGAAAATCTGTTCCTTGCCCGCACCCGGGGTACCAGAACCCAACCCATCATCCTGCGGCTCGGCGGCATTTACGGTCCGGGGCGAACGCGATTGATCGACCAAGTCCGGTCAGGGCAGGCCGTGATTCCAGCACAACCCCGGCACACCAACCGTGTGCACAGGGACGACGCCGCGGCCATGATCGTCCACCTCACCACCATGGGTCAGGACCCGGATCCGGTCTATGTAGGTGTAGACGACCATGCGGCCGAGATGGGTGACGTCATACGGTTTCTTGCCTTGGAAATGGGAAGCCCTGAACCACCGACGGCGTTGGAAGACGCCCCCGCCGGCCCTGGCGACAAACGCTGCTCCAACCAAAGGCTGCGCGGGACTGGCTTCGAGTTCGCCTTCCCCACCTACATGGAGGGCTACCGGGCAGTGCTGGCAGGTGACGGCGTCCGGCATCCGTGAAACCTCAAGGTACAAGATCGGGCTTGCAGCTGCTGTGCCGAGCCTATTTTGCGATGCAGGCGGCCGCCGGTCTTTCGTGGTGGATCGCCGTCTTCCTGTCGCCCGTTATGCGGGAAGCCACACTAGGTAGCCTCGATCCCGTCGCCGTTGCGATCTTTGACATTCCCCTTTTCGTCATTGCCTCCGCCCTGGCGGCAACCGCCGTGAAGGCCGCCGCCTTTGTCGCCACCGCTTGGACAGGAATCGTAGCGTTCGCCCTCGGGGTCTACGCCACGGTGACAACTGAAGCAGGTTTGGGCGTTTTGATGATGATTGCCGCCGCCGTTTGTTCCCTGGCCGCCCTCAGCATCGTCGTCCTGGGCGGGATTCCCACGGCTTGGATCAGCCAAGGGCCCTTCGCTTTCCGTTCAGCCGCTGGACGTCGTACGACAACAAACGTGGGAGCAACGATCGGCCAAATGATCCTCTTCTGGGGACTCTTCCTGGCGGTCATCCCCGTAGGCCTGACGTTCCTCGAACAGCGATGGGAAGTGACCCTGCCATTTCCGCCGATCGCTGCCCCTGCCGGAGCGCTGCTTCTGATGCTCGCAAGCGCGCTGGGCGTCGCCTCAGCCATGCCGAACCGCTTGGTCATCGCCGGACCGTACCGCTGGATTCGTAACCCCATGGCTGTTGCGGGCATTACCCAAGGTGCCGCTGTCGGCCTCATTCTCGGGTCATGGCTAGTCATCGCCTACGCAGTTCTCGGCTCACTGCTGTGGAACTATGCCGTCCGGCCGGTGGAGGAAGCCGATCTCGAAGAGCGTTTTGGTGCCGAATTCATCAGCTACCGCGAGTCGGTGCGCTGCTGGATCCCTCGTGTCGGACGTGGCTAGACCGTTTGCTCCGTCAGTTTCGCCTCGAGGATCTGGGCCACGCCGTCGTCGTCGAAGTGCGGTGCCTGCTGCCCCGCAGCGAGGATGGCTTCCGGGTGGCCGCTTGCCATGGCGTAGCCGTGGCCGGCCCAGCGGAGCATCTCGATGTCGTTGGGCATATCCCCGAATGCCACAACGTCGGCGGCCTCGATACCCAGCGACTCAGCGTACTTCGCGAGGGTGACGGCCTTGTTGATGCCGGGCACGGACATCTCAAGCATCGCCGTGCGCGGCGCCGAGTGCGTGGTGCTGACCAGATGGGCAACAGCGGGCTGAACTTCGGCAAGGAATTCGTCCGGGGTGCCCTTACGGGTTATCGCCAGGAACTTCACGACGGCGTCATCCGCCGTTAGCGTCTGATCCAGCGGTGCGGGAGTGAACTCCGCGAGGAGCTCACTGGTTTCATTCTCGAGAAAGCCCGGCTCCAGTTGGAAACCAGTCAGAGTTTCCACTGCGAACAACGCATCCGGCCGCAGGGACTTGATGATTCGGCGCGCTTCGAAAATGGATTTGATATCCAAGGTGCAAGAAGAAATGGGCTTCTCCGTTTCGAGATCCCACACCACTGCGCCGTTGGAACAGATCACGATTCCGCTGTGGCCGAGCTGCTCCTGAAGCGGGTACAACCACCGCGGCGGGCGGCCCGTGACGAACACAAGCTCCACCCCGGCATCCCGGCATGCTTTGAATGCCTTGACGGTCCGATCACTGATCTTGCCGTCATGACCGAGGATGGTGCCGTCAATATCACTTGCTACGAGCCGCATCATGTCAGTCTACGTGGCTGTTGAGAACCCAAAGGCCGCCACTAACGCTCGAACATACCCGTGATGGTTCCGCGCGCCAAGGTGTGCGAGGGAAGGGCTGAAGCAAGTATGCGTGCTTCGGAATCCTTTTCGATGCCCAGGTCCTCCACGTCCAGCGCATGTACGGCCACTATGTACCGATGCGGTCCATGCCCTCTGGGCGGGGCCGCCCCAAGGTAGCCGGTGCGGCCGCCGTCGTTCTTTAACTGGAACGCGCCAGCGGGCAACGCATGACCGTTTGGGCCGCCCGCGTCGGCCGGAAGGCTTGATACTTCAGGAGGAATATTAAGTACCGCCCAATGCCAGTAGCCCCCGCGACCGGGAGCATCCGGGTCCCACATAGTGACCGCGAAACTCCTTGTTCCTTCCGGAGCTCCGCTCCAGCTCAGCTGAGGAGAAATGTCCTGGCCACCCGCACCCAGAATCCCGCTCCGTTGATCGGGGCCGAGAGTATCGCCGCCGCTGAATGACTCGCTCGCAACCTGTAATTCCGGCGCGGGCGTCGCAGCATAAGGATCGTGGTCTTTCATGGCGCACCTCCTCTTGGCCGGACTTCGCCGGCAACAGTTTTAGCTTGCAACAGCCCTATGGTTGAGCTCGGCCCGCGTCGGCGGATTGGCGCCAGCCCGTGACACCGTGACTGCGGCAGCACGCGTCGCGTGGTCCATGATGGCGGCAAGGGTCTCAGCCGGCATGGCTCTGAGTGCTCCGCGGTTTTGCGCACCGTCAAGCCCGCGGTCCACTATCGCTGACAGCAGCCCCGCCATGAACGAATCGCCGGCACCAACGGTATCCACCACCGTCACGGAAGGTGCGGGGACCTGGGTCTCGCCGATGGCTGTGATTCCCCACGGGCCGCGCGCACCCCGCGTGACCACCACCAGCGCAGGTCCTTCCGTACCGCCCAAGGACAACCACTTGCGTGCTGATTCCAGTGGATCTACACCCGGATACAGCCATTCGAGATCTTCGTCAGAAGCCTTCACCACGTCGGAGAGCACTACGAAGCGTTCGGCCTGCCTCCGTGCATACTCGCGGTCAGTAATGATGCTGGGGCGGCAGTTGGGATCGAAGCTGATAGTGCTGCTCGGATGGGCATGCTCGACGGCGGCAAGCACGTCCGCGGCACCGGGCTCCAAGGCGGTGGCTATCGAACCCGTATGCAGCAAAGTGGCGCCCTGCAGCATGAGCGGCAACCGCCCCCCGAGGCCCGGCAAATCCCAGGTGAGATCGAAGGTGTAGGTGGCGGCGCCGTCGTCGTCGATCACTGCCGTGGCTACGCTGGTGGGTTTGCCGTCGGGCGGAAGAGGGACCATCACGGAACTGGACCGGAGATGCGCCGCGACGGAATCGCCGTACGCGTCCTGGCCAAACCGCCCGATGAACTGCACGGGATGATCCAAGCGCGCCAAGCCAACGGCGACGTTGAGTGGGCTTCCGCCAACGTGCGCCTCGATTCCGCTGGGGCGCTGCACAACGTCAACCAAGGCCTCGCCAATCACAGTCAGCATGGGACCACTCTGCCAGAGGAAGGGCGGGCGCTACCAGTGATTCAGGAGAGCAGGCGTTGTACTAATTCGCGGCATTTCTTGTAGGCCACGGCCTTTGGATCTATGAGATCGAAGTGATCCCCAGGAACGCGGAGCAACTGGGCTGCGCTGCCGGCTGCGGTTGCCGCTGCGACATAGGCCTCGGACTGGCTGGCTGGAACGTCTTCGTCGTCGGTGGCATGAACGGCGAAAACTGGAACATCAATGGGCAGTGAACTCATGGGATCTGCGTATTTATGCCTTTTGGGGTATCTAGCTGAATCGCCACCCATAAGGTTGCAGACGGCACCGTTACTGAGGTTCAGCTTTTCGGCCGCGGCCAGGTTCAGCAGGCCGGACTGGCTGACAACGCCGGTCAGGTGCACGGCGTTATCTTCAGATCCACGCACGAGTTGGCGGTCGGCGTCGGGCGTTCCGATGGCCGAGAGGCGCTGCCGTCCGGCCGCCCACACAGCCAAGTGACCTCCGGCCGAGTGCCCCAAAGCGACTACCTTGCCAAGGTGGAGCTCGTGCTTTCCGGCGATTTCGGCGAGATGGTCAATGCCGGCCAGAATGTCTTCGAACGTATGGGGCCAACCACCGCCGTTGCCGGCCCGCCGGTATTCAAGGTTCCAGGCCGTTATTCCATGCGCCGCGAGGTCCCGGGCCAAGGGCTCGCCGAGCTCGGCGCCGTACTGTGAGCGCCAGTAGCCGCCATGGATGACAACCGCGACGCCACCCGCGACGGCTGACGCGCCGCGATGGTTTCCGTTGTTCGGTTCAGGTATGAAGAGTTCGCCCCATTGACTGGGGTGTTCGCCGTAGCTGTACTTGTGCCGCAACATTGCGCCCTCCTTTGTACCGAGCCTATCGTGACGTCCCGCAACTTTGGCTAGGGCACCCCGAGGGCGGGTGGCCCGCGCCAGTGTCGGACCCGCCCCGTAAGCTGGGGGCATGGCAAGCAATTGGGACAGCCTGGACCAGGACCAGCGCGATGCAGTGGATGCGAACGTGGCGCTCTATGAGCGCGTTCGCCCTGCGCTGAAGCGGGTCACACGGGATGTGCTGCTCACCCTAAGGGACATGCTCAACGACGCCGAGGTCACTCCCCTGTTTGTCACCGGACGAACCAAGACCGTGGAGTCGTTCCGCGAAAAAATCTCACGCACGGATGATCCTTTGGAGCCGGGCGGCCCGCGGGTCCTCAAATTCCCGGACCCTTTCCGCACCTTGAATGACATGGTGGGCATCCGCGTCATCACCAAACTGCCCGCCGAGAACGCAGCCGTAGCCAACATCATCAAGCGCCAGCGCCAGCTCTTCGATTGCCGCGGAGACCGCGAGAAGGACATTGGTTCCATCGAATCGGGCACGTACGGATACTCCAGCCGGCACCTCATCCTGCGCACCATCCAGAACGAGGCAGTCAAGGAGTATCAGCACGTCTTCAACCCGGACATGCCGGCCAACGGCAGCTACTTCTTCGAGTGCCAGATCCGCACGGTTTTTGCGCACGCCTGGAGCGAGATCGAGCATGATATCCGCTTCAAGGCGGAGGATCCGCGCGCCTGGACTCCGCATTTCGATCGCCAGTTCACCGCCACTGCGGCCATGCTGGAAACCGTGGAGAGCGCCTTCGCTGACCTCCACGAGCGCTACGAAGAGGTCAGAAGCTATTGGGACCTGCACGGCGAGGGTGCTTCCCCGCTGACTCCCAACCGGGTTCGGGACGTCTGGCGTACGCTCCTGCCCCACGTTGACCGTAAAGTTGATGACGACTGGGGGTGGGCTGCCGAACTCCTTGCGGCCCACGGACTCACCAAAACCGTGGAACTCGCGGGGCTCTTGAGTGCCAACCGGATCACAGAGGTCCGCAAAGCCCTGGATCACCGCTACTCCCCGGGCCCCGACCGCCTCCTGGATGACCTCCTGCTGTGGCAGTACGGAACCGAACATATTGACCTCACCGCTGAGGCGCCCGACGTCGTTCCGCACCCGCGGCGCGACAGCCTCCAGCGGCGTCTAAAGCAGATTGAGCGTTACCGCCAGACTGCACTGTAAGGACGCCATGACTCCCGAGCAACTCATGTCACTGCGGGTGACTTTCCGCTCGCCCCGCCGCCTGCTGACGGAATCCCTGGCTGGACTGGTAGTTGCACTGGCGCTCATTCCGGAGGCCATTGCTTTTTCGGTGATTGCGGGGGTGGATCCCCGGATTGGGCTGTTCGCTTCCTTCACCATGGGCGTGGTGACTGCTCTCGTGGGTGGTCGTCCAGCCATGATCTCTGCAGCGACAGGAGCCGTGGCATTGGTCATCGCTCCCGTGATGAAGGAGCACGGACTCGACTACCTGATCGCCACGATCATCCTGGCAGGTGTCTTCCAGATCATCCTGGCTGTCCTCGGTGTCACGCGACTCATGCGCTTCATTCCGCGGTCGGTGATGATTGGCTTCGTGAACGCACTGGCAATTTTGGTGTTCATCTCGCAGATGCCCGAGCTCTTCAACGTCCCCTGGATGGTCTATCCAATTGTTGCTGTGGGACTCGCCATGGTCTTTGGGCTACCCCGCCTGACCACGGCCATTCCTGCGCCGCTCGTGGCGATCGTGGTCATTACTCTGGTTACCGTTCTGGGGCATATCGATGTTCCCACGGTCAGTGACAAAGGCGAGCTCCCCCACAGCCTGCCGGGGTTCTTCCTGCCGAATGTCCCGCTGAACCTGGAGACGTTCCAGATCATTGCGCCCTTCGCATTGTCCATGGCCCTCGTTGGCCTGCTGGAATCACTCCTGACAGCCAAGCTCGTGGACGACATCACGGACACGCGGTCCAACAAGACACGGGTTTCCTGGGGTCAGGGGGTGGCCAACATTGTCACAGGATTCCTCGGGGGCTTGGGTGGCTGTGCCGTGATCGGACAGACCATGATCAACGTCAAGGGATCGGGCGCACGGAGCCGGCTCTCAACGTTCTTGGCGGGCGTGTTCCTGCTGATCCTGGTGGTAGTCCTTGGGGACGTTGTGGGCATGATTCCCATGGCGGCGCTTGTTGCCGTGATGATCTTCGTTTCCCTGATCACCTTCAACTGGCACTCTGTTCGGCCGTCCACCTTGAAGCGGCTACCCAAGTCAGAGACCGCCGTCATGCTGATCACTGTGGCCGCTGTTGTGGCAACACACAACCTGGCGGTGGGTGTCGGCGTCGGCGTTTTGACCGCCATGGTGCTGTTTGCGCGGCGTGTAGCCCACTTCGCCACCGTAGAGCGGACCGAACTGGAGCTCAACGGTGAGACCGTGGCAACGTACACGGTGGATGGCGAGCTCTTCTTCGCGTCGTCAAATGATCTGTACACACAGTTCGACTACGCAAAGGATTCCTCGGAAGGAATAGATCGTGTGGTCATCGATCTCCATAACTCGCACCTTTGGGATGCATCCACTATTGCTGTACTTGATTCCGTCACTGAGAAGTACCGCAACCACGGGCGTGAGGTGGAGTTCATCGGGCTCAACGAAGCCAGTATCCACATGCGTGAGCGCCTCGCGGGGAAGCTGAACGGCTAACCCAATCGGTTTTTGAAACAGCGGTCATCTGACACATACGCCGTACTCGAAGTAACGAACTCGGTTACGTCCCGGGACCAATGTGAGCATGGATAAATGCTTGAGGCAACGAATTCCCAGACCGAAACTTCGTCCCCGGCGCCCGTCAATGCGGCCCTCGCCGCAGAGGCCAAGATTGCGCGAATAGCCGTGACGGTTTTCCCGCTACTGGTTGTGGTGGCTGGCGTCCTCGGGTTCCTGCTTCCGGAAGTGTTCAAGCCGATGGGCGTCGCCGTCCCCTATCTGCTCGGCGTGATCATGTTCTGCATGGGCCTCACGCTGACGCCGCCCGACTTCGCTTCTGTGGCGCGACGACCGTGGGCCGTGGCACTGGGTATCGTTGCGCACTACGTGATCATGCCTGGGGCGGGCTGGTTGATCGCTGTCTTGCTTCAACTACCGCCCGAGCTCGCTGTCGGCCTGATTCTTGTGGGCTGCGCACCGTCCGGTACGGCGTCCAACGTGATGGCCTTCCTGGCCAAGGGTGACGTGGCCTTGTCGGTCGCTGTTGCCTCGGTCTCCACGTTGATCGCCCCCATCGTCACGCCGGCACTAACTCTCCTGTTGGCCGGTTCGTTCCTGCACATTGATGCTGGCGCCATGGTGCTGGACATCGTGAAGACCGTGTTGCTTCCGGTCATCGCCGGCCTGCTCGCTCGACTCTTCCTGTCCAAGCTCGTCGCAAAGGTGCTTCCGGCACTTCCGTGGGCGTCCGCCGTCGTGATTTCACTGATCGTGGCGATCGTCGTGGCCGGCAGCGCCAGCAAGATCGTCGCAGCCGGCGCCATCGTGTTCCTGGCAGTCGTCCTCCACAATGGCTTTGGGCTGGGCTTGGGCTATCTGGCTGGGAAGCTCGGCCGTCTGGATGACAAGGCCCGCCGCGCCCTGGCCTTCGAAGTGGGCATGCAGAACTCCGGTCTGGCCGCGACCCTTGCCACGGCGCACTTCAGTCCGCTGGCTGCGCTGCCCTCTGCCGTCTTCTCCCTGTGGCACAACATCTCCGGCGCGATTGTCGCGGCCTGGCTGGCTCGCCGACCACTGAAGGACTAGCGTCCCAAGGCTCCAGCTAAGACTGCTTCAACCAGTTGGACGCCTCTTGACGCAATTAGTTGTGAACGTTAACAATTGCGGGAGCCGATAAGTCACCAAGTGGGAAGATCATGCAATGAAGAACTGGGCAGGAAACCTCGAGTACTCGTCCGCCGAAGTCCAGAGGCCCACGTCCGTGGACCAGCTGCGGGAGCTTGTTGCCAACGCGTCGCGGATCAAGGCCCTCGGTTCCCGCCACTCGTTCAACAACGTCGCAGACACCGATGGCATCCACATTCTCTTGGATGCCTTGCCCCAGGAAATCTCACTTGATCCCTCAAAGGGCACCGTCAAGGTCAGCGGCGGCATCAGCTATGGCGCACTATGCCGGGCAGTTGAGGAACAGGGTTATGCCATCCACAACCTCGCCTCGCTCCCCCACATCTCGGTAGCGGGAGCCATCCAAACGGGGACGCACGGCAGTGGTGTCGGCAATCCCTCCCTGGCTGGCGCCGTCGAAAGCATTGATCTGGTGCGTGCAAACGGCGAGCTAGTGACGCTTACGCCGGACGACGACGAGTTCCTCGCCAGCGTTGTGGGACTCGGCGCCCTTGGGATCGTCACAGGACTGGAATTGGCCGTCCGGCCGAGCTATCAGATGCGGCAGCGTGTGCTCACGGGACTTCCATGGGAGCGGGCCCTGTCTGACTTCGCAAACATCGCATCTGCCGCGTACAGCGTCAGCTTCTTCACCAATTACACCGGCGAGTCCATCCCGCAGATCTGGCTCAAGGCACTGGACACCGAAGCTCCGTTGCCGGACCTGTTCGGAGCAACCGCAGCCACGGCGGCGATGCATCCCTTGCCGGACATGTCCGCGGAGAACTGCACGGGTCAGCTGGACGAGCCCGGCAAATGGCTGGACCGCCTGCCGCACTTCCGCCACGAATTCACACCAAGCAACGGTGAGGAGCTGCAGAGCGAATTCCTGCTGCCCTTGGAGCACGCACCCGCCGCGCTTGAAGCTGTCCGAGAGCTGGCGGACAAGCTGGCACCGCTGTTGTTCATCTCCGAAATCCGCACAGTAGCCGCTGATGAGTTCTGGCTCAGCCCCTTCTACCGGCAGCAAAGCGTCGCCCTTCACTTCACGTGGAAGCCACTGCAAGCCCAGGTGGAAGCGGTACTGCCGGAACTGGAGGAAGCACTGCGCCCCTTCGGCGCGAGGCCGCACTGGGGCAAGCTCTTCACGCCAAGCCTGTACGACTTCGCCGCGCTCTATCCGCGCTTCGAGGACTTCTGCAGCCTCGCCGTCACCAACGATCCTTCTGGCAAGTTCCGGAATGACCTGCTGGACAGCGTGCTGGGCATCTCTGCGGCAACGCAGGCCTAGGACCATTCGCGCCCATCAAGTTGCCAAGCCGCTATTCCGTTGCTGTCCCCCTGTGTGTCAGGGGGCCCAGCGAGGGAATAGCGGGTTGGCTACGGACTAGTAGCTACTACTGGATGTGCGCCAGCACAGCACCCGCGGTCACCACACCGCCAGGTGCCGAGAGCACCTCAGAGAGCGTACCCGCACGGTGTGCTGCCACCTGCGTTTCCATCTTCATGGCCTCCACCACCAGCAAGGGGTCACCTGCCGAGACTTCGGTCCCGGGTTCAACGAGCCACTTCACAACTGTGCCGGCCATGCTGGAAACCAGGGCTGATTCGGCTGGCGATTCTCCCCCTGAATCAGGTCCTTCCAGGTAATCACTCGGTAGCCCAGTGACAACCGAACCTGAGGGGAGCCCCTGCCCTGACCGCGCCCAACCATCCAGAAGATCAGCCGGAAGGCCCACGGCCAGCCGCTTGCCGTCGACATCCACAGTGATGGTGCGCCGCACCCCACTCGGGGCAACCACGTTGTATTCGGAATCAACGGGGATCTGGTCTGCGAAGTCTGTCTCGATCCATCGGGTGTGAACGCGCAGCCCGGCTACGGATGTAAAGTCATCGGACTCCACTACAGCGCGGTGGAACGGCAACACGGTGGGCACTCCGGTGATCTCCATTTCGGCAAGTGCACGGCGTGCACGCCGCAGCGCTTGCTGGCGGTCGGCACCAGTAACAATCAATTTGGCCAAGAGCGAATCAAACTGCGGTGCAATAAACGAGCCCGCGCGCACGCCGGTGTCCAGTCGAATGCCGGGACCCGTGGGCACTTGGAACGATGCCACTGTGCCCGGGGAGGGCAGGAATCCGCGGCCAACGTCCTCAGCGTTGATGCGGAACTCAAACGAATGGCCGCGGGCTATGGGATCCTCGGTAATGCTCAAGGGCAGGCCGGCTGCAATACGGAACTGTTCCTGAACGAGGTCAATCCCAGCCGTTTCCTCGGTTATCGGGTGCTCCACCTGCAGGCGCGTGTTTACCTCGAGGAAGGCCACGGCCCCATCTGCGGAGACCAGGAATTCAACAGTCCCGGCGCCGAAGTAGCCGGCCTCGCGGACGATTGCTTTGGCGGCGCCATAGATCTGTTGCTGTTGGGACTCGGTGAGGAAAGGCGCAGGTGCCTCTTCCACGAGCTTCTGGTGACGGCGTTGGAGGGAGCAGTCGCGCGTACCCACCACAACGACGTTGCCATGGGTATCGGCGATGACCTGCGCCTCCACGTGCCGCGGCCTGTCCAGGTACTGTTCCACGAAGCATTCACCGCGCCCGAATGCTGTGATGGCTTCACGCACTGCGGAATCGAATGCCTCCTCCACTTCCGCGAGTTCGCGGACTACCTTGAGCCCCCGACCACCCCCGCCGAAGGCAGCCTTGATAGCGACCGGAAGTCCGTGTTCCTCGGCAAAGGCCCGGGCTTCGGCAGAAGTGGCAACCGGCCCATCACTGCCGGCCACAAGAGGCGCACCAGCACGGATGGCGATCTCGCGGGCAGTGATCTTGTTGCCCAACTGTCGGATCGACTCAGGCGAGGGACCGATCCACTCGAGTCCGGCGTCGAGGACTGCTTGCGCAAAGTCAGCGTTTTCTGAGAGGAAGCCATAGCCGGGATGGACGGCGTCAGCCCCCGACTGTTCCGCAACGGCGAGCAGCTTCCCAACGTTCAGGTAGGTCTCAGCAGGGCTGTTTCCGCCCAGGCTATAGGCTTCATCCGCGGCACCTACGTGCATGGCGTCGGCGTCGATGTCCGCATAAACGGCTACGGACGAAATGCCGGCGTCATCGCAGGCTCGGGCGACGCGAACGGCGATCTCTCCGCGGTTCGCAATCAGGACCTTTCGCATCAAATACTCACTTCTCTGGGCTCTTGGTGAAGTCGGGGGAATCGGGGACCATCCGGAACCGGATCCGTCCGCCTATGGGGACCTGCCCGGCAAGGTCAAGGTGTTCGTCGCGAACCACGCCGATCACGGGGTAACCGCCGGTGATGGGATGGTCGGCCAGGAAGAGCACGGGGAGGCCGGCGGGCGGGATCTGGAGGGCGCCTGCCATGGTTCCCTCGCTGGGAAGTTCGCCCTCGCGGCTGCGCTTGAGCGGAGTGCCATCCAGTCGCATGCCCACACGGTTGGACTGGGGTGTGACCAGCCATTCCTGGCTTGTTAGGGACTCGATTGCGGACTGGTCGAACCAATCGGCGCGCGGTCCGGGAACCACATCGAGCACTGTTACACCGAGGCCCGGAAAATTCGGCTGCAGCTCCGGGCTTCCAACGGCCGTAGAGGCCGTGGCGTCGCCCACCGGGAGCTCCTGCCCAACCACCAATGGGGCAGGTCCGATCCCGGACATCGTATCGGCTGAACGACTCCCCAGGACTCCGGGAACCGCGATGCCACCGCGGATTGCGACGTAGTTCCGGAACCCTGCCTCGGGCGGTCCGAGGGTCAGTACTTCGCCGTCGAGCAACGCGAAGGGAGCAGCCATCGGAACGGTTCGCACCATCTCCTGGGCGTCGCCGTCGGACTCCTCAAATTCAGCTGACGACGGCGACTGGACGGTCAGGGTGGTAGGCGCACCTGTCACAGCAATCACCTGATCACCGACCGCTTCCACGGTCAGCCCGCCATTGACGGTTTCGATGGCTGCGGCCGAGGAAGTGTTGCCGACAAGACGGTTGGCCCGGCGGAGCGATGCTCGGTCCAACGCACCAGCCGCCGAGACCCCCAAGGCCCCGTAGCCTCTGCGGCCCAGGTCCTCGATAAGGCTTTGAGCGCCGGGGTTGAGTATCCGTAGGCCGGAGTCCGTGTGGTTGTCAGCGTCGGGTTCCGATTGGTGCTCGGCACCGGCTGTGACAACCTCCCGAACAGCGCGGTACTGCACTCTGTCACCGGGCCGAACCAGGGCCGGTTGGGGACGGTCAAGGTCCCACATTCGGGCTCCCGTTCGGCCAATCAGCTGCCAACCGCCGGGAGAACGCCGGGGATAGACAGCCGAGTACTGACCGCCGAGGGCCACGGATCCAGCGGGAACTGCGGTGCGCGGCGAGGAGCGGCGGGGAACCGTGAGGACTTCATTCTCGCCCACCATGTAGCCGAATCCGGGAGCGAAGCCCGCGAATGCAACAGTCCAGATCTGGCATGTGTGGGCTGCAATGACGCCCTCCACGCTCAGCCCGGTGAGTTCCGCCACGTCGGCGAGGTCATCGCCGTCGTACACGGTATCGATCACCACCAGCCCGGAGTCAGTAACCTCGGTCGCGGTGAGTTCCAGTTCGAGCAAACGGGCGCCGATGGCGCGCGTTGCCGCAGCGGATTCGCCAACGACCATCACTGTTTCGGCAGCTGCCAGGACGTCTACCTGGCCCGGGAGCGGAGACTTGTAGAGCATGTCCTGCAGGGCCAGTACGTCCTGCAGCCCATCCAGCTCCGCAAGGACGGCACGGGTGCCGACGGGTCGCACGGAGCGGACCCTTTTCGCTGTAGCCGATTGCTTCGCTGTGCTGGATTGCTTCGCGGTGGTCGTTTGCATCACGGTCTCCATCATCCGCTTCGCCGCCAATTAGGCGGCCGACCCCTGAAGCAGGCGAACGTCTTCTTCAGGCTTCGGATCCCGGCCCAGGACCATGCCCACGATCGTGACAACTGCTGTCAGGACGAGGTACCCCGCGATCAAATACCAGCCGCCGGACGCCGCGCCGTAGAGAGCCGTGAAGATGATGGGCGCAACGGCTCCACCAATTACGCCGGCAAGGGTGTAAGCCAAGGAGCTGCCGGCGTAGCGTAGGCGGGCGGGGAACTGCTCAGTGATGAAAGCGGCCTGCGGGCCATACATGAAGGCGTGGAGTGCCAGACCGATCACTGTGCCGATGGTCAACATAACCACTGACTTGCCCTGGATCATGAGGAAGAACAGGGGAACATAGACGGCCGTAGCGGCGGCCGTGACGCCGTAGACAAGGCGGCGGTTGAAGCGGTCGGTGAGGGCGCCGGCCAACGGAATGAGAAACAGCTGGAATGCGGATCCGATGAGAATGGCAGCCAGGACATTGCCCGTGGTCATGCCAAGTTGCTTGGTGGCGTACACCGCAACAAACACCGTGAACAGCGCGTAGAGAACGTCAGGGCAGACCCGGGACAGCGCTGCCGAAACCAAGGCCTTGGGTTCGGTGGTGAAGACCTCCTTGATGGGTGCTTTGGGTCGTTCGCCGTGGGCCTGAATTGCCTTGAAGACGGGGGTTTCTTCGAGCTTGAGGCGGATGATCAGACCAAAGCCCACCAGGAGTGCGGAGGCGAGAAAGGCGACGCGCCAGCCCCAGGAGAGGAAGGCCTCGTTACTCAACGAAGCAGCAAGGATGGCGAGCACGCCGTTGGCCATCAGGTTGCCTGCGGGCGGGCCGATCTGTGCAGCGGAGGACCAGAAGCCACGCTTGTTGGGGTCGCCGAATTCGCTGGACAGCAGAACCGCTCCTCCCCATTCGCCGCCGACGCCGATGCCCTGGGCGAGGCGAAGAAGAACCAGGATGGTGGGTGCGGCCACGCCGATCACTGAGTAATCGGGTAGCGCACCGATGAGGACCGTCGCGAGTCCGATAAGTACGAGCGTGAATACCAGGACGTACTTGCGGCCAATCTTGTCGCCCAAGCGGCCAAAGATGACGCCACCGATTGGACGGGCCAAGTAGCCCACGGCAAAGGCTGAGAAGGAGAGCAGTAGTGCAACGAACTCATCGTTGCCGGGGAAGAAGATCTTCGGGAACACCAGGGCCGAAGCCACGGAGTAGATAGCGAAGTCGTAATACTCAAGCGATGTGCCGGTGAGGCTGGCTACGTAAGCCTTGAGGGCGCCGGCCGGTGGCTTCCTTGTCACGGCCTTGGCTGCGTTGGTGCTGGTCATGGTTTCCTCCGGGGGGATGAGGGGGTTGTGCTCAAGCTTGGGGATTTAGAGGAACGAGCCGATGCTGACGGCGGCGTCGTCGAGAGCGGACTTCACCGCGGTAGCCATCGCGACGGCTCCTGGTGAGTCACCATGCACGCAGATGCTCTCTGCGCGGATCTTCAGGATGGAACCATCGATGGTCCTGACGGACTGTTCGGTGGCCATCCGCACAACGTGCTCCGCCACTTCGGCGGGATTGTGAAGGACGGCGCCTGCTTGGGTTCGTGGGACGAGGGTTCCGTCCGGGTTGTAGGCGCGGTCCGCGAAAGCTTCGGAAACTCCACGAAGTCCAGCTGCATCTGCAAGACGGAGGACTTCGGAACCGGGGAGACCGAGGATCGGAAGGTTGGGATCGACTGATTTCACAGCCTCAACCACGGCCTTTGCCTGAGCGGTGTGCGTGACGATCGCGTTGTAGAGACCGCCGTGGGGCTTCACGTATTGGACGCTCGCACCCGTCGTGGCCGCCAGTGCTTGCAGGGCGCCGATCTGGTAAACCACATCGTCTGCCAGTTCCCTGGGGTCAATGTCCAGGAAGCGGCGGCCGAATCCTGCAAGGTCCCGGTACCCGACATGGGCGCCGATCACGACGCCGGCCGCAGCCGCCTTCTTGCAGGTGCTGCGGATAACGCTGGGGTCGCCAGCGTGGAACCCGCACGCAACGTTGGCACTGGAAACGGATTCGAACATGGCTGCGTCGTCGCCAAGCGTCCAACGTCCGAATGACTCTCCGACGTCGCTGTTCAGGTCGATGACTGCCATGGTGTGATTCCTGCCTCGTGATGTGCGTTACATCAAGGATGCACCAGATTACCGGATTGTTCAACAATCCAGCGATCCTAATTTTTGGCAATCGTGTAATTTTGGTGTCATGGCCAGTGCAGATCAGGAATCCAGCGAAAGAACTGGCATCGACGGCGCCGGCGCCCGTATGCGCCTTCGGGTGCCTTCGGTTGCGGAGAGGGTTGCCGAGGAACTGCGCTACCAGCTGGCCGAAGGCTTCCTCGTGCCAGGTGCCAAGCTCACGGAAGCCACCATCGCCGAGGACTTGGGCGTTTCCCGCAACACCGTCCGTGAAGCCTTCGCGGAACTAGCCAGCGAACGGCTCCTGGTCCGTCACCCCAACCGCGGAGTGTACGTCGCCACCTTGGAAGCAGGGGACATTCACGATGTCTATACAGTCCGCCGCGCCATTGAGGTCAGTTCCATCCGTGCCGGCGGTTCCCCCGAGCGCATTGCCGCCATCAGGGCCGCCGTCGAGGAGGGAAAGCGCGCAGCAGCCGCCAATGACAACGAGGGCCTGGGGAGTGCCAACCAGCATTTCCATGGGGCGATCGTTGCCCTGGCCGAAAGCGGGAGGCTGAACACGATCATGGCCCAAGTACTCGCCGAGATGCGCCTGTACTTCCACAAGGCCACCATGAACGCGCACTTCTACAGCGACTGGCTCAAGGAAAACGAGCAGATTTGCTCGGCACTCGAATCCGGCGACCTGGAGCGCGCCGGGGACCTTCTGCTCGCCTACCTCAACCGGTCAGAGCAGCAGCAGGCCACCATCCACGATGAATAATTAGCGCTTGCCCTTCTTGCGCGAACCCTTGCCGCGGCCTTTATCAGGATTCGGCGCATATCGCTGCGCGACGGCAGGCTTCTTGGCCCCGCCCCCGCGACGATCCGGCTTGGGCGCCTTCTTCGGCTTCTCCTGCTGGGCGGACGGCTGGCGTGAACTCTGCGCAGTCCGGCCGCGCACAATACCGATGAACTCCTCGATCACCGGGCTATCTGTTCCAGCAAGCCAAGCGAGTCCAATCTGCGTTCCGGGAGCGCCTGTTAAAAGACGCATCACGGTCTGTTTGTTATTCAGGTGCCGGGCGACTGACATCGGCAGGATTGCCAATCCCGCTCCCGAAGCCACCACCTGCAAGGCCATATCGGGCCCGCCCATTTCTTCCACATCCAGGAAGTTCTCCTCGGACAGGTCCTCCAGCGCTACTTCTTCGAACACTGAGATCTCGTGCCCCTTTGGAGCGACCACCACTGGCTGCTCTTCATAGAGGGGAATGACGTTCAGGCCTTCCTTGTCCACGGGCAACCGAACAAAGCTAAGGTCAGCGGAACCGTCGCGCAAAACCGAAAGCTGCTCGCCGTCGTCGGACATGAACGCGTGCAACGGGACGTCCGGCATCCGCTCTTCCCATCGCCGGATCCATTTCCCAGGGGTCACACCCGCAACATAAGCGAAGCGAAGCTCGGTGGGGGGCTCGGTTGTTTGGGTGGATTCTTCAGCGGCTGGCACACACTCACAGTACCGGCCAGATACCCTTGAAGCATGACGTCCTCGAACTCCCAGTCCATGAAACCGGCAACCGTTGCCAAGAAACTCGGCATCTACCTGCCAGCGACACCCCAGGAGTTCCAGGATTCGTCCATCTCCCGCGAAGAATTCGCCGAACTCCAGGCCAACCCGCCGGAGTGGCTCGCCGAGCTCCGCCGCAACGGCCCGCACCCGCGCCCTGTGGTGGCGCAGAAGCTGAACGTCTCCATCAGCGGCCTCGCCCGCGGCGGCGTCGAAGAAGCACTCACGACGGCGGAAATCACCGAGCTGCTGCAAGCTCCGCCCCAGTGGTTGGTTGTGGAGCGCGCCACCCACGCTGCAGTCCGCGCCGAGGCCCAGCGGGTCAAGGACGAAGCTGCGAAGAAGGCAGCCACCAAGGAAGCCAAGGACAACGCAGCGGCCAAGCGCGATGCCCCGAAGACGTCAAAGCGTGATCACGCGTAGTTTTGAGCTTGACTGTGGCCGGGACCCTTTGGTCCCGGCCACAGGTGTTAAGGGCCACCGCTGTTTAACTAGTCCTGGTGGAGTTGGACGAAGTTCCCGCACCCGTCGTCGAAGACCGCGCTGATCCCGGAGAAATCCTCACTGGGTTCGCCCTGGAACGTCACACCGGCGGCCAGCAGACGCTCATATTCAGCCTGGACGTCGGGCACACCAAAGGTGATCGTCGCCAGCCCAGCCTCATGCAACGCATTCATGTAGTCGGCGCCGATCGGATTATCGCTGGGCTCCAGCAGGAGCCCCACGGAAGTGTTATCTGCGCCGGGATCCTTGATGATGAAGAGGTTGTACTCGGGCATGGCCATCAAGGTTTCGAAGCCAAGCGTTTCCGTATAGAAAGCATGGGCCGTAGCGGGGTCCTTGACGTGGATGCTGCACATTTTCAGTCTCATGGTGCCTAGGCTACGCCCGCGGAGCGGTGAATTGTCCGGAGGGAGGTGTCGCCCGGAAACACTCTGGCGCATACTGAAATCACAGCAGCGCGTACTCGCCTGGAGGTGGTCAAATGCCCGCCATGATGCTCCTGTGGGGCGTAGCCTTGGTGCTCGCAACAGCGGCAACCACGTTCGTCCTCCACAGAAAACTCACGCATGGGCGCGGCCCGGAACCGGACACGATCTTCTGGGATCTCTTCGCGGGCCTGGTGGTGATTCTTCCGGCCATCGTGGTTCCCGCAGTGGAATGGGCGCCGGCCGGACTGATCATGGTCTTCGTCGCGATGGCCACTGCAGCAGCAACGCTGGCGACCAGCCGCAGGGTGGAGCGTCTCCACTCAGCTGAGCCCCGGCGTCGGCCTGGTTTTGCGGAAGCTGCCGCCCGCCACGCGAGCGTCCTCCAACAGTGGCAGCGCTACGAACTCGATCCCGGGCAGGCCATAGACTTCCCCGCAATGACGGACGTCAGAACGGCCGAGACAGCTGCCCTTGCCCGCGCCATGCGGGAGGCTGAGCGCTGCCGGGTGACACCCGGGACTGACTACCAAGCCGCCGTAGAGCGTCTGACCCAGGCACTCATCGAGGCGGAGCGAGCGGCAGGCGTGCCGACGCCGGGACAAGCCTTGCCCGGAGCCGGACAACCCGCGCCGAGGTGACACTTAACACCAATCCCACGCGGAAACATGGGTGTTAAGTGCCACCTCGGCGTGGGCACTAGCCGACCGGCAGCGCGCTCAACTTGTTCGCCTCGACGATGCGGGCAGCGGTTGCCTGGCCCATCCGGACCGCGCCGTCCACGTGCTGGTAGCCCTCGGCCGCGAGATCGGACGAGGACCAGTAGATCGGTCCCACGTTCGCGTGCTGGTCCTTGCCGTAGCGGTGCAGGCCGCCCAGATCATAGCTGGATGCGTAGGCGCCTCGGGTCCATTCCTCAGAGCCCCAGTCCGATTCGTAGTAGACCTCAGGGGTCAGGGCCTTGTCGCCGAGGAAGCCGGCAATCGACTCAAGGACGGCCTTCTTGCGGTCTTCGGCGCTGAGCTCGAACACGGCGTCGGCCTTTTCATCGGAAATGAAGCCCACCAAGGTACCGCGGGAATCGCCGTGGTTGGTGTTGTCGTAGACCTCCTGCACCAAGGCGCCGGCGCTGAAACCGGTGCCGGAGAGGCCTGCTTCGCGCCAGAACGGCGTGCTGTACACAGCGTGAACCTTGATGACCAAGCCCAGTGACTGGTGCTGGTGCATCTGGTGCTGGCGGCGCGGCAGGGGCGGGTTGAAGGAAACGCGCGAGTACAGGTTGGGCGGCACGGCCATGATCACATAGCGCGCGTTCACCGTCGCTTGCTCAGACTCGACCGTCACGCGGTCGAGGTCCCAGTTGATGGTGCGAACCGGGCTGTTAAGGACGACGTCGGAACCCAGCTCGGCTGCCTGGAGCAGCGAAACCTGCTGCATGCCACCAATAACGCGCTTGTCCAGGATGAAGTCTTCGTCCGTCAGGTGGGTGAAGGAGCCTGCGGAAGCGGCCATGAGGACGGCCTGCAGCGCAGAGAAGGCGTGGGCGGGCTTGGTGAGCATCCCGCCGGCGATGAAGAGCCCGATGTTATTGCAGGCTTCCTCGTCGTTGGAGTTCTGGCGGAGCCAGTGGTGGAAGGAGATGGTGTCCAGTTCGCGGGCCTTGGGGTGCGCCCAGGGCTCGGTGGGTCCGATCTCCGCGGCGAGCCCGTCCAGGATGGCAACGAGCTTGTCCATTTCGGCCTTGGTGTGCTCATTTACGGGGAAGGTGTCGCCCGTGTACTGGACGCGTTTGCCGTCGGCGCCAATGTAAACGGACTCGCCGTCGCGGTAGCGCGAATACATTTTGAGCCCGAGCTCGTCCAGCAGGTCCATGAGGGCCGTCTGGTCCGGGGAAACCCACTGGCCGCCGATTTCCAGCATGGCGCCGTCGATCGTGTCGGTCCAGGTGCGGCCACCCACGCGGTCGCGTGCTTCAAGCACTGCAACGCTGAGTCCGGCCTTCTTCAATTCACGTGCCGCCGTCAACCCTGACGGTCCGGCACCGACGATCACAACGTCGCGATCAAGATTCTGCATGATGTCCTCTCCGTGGCCGTCCGTGATGGCTGACCAATAAATGAATGGCGTTCATTTACATTTGATAATAGCGGCCAAGTCAGCGACTGGGAAGACCCGATGGAATAATGCTGGAGATACAGGCAGCAGAAAGGCTTCCGATGCCCGCACCCACACCCGCTCCAGAACCCGAGCCGGGCGCTGCCCCAGCTTCCGCCAGCAAGGCACGGCGACGTGCCGGACGGCCCATGGCACGCATCCTGGACCAAAACGGCATCACGACGGCGGCCCTGGAGTTAATCAGCAGCAAGGGTTACGACGGACTCACCATGGCAGCCCTGGCACGCTCACTCGGCGTTGCGCCATCCGCCCTCTACAACCACGTAGCATCCAAGGACGACGTGCTCTTGCTTGTAGAGGACCACTTGGCCGCGATGGTTGACGTGTCCGCTTTTGGTCTGGAACCGTGGGATGTGGCTGTGCGCCGCTGGGCGTGGTCCTACCGGGACGTGTTCTCGGAGCACACTCCGCTGATCCCCGTCATAGCCGTGCTGCCTGTCGCGAATGCCCCGAAGACCCTGGCCATGTACGAGGCCGTGACCGCCGGATTCCGCGACGCCGGCTTCCCGGAAGAGAAAATCATTTCGGCGATTGTTGCCTTGGAGGCCTTCGTCTTTGGGGCCGCTTACGACGTCACTGCGCCGGAAGACATCTTCGACGCCGGCTCGCTCGCCGACCAGGTGCCCAACTTCACCGCGGCCGTCGACAGACTTGCCTTGGAGCAGCATCCGCGGCCAACGGACGTTGCTTTTAACTTGGGGCTCGAGGCTCTGATCAGCGGGTTCGGGGCGCTGCGGCGGTAGTTTCCGACCAGCAGTTCCTTGTAGTACAAGTTAATAACTTGTATCCTAAGTTTCAGGCAAAGATGCCCATCCCTTAGGAGAACCATGAGCCCCGTAGATCTCATTCGACACATCAAGCTGTCAACGGCCCGTCTGCCCCTCACCGTGCCCATCAGCGACGCCAAGGTCTTCACGGGCCGTCAGAAGCCGATGACCGAAGTCGTATTCCTCTTCGCCGAGATCACTACGGAGCAGGGCCACAGCGGCATCGGATTCAGCTATTCAAAACGCGCTGGTGGTCCGGCCCAGTACGCCCACGCGAAGGAGGTCGCGGAGGGCATTATTGGCGAGGACCCCAACGACATCGGCAGGATCTACACCAAGCTTCTCTGGGCGGGAGCTTCAGTGGGCCGCTCAGGCGTTGCAACCCAGGCCCTGGCAGCAATAGACATCGCACTTTACGATCTCAAAGCCAAGCGCGCTGGACTCCCCCTGGCCAAGCTGCTGGGCTCCTACCGCGACTCCGTGCAGACCTACAACACCTCCGGGGGCTTCCTCAACGCCACATTGGAAGAGGTTAAGGCACGCGCAACGCAGTCCATCGAAGAAGGCATCGGCGGTATCAAGATCAAAGTTGGCCTCCCGGATTCCAAGGAAGACCTTCGCCGCGTGGCCGGCGTCCGCGAACACATCGGCTGGGACGTACCGCTCATGGTGGACGCCAACCAACAGTGGGACCGGGCTACTGCCCTGCGTATGGGTCGCCAACTTGAGGAATTCAACCTCATCTGGATCGAAGAACCGCTGGACGCCTACGATTTTGAGGGTCACGCGCACCTTGCCCATGTTTTGGACACGCCCATCGCCACAGGCGAGATGCTGGCCTCCGTTGCAGAACACAAGGGCCTTATCAACGCCAACAGTTGCGACATCATCCAGCCCGATGCACCGCGCGTTGGCGGCATCACCCAGTTCCTGCGCCTTGCAGCCCTTGCCGACGAACGTGGCCTTGGTCTGGCTCCGCACTTCGCCATGGAGATCCACCTCCATCTGGCCGCTGCCTATCCGCGCGAGCCGTGGGTTGAGCACTTCGATTGGCTGGATCCATTGTTCGAGGAACGCCTCGAGACCAAGAACGGCCGCATGATCGTCCCGGACCGCCCCGGACTCGGCGTTACGTTGAGCGGGCAGGCCCGCGCCTGGACCACCGAATCCGTGGAATTCGGCGCGTAATCTTGAACCCATGAGCCGAAACCTGACTGCGGATCTCGCCGCTGACCTTCGCAACCGCATCGTCGACGGCGTCATCCAGCCAGGTGAGAAACTCCCCAGCGAAAACACCCTCATCAGCGAATTCGGCGTCAGCCGGACAGTGGTCCGCTCCGCCCTGACCCGTTTGCAGGCGGAGGGACTTGTCGAAACCGAGCGTGGGCGGGGCAGCTTCGCACTGACCCCGCCATCGGACGGCCTTCTTCAGGCTCCGGGCACCAGACCGGTTGTCAGCATGGAAGACCGGCTGCAGATGCTCGACTTCAGGATCGGTGTGGAGACTGAAGCCGCGGCGTTGGCCGCCCTGAATCACACGGAGCATCAATTAAAGGCAGTGCACGGCGCCTTGGAGCAGTTCACGGCAAGTTCCGGCCACCCGGCGCATTCCATGAAGGCTGACTTCGAGTTCCACCGGGCCGTGGCTGCTGCCTCAGGCAATCCCTTTTATACGGACTGCATCAGTGCGCTCGGCCAAACGATGATCACCATGCCGCGCACACGCCTCCTTGCCAGCGACGAGGAGGAATCCCGCGAACGCTTCGAGCAAGTGGTCCACGAGCACTCCTCTATATACGCGGCCATCGCCGATGCCGACCCAGCGGCTGCCTCGGCTGCCATGCGCTTGCACCTAAGCAATTCACGACGCCGGTTCAAGGGTTCGCCGCGCGGCTGAGAGTCAGGCACCCGGCAAAACAAAAGAGCCCCGATCCTAAGACCGGGGCTCTTTCAATTGCGTGCGCGAGGGGGGATTTGAACCCCCACACCCTTTCGGATACTGGCACCTGAAGCCAGCGCGTCTGCCGTTCCGCCACTCGCGCGCAACTTCTTTTTCAGGACGTTCTACCGGTCTCCCAGCTTCGTTTCCTTCAAAAGCAGCGAGATCAAGCATAACGGACATCCCAGACAAAACACCAATCGAGTCCCTACCGGGGTGGGGACAACCTCGCCGAGAAGTCCCCAGCCCACACAACTTCTGCTTAACGGCACGAAAATTTCACGCCCTTGCTCCCCCGTCAGGACGGGCCGGAATCGAACTTTTMCGCGTCGTAAGGCGTTGTGGATTAAGGCCATTCCCAGACACTCCCAGTAGTATCGGGAAGTGGAAGGGCCGTTCGGCGCTCACTTTGCTGTGTGCGTGGACGGGTCGAAGCACCGAGTATTGAACCAGGCACAGTGGGTGCCGCGGCGAGGAAAGGAGAAGGACCATGGGTTTGCTGGACAAAGTCGAGCGCGGCATTGAAAAGGCTGTCCGCAATGTCTTCTCCACAGGGTCGCGGGCACGTGTTGAGCCGGTGGAAATCGCGAGCAAGCTACGGCGCGAGCTGGACAATAAGTCCATCACGATCGCAGCCGGGCGTACTCTCGCCCCCAATGTTTTCGATGTCCTCCTCAGCGACGAAGATTTCGGACGGGCCCAGGAGTGGGGGACTCCGCTGGCAGAGGAACTGTGCGATGTTGTCATCCAGCACGTTCGCAGCCAGGGCTACACGCTCCAGGGCGCGGTCCGGATTTCGTTCCGTCGAAATGAAGAGGAACGCGCCGGACACTTCGAAATAACTTCCCGGACCGAGAAATCCTCCGACGACGCCGCTCCCGCGCCACAGGCTCCACGGCCAAATGTTCCAGCTGCACCCGCCCGGCAGCCCACCCGACTCCAGCCTGTCCTGGACATTGGCGGCCAAAGGTATTCCCTCAATGCCCAGTCGGTCGTGCTGGGCCGCTCTTCGGAAGCGGACATCCTGGTGGATGACACCGGGGTTTCCAGGAAGCACCTTGAGGTCCGCACCCAGAACGGCACCACGTGGGCCGTTGACCTTGGATCCACCAATGGCAGTTACGTCAACGGGCACAAGGTGGACGGCAGCGTGGAGCTCACTGACGGCTCAACCATCACGATGGGACGTACAAAGATCATTTTCCGCCTCCTCCCCCAGACCCTGGGTGGCCACGCGTGAACGACGTCAGCGAACTGACCATCACGGCACTTCGCTTCGGTTTCCTGCTGTTGCTGTGGGTCTTGATCTTCAGCATCGTGTCCACCATGCGCCGCGACTTCCAGATCGGCCGCAAGGCAGTGACCGGAGCCCCCACAGCACGCGAGGTCCGCAAGCACCCCGAACTGGCCTCCTCGCCGGCGCCTGCCATTCAACATGCGCGCAACTTGGTGGTCACTGAAGGCCCCCTCAAAGGCACCACCCTTCCCTTGGCGGCGAGCCCCATCCTGTTGGGCCGCGCGCAGGAAGCCACCCTGGTCCTGGAAGACGACTACGCTTCCGGCCGGCATGCACGCTTGTTCCCGCAGGGCAGCCGCTGGTTTATTGAGGACCTCGGGTCCACCAACGGCACCTACCTGGCCGATCAACAGCTGACCCGTGCCCTGCCGGTGGAGCTTGGCGTTCCCGTGAGAATCGGCAAGACGGTTATTGAATTGAGGCCGTAGTCCATGGCCTCTCCCGAGACCCCGGAAGGCAAGGAAACGCCGGCGGAGCGCCCACTAATCATGCGCTACGCCGCGCGATCCGACGTCGGACGGATCCGCTCCAAGAATGACGACTCCGCATATGTGGGCCGCCATCTGGCAGTCGTTGCCGATGGTATGGGAGGTCACGCCGGCGGAGACGTCGCCTCGGCTTCCACGGTTCTGGACATGATCCACCTCGATCATGATGACTACTCGGACGGCGCCGACACGATCCTCGCCGATGAGATCCAGACCGCCAATTCGCTGCTGTCTGAACTGGTGCATCAGAATCCCAAGCTCTCCGGCATGGGCACCACCGTCACCGCCCTGCTCCTTGAGGGTCGCAAACTGCATTTCGCCCACATTGGCGATTCCCGGGCTTACCGCCTGCGGAACAAGAAGTTCGAGCAAGTCAGCATTGATCACACGTTTGTTCAGCGCCTCATTGATGAAGGCCGGCTCCGTCCCGAAGAAGCCGAAACACATCCCCACAAAAACGTTCTGATGCGCGTCCTGGGTGACGTCGACGCCAGCCCTGAACTGGACTTGGATGCCCTCGACGTCGAGCCTGGCGAACGCTGGTTGCTCTGCTCAGATGGCCTCAACTATGTGGCAGGGCACGTGGTGGAGCGGGTATTCCGGGAAACCAAGGATCTTCGGGAATGTGCGGAAACCCTCGTTAATCTCACGTTGGAAGCCGGCGCCCCGGACAACGTCACCGTGGTCGTGCTGGAGATTGTTGAGGAGACCGACGACGACGTCAACACGGCCGCCGTCGACGTCGTTCCTCCCGCGACGCTTGCCGCGCTGGACGAGCCGGAATCAAATGCTGCAGATAAGCCGACGGAAGGTCCCACTGCCAGCAAGCCCGCAGACGCCAGTCCGGGCGAGCTTAAGGCAACAGCGACCAAGGATGGCAAGGTTGCAGACGCCGGTTCATCCTTCAGCAATGGCGACCCAACTGCGGGGAAGACTGAGTCCGATGACGACGACGGGACCTCCAAAGAGCCGCCCACCACTACTGACCCCCACCTAGGTGAGCATCTTTCCGCTGAGGTCCTTCGCGAAGAGCTCGCCAGCCGTCCCCATGAGCTTGTGGGTGCTGCAGCTACCGCTGCCGAAACGGGATCAATCCCGACGGTGGCAGGCCGCACCGTTGCTCGACGCGCGGCTACTGTCCTAACCCACAAAGCCGAGCAGGACCGACTGGAAGTCGAAGAACCGGCAAGACGCCGCATTCGCTGGCTCATGCCCGCCGTCGCAGCTGTTGTTGTGCTCGGCGTCGTGGTGGGCCTATGGCTTGGCTACGCTTGGACGCAGACCCGCTATTACGTTGGCGAGTACGATTCCCGTGTAGCAATCTTCAACGGCATTTCGCAGCGGCTCGGCCCCATCCAGCTGTCCCGGCTTGAGGCTGTCACTGACCTACGTGTTGAGTCCCTTCCCGAGTACGGTCAACAGAGTGTTCGGCAGACCGTTCCTGCCGGAGACCTTGATGATGCGCAGCGTATTGTCGAGAACCTGAAGAACTACGGCAGCACGTCAGGAACCTGTCCCAGCACCAGCGCTTCCCCCACTCCATCAGCGACAACAAGTGTTCCCATTCCAAGTACAGCGGCCATTGCCAGCCCCACGCCTTCGCCCGTACCGACTCCCTGTGAGGCGGCAAAATGATCCAGACTGAGACCGCGCCCAAGCCGCGCCGCAATGTTGAGCTGGTGCTCATCGTGCTTGCGCTTGCCGTTGGCATCGGCGCCAGTGCTTTGGTAAGCATCAACTCCGAAAGCGGACTGGACAGCGACTTCTGGTTCCAGTCGAGCCTCTTGGCTGTCGCTGCCTTTGCCTTCCACGTCGTGTTGAGGCTGCGCGCCAAGTATGCCGACCCAGTAATACTTCCGATCGTTGTTGCCTTGAACGGGCTCGGCCTCGCTTTGATCCACCGCATGGACGGGCCTGGGGACGATACCGGTAATAATCAGCTCCGTTGGACGCTTATTGCCATGGCGGTATCCATCGCCGTGATTTGGTACCTCAAGGACCACCGCATCCTGCGCCGGTTTACCTACATTTCCTTGGCAGCGAGTGCATTCCTTCTGATTTTGCCGCTGGTTCCGGGCATCTCTGCCGGTGAAGTTCTGGGCGCAAGCGTGTGGATCCGGATCGGCCCTATGACGTTCCAGCCAGGTGAAATTGCCAAGATCACACTGGCAATATTCTTTGCCGGGTATCTTTCCTCCAACCGGGACCTCATCCTGCTGGCAGGACGGAAAATTGGCCCCATGCAGTTCCCGCGGTTCAAGGACCTCGGTCCCATGATCACTGCCTGGTTGGTGAGCATTGGCGTCCTCGTATTCCAGCGCGACCTCGGATCGTCAGTCCTTTTCTTCGGCCTCTTCATTGTGATGATCTACGTCGCCACAAGCCGCATCTCGTGGGTAGTGATCGGGCTGGCCCTGATCCTTGGCGGCGGCTTCATCGCTTCGAAGATCTTCTCGCACGTTGCTTTCCGGATCGACAGCTGGATCAATGCCTTCACGCCCGAAGTCTTTGGCAGGTCCCCCGGTGGCAGTGGACAGATCGTCCAAGGTTTGTTCGGCATGGCTGACGGTGGCCTGGTGGGCACGGGCCTCGGCCAGGGCCGGCCGGACCTGGTGCCCTTCGCCAACAGTGACATGATCGTGGCACTCATTGGCGAAGAACTGGGCCTTATTGGCCTGTTTGCCGTTGTGATGCTCTACCTGTTGCTCTTTACCCGCGGTTTCCGTGCCGCCTTGGGCACCCGGGATGCGTTCGGCAAGTTGTTGGCCTGCGGGCTCTCCTTCGCAATCGCGCTCCAGTGCTTTGTGGTTATCGGCGGCGTCACCCGGCTCATCCCATTGACGGGCCTCACAACGCCGTTCCTGGCCGCTGGTGGTTCCTCGCTTTTGGCCAACTGGATAATCGTCGGCCTCCTGCTCATGATCTCCAACACGGCCCGTGGGCCCATAGATACCACTCCGATGGTCAACAAACCTCCTGCAAGCAGCACCAACCCGGCCGCCCGCAAGTCGGCCGCCGTACCCACACCGGGCGCACCCACGGAAGCGGTGAAGCATCCATGAACCAGGCAATTAGAAGTTCGTGGATGGCTGCTGTCGCCATGTTCGCGTTGATTTTCGGTGCCATCAGCTATGTCCAGGTCATTGGGGCTGACGACCTCAACGCCAATCCTTGGAACCAGCGGGCCATCCTGGCATCGTTCTGCAATGACCGTGGGGCGATCATCGTAGGAGGCAAGCCAATTGCAGAATCTGTCGCGGGAAACGAATCCTGCGCGTTCCAACGCAAGTACACGCAGCCCGAACTATATGCCGGCATCACTGGATACTTCTCCAGGGGCTTTGGTTCCACCGGGCTCGAACAGTCCCTCAGCGATCAGTTGGCCGGCAATTCCGACCAACTATTCCTGGACCGCGTCAGCCAAATGTTCCTGGGCAATGAGCCCAAGGGCGCCTCGGTGGAGCTGACGCTGGATCCCGCCATCCAGAAACTTGCCTATGACCTTATTCCGGAAGGCCAGCGCGGCTCAATCGTGGTGACCAACCCGAAAACAGGCGCCGTCCTGGCCATGGTTTCCAAGCCTTCCTACGATCCCAACCTGATCGCTACCCACGACAGAAACGCCGCAGCGGCGAACTACGCACAGCTGAACCAGATTCCGGGCATTAATTTGAACCAGAACGTCAGCGGGCCCACGGGTAACTTGCTGTCTCCGGGCTCCGTGTTCAAGCTCGTGGATACTGCGGCCGCCCTGAATTCGGGCAAGTACAACAAGGACAGCGAACTGCCGAACCCCAGCAGCCTGCCCTTGCCTGGATCCAGTGCGAGCCTGCCCAACTACGCTGGCGGTAACTGCAACGTCCGTGAAACGGCAACGTTCTCCTTCGCCCTAGAACAGTCGTGCAACACGCCCTTTGCGAGCATCGCGCTGGATCTGGGCCAGGACGCCATCCGGGGGCAGGCAGAGAAGTTCGGCTTCGGAGACACCTTCGGCGAGCAGCTCAAGCTCCAGCAGGCCGTCAGCGTCTTCCCGAAGGATCTGGACCAGGCGCAGCTTGCCCAATCCTCGGTAGGCCAGCGCGACGTCAAGGCAACTCCGCTGCAGATCAACCTGATGACGGCGGCAATTGCCAATGGTGGTGTGCAGATGAAGCCCAATCTGATCAAGACCGTCCGGGCGCCGGACCTCYGGGTAATCAGCGAGTTCAAGCCCGAGGCCCTCCGTACAAGCACCACCCAACCCATCGCGAACCAGATCACCCAATGGATGAGCAGCGCGGTCTCCAACGGCATCGCCAGCGGCGCTGCCGTCCCGGGGGTCCAGGTAGCCGGCAAGACCGGTACCGCCGAGCTCGGCGATTCAGGTTTGAACAACTCTTGGTTCACCGGGTTCGCCCCGGCGAACGATCCGCAAGTGGCCGTCACCATCGTCATGGAAGGTGTGGATGTGCTCACAGGCGCCAAGCTAACCAGTCCGAACGCAAAGAAGATTTTTGAGGCGGTGTTGAATAAGTGAGACCTACTTCGGGAATCACACTCGGCGGCAGGTTCCAGCTGACCAGTCGCATTGCGATTGGCGGCATGGGCGAGGTCTGGAAGGCCAAGGACCAGATCCTGGGCAGGATCGTTGCCATCAAGGTGCTCAAGGAGGAATACACCGGGGACCCAGGCTTCCTCCAGCGTTTCCGCGCTGAAGCCCGCCACACGGCACTCCTTAACCACGTGGGTATCGCCAACGTCTTCGATTACGGTGAAGAAGCCGGCTCTGCCTACCTGGTCATGGAACTGGTGCCGGGCCATCCGTTGAGCGGCATCCTCGAGCGCGAGCAGGTCCTGTCGCCTGACATGACGCTTTCGATCATCTCCCAGACGGCGCGCGCCCTGGCCGTGGCACATGCCCAGGGCCTGGTCCACCGCGACATCAAGCCGGGCAACCTGCTGATCACGCCTGACAACCGCGTCAAAGTCACCGACTTCGGTATCGCCCGCCTGGCTGACCAGGTCCCGCTGACCCAGACCGGCCAGGTCATGGGCACCGCCCAGTACCTTGCTCCCGAACAGGCAACAGGACAAACTGCCACTGGCTCGTCTGACATCTACTCGCTGGGCGTCATCGGTTACGAATGCCTCACCGGCCACCGTCCGTTCTCCGGTGAATCGCAGATCGCCATTGCCCTCGCGCAGGTCAACGACGCTCCGCCACCCCTTCCCGAGACGCTGCCTACTCCGGTGCGCGCCCTCCTGATGTCCATGCTCGCCAAGGACCCCAAGAACCGTCCAGCCAACGCCATCAAGCTTGCTGAGGCCGCCGAGGCTATCCGCAACGGCGATATCGCCACTGCCCACGCGGCCGTACCTGGAATGCTCCTCTTCGAAGCCGCTACTGGACCCCTAACGGCACCGGTCAATACCGCTACGGCCCCCACCGGCGTCGTTACCTCGCCGTTTGGCAAGGAGCACACCGCGACGTCGACTTCCGCGCTTCCGGTGATCGGCGCCACCGCCGCTGTTGGAGGCGCAGCCGGGGCTGCCCTTGGAGCTGCCGGCGCTTCCGCCGACAACCCTTTGTCGCGGGCAAATGCACTTGAGGCAGAGCGGCAGCTGAACGACGAAGAAGACGTTATCTACAGCGATGACGACAACTTCGACGACGTCGAGCCGGAGCGCAAGAAGCGCAGCCCATGGACTTGGCCACTCGTTGCCCTGATCCTGCTGGTGCTGTTCGCACTGGTTGGTTTCCTGATTTCACAGTCGGGCTTCTTCTCGCCAAATCCCGGTCCGAGCGAGTCCACATCTGCAAGCCCGAGCCGGAGCGCAAGTCCAACGTCGCAATCGGCCACCCCAACGCAGACGTCCCAGGCCCCCTCCCCGACGCCAACGCAGTCCACTCCCCAGAAGATCAACCTGATCCCCGAGGAGTATCTTGGACAACCCTTTGAAACGGTCCGCAGCCAGCTTGTTGGATTGGGTCTGCAGGTAAACGGGCAGGAAGTATTCAACACTGCCGCGGTGGGTACGGTAACCGACCTTAACCCCACGGGTCCTGTTGATCCAGGGGAAGTTATCACTGTCCAGTACTCCAAGGGTCCGGAAATGGTGTCCGTGCCCAGCATCGGTGTCGGCCTCAGCGAAGACGAGGTCCGGGGACTGATCGAAGCCGCGAACCTGCGGTGGGTCCCGGGCGATCCCGTCAACGGTGCCGTCGGCCAGAAACCAGGCACGTTCGTACGGTCCGAGCCGGCGCCTGGAACAAAGGTTGCCGCTGGTTCCGTAGTCACATACCACCTGTCCAAGTCGCTTGTCCCGAGCAATCCGACGTCCCCGAGCGCCAGCCCCAGCGGCTCCGGCAGCCCGAGCAAATAAGTAGCCGCCATGTCTACGCCACGGCCCGGTCCAGCGCACCGAGAGGAGAGCACACCTGTCTCTTCGCAGCGCATCCTCAATGGTCGCTACGAACTCGGTGACCTGATCGGCCGTGGTGGCATGGCAGACGTCTACCGTGGATCAGATACGCTGCTGGGGCGCACCATTGCAGTCAAAGTCCTGCGCGCTGACCTGGCCCGCGATCCCCAGTTTCAGGCCCGTTTCAAACGCGAGGCCCAGGCTGTCGCGGCACTGAACCACCCTTCCATCGTGGCCATCTTCGATACCGGTGAGTACTCGGTCCCGGGTGGGCCGGGTGAGGACGTGCGTGTCCCATACATCGTGATGGAGTTCGTCGCAGGACGGACCCTGCGGGACATGATCAAAGCGCACGAACTCGGTGTTGAAGACTCCATCGGCTACACCCTTGGCGTCCTCGCAGCGCTGGAGTACAGCCATCGGGCGGGCATTGTGCACCGCGATATCAAGCCCGCCAACGTCATGGTCTGTGCCGATACCGGGGACGTCAAGGTCATGGACTTCGGCATCGCCCGCGCCATGGCTGACTCCGCTGCCACCATGACGCAGACGCAGGCTGTGGTGGGAACAGCCCAATACCTCTCCCCCGAACAAGCACGGGGGGAGACCGTTGATGCCCGCAGCGATCTCTACTCTGCTGGCTGCCTCCTGTATGAACTGCTTACCAGCAGGCCACCATTCGTAGGCGACAGCCCGGTTTCAGTGGCCTACCAGCACGTCCGGGAGACACCGGACCTTCCCAGCGTCCATAACCCTGAAGTTTCAGAGGCTTTGGATTCCGTCCTTGCCAAGGCCCTGCAGAAGAGCCGGACTGACCGATTCCAGGATGCGGCTGCCTTCCGGCGGGCACTCAGGGCCGCGAGTAATGGCATCCCCGTGCCCGCTCTCCCCACCAGCGAGGCGCCTACCGACCCCAACGACCTCATTTCATCCGAAGACCCGGACACCCAGCTCCTGAGCGCCACAGCCGTGGGATTCCTGGATGTCGAGCACTACAAAGACGCGACCCAGGACCCCATGGCGGAACCGGTGGAGGAAGCCCTTCCCCTGGACCTCCCACCCGAACGGGAGCGGTCCGCCCACCAGAAGTCCCGGCGTCGTACTTGGGCGGCGACGCTGGCAATCTTCACTATCCTTGTTCTCGCAGGCGCCGGATTCTGGATCTACAGCCTCGTCAACGCGCCTCCCGCGACACCGGCCAGGGTGGCGGTTCCCTCGGTGACCAACATGTCGGAGTCCCAGGCGCTGCAAGAGCTCTACTCCGCAAAGCTGGTCCCCAAAACGGCACGTGTGGCCAGTGACAAGGTCGCCAAGGACATGGCGATCGGCACGGCACCCAGCGCGGGCTCCATGCTTGAACAGAACGCCGAAGTCATCCTCAACATCTCCAGCGGTCCCAGCTCGGTAACTATCCCTGCAGACATTGTGGGCCGCACCGAGTCAGACGCCCGCGACACCCTCCGGCGCCTGGGAATCACGGGCAACATCTCCAGCGTCAGGACCCATAGCCCGACGGTTCCCACCGGGCTCGTCATCACCACGGGTCCAGCCCCCGGGGCGCCCATAGCCGCGGGTTCCAACGTTGAGCTGCAGGTCTCCTCCGGCAAAGTGCTGATGCCCCAACTGATCGGTCTTGCCCAGTCGGAAGCCGAAGCGCTTTTGAAGGAAAACGGCCTCGTCATGGCGGTGGTGGAGCAGGAAAATTCCCAGGTGACCCCCGGCAAGGTCACGGCGCAAAGCGAAACCTTCAATACTGAAGTGGATCAGGGCAAGACAGTCACGGTAACGGTAGCCAAAGCCCCGGCTCCAACTCCCACACCTACGCCAACAGATACCTCGAGCCCCAAGCCGACGCCCACCAAGAAGGACTAACGGCTCGCGTCTCCTCAGCCGCCGCCACCCTCAGTGCTGGATCAGCGGGCTCAGCTTCGAAGCACGTTCGGCAGCGCCGGTCATGCCAAGGGACTCCAGCCAGTTGCCCAGCATCTGGTAGCCGCCTTCGGTGAGGACTGATTCCGGGTGGAACTGCACGCCGCAGAGGGGAGCGGTCTTGTGCTGCAGACCCATGACCACACCGTTGGTGGTCTCGGCTGTGATCTCCAGGACGTCCGGGATCGAGTCGCGAACCGCAGCGAGTGAGTGGTAGCGCGTAGCCGTAACGGGCGACGGAAGCCCGACAAAGACGCTCTTGCCTTCGTGCTGCACTGGCGAGGTTTTGCCGTGCATCAGCTCAGGCGCGTGGGTGACCACGCCGCCATAGGCTTCGGCAAGGGCCTGGTGGCCAAGGCAGACGCCGAACATAGGCTTGGCGGCCTCGCCGCACCACTTGATGAGGTCGATGCAAACACCGGCTTCTGCCGGCGTTCCTGGACCGGGAGAGATGAGGACTCCGTCACGGGCTGCGGCAAGCTCTTTTGCTTCTGCGAGTGTCACGTCGTCATTTCGGACCACGGTTGTCTCGGCGCCGAGTTCTTGCAGGTAGCCCACCAGGGTGTAAACGAAGCTGTCGTAGTTGTCCACGACGAGGATTTTTGTTGAGCTCATGGCTGCTGCACTAAACCAATCGTTGAGTCGGTCAAAGAAGTGAATTGTGAGAACCACGGGAAGAGGAACTCCACCATCAGGACGAGGGCTACGGCCACAAGCGCCACCGATGTCAGTATCCGCACCCACAAGGGGCCGGGCAAATTCCGAAAGATCCAGGCGTACATCCGTTACCCCTTTCCTTGGGCTTGGGCTACTTGGGCGGCGATTTCCGATGGCGGTCCCGCTGAGGCCGGTTGCCAACCCTCAAGGACTGAATAGGCGATGATGCGTTCCTGGGATCCGAAGCGCGGGTTGCAACTGGTCATGGTCAGGATGCTTTCACGGGGCGTGACTCCGGGTTGGGTGGGGACGGGCATCAGGACGTCGGTTTGGCTGGGCAACACAATCTGGTTGTTGCGGAAGACATAGGTGTAATAGCCGTCTGGCGTCTGGACGTAGATTTTGTCCCCGGGGACCAGGGTGTGGATGTTATCCAGCACAGCGCCGTGCGTTTGCCGGTGTCCTGCGACGGCAAAATTGCCCAGGGCTCCGGGCATGCCGGTGTTTCCGTAGTGCCCCAGGCCCAGTGTGTCCAGGACATCCTGGTCTGTTCCCTCGATAATTGGCCGCGTGTAGTCCGGACCAAATCGCGGGATGTACATGATCCCGATCGTTTTCCCATGGGCAGGTGCTGTCCCGACGACCGGCGGACCGTAGTCGGTAGCCTGGCTGACGGCCGGCGTTACCGGTCCCGCAAACTCCTGTGCAAAACTCTTCACGGCTTCGGTCTGCTTGGCGTCGGCCTCCACGTTGGTCCACCACAGCTCCCAACCCACAAAAAGCAGGAGGACAATGCCTGCGGTGATGAGCAACTCGCCCAGCACCTGGCTGATTTTCCGGATAACGTCCGAAGCTGTGCGCCGGGCCTTGGGAGGCTTTCCCTGCGTCCCTTGGGCGGACGGCACGGCGGCAGCCGCCGTCGTCTGCTGGTCCGCCACAGGGTCTCCTCGTATAGGGCGTGGGYGGCGCTGGCCTACCCCGGTTGCGGCTAGACTTGACAGCTAGTAACAACCCGGAGCACCGCGTGGCCGTTGACCGCTGGAATTTTTCCTTCCTGCAGGATACCAAGGCCGGCAGCATCGGGTTTCAATCGAACAGCCAAGGAGGATCCGTGCCCGAGTCCAAGCCCCGCAAGCGGCCTGCCCGTCAGGCCCAGCAGACTTCCGCCGCGCAGCAGTACAAGCCGAATCCCGTTTGGTACAAGCCGGTCATGTTTGGCCTCATGATCATTGGACTGATCTGGATCATCACGTTCTATATCACTGAGGGCCGGTTCCCAGTTCAGGACTGGGCTTCGTGGAACATCGTGGCTGGGTTCGGCATCGCAATCGTCGGATTCCTCATGACCACGCGCTGGCGCGCCTAGGAATCCCACACCTCACATTTCGGTGCCCGCGAACGTCTACAGGATATGAACACCAGGCACACCACCATGAATTCCCCGCTGGGGCAGCTGACGCTGACTGCCCGTGGGGAGTTTTTGACGGGCATCTTTTACGAAGGCCATTGGCACATGCCTCCGCCGGACTACTTTGGCGTCCCGGCAGGGATCGAGGAACCACTCTTCGAGCAGACCCGGGGCGAACTCGGGGAGTATCTCGAAGGAAAGCGCACCGACTTCGACATTCCCTTTGAGGCCCGGGGCAATGCCTTCCAGGAGAAGGTCTGGCAGCGGCTCCAACACATTCCCTTTGGGGAAACCATCAGCTACGGTGAAGTGGCTCTCGAGATGGGCGATCCCCACCTGGCCCAGGCTGTCGGATCCGCAGTGGGGAGAAACCCCATCAGCATCATCATCCCGTGCCACCGCGTGGTGGGGCGCAACGGGCAACTCACCGGCTACGCGGGTGGATTGCGCAACAAGCGCTTCCTCCTCGAGCTCGAAGAGCCTGCCGCCGTGAAAGAGAGCAAGCTCTTCTGATGCAGCGCCGGCAGCCGGCCCACACCAAGAGGCCATTCGAAGCAGTCGTCCAGGAACATGGCGGCACTGTGCTCCGGGTATGCCGTGCAGTGGTGGGCCTTCACGATGCCGACGACGCGTGGTCCGAAACCTTTCTTGCGGCTTTGCAGGCTTATGGCGCCCTCCCTGCGGATGCCAACCTTGAGGCCTGGCTCGTCACTATTGCGCATCGGAAATGCATCGACTTCATCCGTTCCAGTAATCGGCGCGCTTTGCCTGTCGATGAGCCACCCGAGCGGCCTTCGAAAATTGGCATTCCGGGTGACAACCAAGCGGAGCTACTCAACGCCGTCGGGCAGTTGCCACCTAAACAACGCCAGGCAGTGGCCTACCACTATTTGGCGGGCCTCCCATATCGGGACGTTGCGTCACTTCTCGGCGGGACACCAGATGCCGCACGACGTGCGGGGTCCGACGGTGTGAAAGCCCTCCGTTCCATGCTCCGTGACGAGCCCGAATCCGAACGAGCCCTCCTGGTTCATTCCACGGCCGTGACTACATCATCCGTCCCAGCATCGGCGAAAGGAGAAATCCGATGACTCTTGAATCCCTTTCGGACCGCGCCGCGGTTGCCACACTACTTCAACCCCTCGACGCCGGAATCGAGCCTGCCCTGGCCAGCCTCCATGCGAGGCTTGTCCGCTCTGCACAGGAAAGCCATTCCCTGGACATTGCTTACAGGGTGGTGGACTCTCCTGTGGGCAAGTTGCTTTTGGCGGCTACGGAGCATGGTGTAGTGCGCGTGGCGTTTGAGCGTGAGAACCACGAGGCCGTATTGGAGTTGCTGGCCAACACGGTGAGTCCCCGCATTCTGCATGCGCCATCTCGGCTTGAGGCCGCTGCCCGCCAATTGGACGAGTATTTCAGCGGCACCCGTAAAGATTTCAACCTTCCCTTGGATTTCCAGCTCGCACGCGGGTTCCGCCTCAACGTCCTCCACCACCTGCCGCAGATCGCCTACGGAAGGACCGAAAGTTACGCACAAGTGGCCCAGGCCGCCGGCAGCCCCAAAGCTGTGCGCGCCGTTGGAACGGCTTGCGCCACCAACCCGCTGCCGGTCATCGTTCCTTGCCACCGCGTGGTGAAGTCCGACGGCACTTTCGGCGGTTACCTCGGCGGAACGGCAGCGAAGCGAAGGCTCCTCACGCTTGAGGCCGCCGCATGAGCGGGGACGCCCTGTTTCCGTTGACGCTTATCCAACCTGACACCCACGACGCCGCGCCTCGGGTTATAGCTCCAGGCGCCGTGCACGTGCCCGGCTGGCTGAGCCTGGAGCAGCAGAGGTGGATCGTGCAACGCTTTGGCGAATGGACGAAAGGCCCGGTGCCGCTGCGTGCGGCCACGCTGCCGGGAGGGCACCAGATGTCTGTCCGGACCGTTTGCCTTGGCTGGCATTGGCAGCCCTACCGCTACACGCGGGAAGCTACGGATGTAAACGGCCAGCCCGTACTCGAGTTCCCGGAGTGGATGGTTCGCTTGGGCAGGAAGGCCGTATTGGATGCTTACTCGTCGGGGCCGGAAGGCAACGAGGCGCTCGGCGAACTCGCTGGCAATTACACACCCGATGCCGCACTGGTGAACTTCTACGATCGCGGTGCCGCCATGGGGATGCATCAGGACAAGGATGAACGTTCCGATGCTCCGGTAGTGTCCCTCAGCATCGGGGAGACGTGCCTCTTCCGCTTCGGCAACACCCAGACGCGGACCAAGCCATATACGGACGTCAAACTCCAATCCGGGGACCTTTTCGTTTTCGGCGGAGCATCAAGGTTTGCGTATCACGGCATCCCAAAGGTCCTCCCCGGAACCTGTCCGGAAGGATGTGGGCTCTCGCATGGACGAATCAATATCACCATGCGTGTCACCGGGTTGTCCTAGCGACTGGATCCCAGCGGCAAAAATGTCACAGGTAGCGGGCAGAATGTCCCTAAAGGCAAGAGCAAGGGTTGGCGTCCGCGGGACGGCCGCAGAGGAGCATTCATGACCACGGAGGAAACCGGCATCATCATCGGACAGGACGGCTTGGCGCGGCCGTTGTGGGCTGCCTCGGATCCCCTGATGCAGGCTTACTACGATCACGAGTGGGGCATGCCGGTCCGGGACGAGCAAGGAATGTATGAGCGCATCAGCTTGGAAGCCTTCCAAGCCGGCTTGTCATGGGCAACCATTCTTCGGAAACGGGATGCCTTCCGGAAGGCTTTCCTGGATTTCCACCCTGAAAGCGTCGCTGCTTTCACAGACGCGGATGTCGAGCGGCTCATGCTGGACGCAGGCATCGTCAGGAACCGCCTGAAGATCCAGGCCGCCATCACCAACGCCAAGGCCACCATCGCCCTGAGGACAGAGGGCGGGCTGGTGGACTTCGTGTGGTCTTTCAAGCCGGAAACCACCCCTGCGCCCCGATCCTACGCAGAAATCCCCACCACCTCGCCCGAATCCCTTGCTCTGTCCAAGGCGCTCCGCAAGAAGGGCTTCGCGTTCGTTGGCCCCACCACCATGTATGCGCTCATGGAAGCTGTAGGGATCATCGATACCCACTTGGTTGACAGCCACAGGCGGGGTACGTCCGGCGTTTGGCTGGAAGAAGGCCAAAAGTAGGGCTTCGCCCTCCCACGGACGCCCACAGTTCTTTTCCACAGAAGTGCGTAACTTTTTCCACAGGCGTGGATAAGTTCTGTGGACATCCACGTACTTTCCCCAGAAACCCCCGTCGCATTACCGATCCTGGACCCATGATCGACGGCCAGGAGTTATGCCCACTGTGCATGCCGCTGTGGATAGTGGCCGCATCTTCATTGAAAGTTCACCGGTGGAGCATTGCTGGATTTACTCACCAGCGTTTTAGCTGGCCACCGAAGCGCAAAATCATCTCGGAGCAAGCCTTCCTCCCTCAGTAATCACCTTCACGGCCTGGGGAGTTACCCACTTAACAACAACCCCCTACCCACAAGTTATCCACAGGTGGGGAAAACTTGTGAGTTTCCGGTGCTGGATCCCCGCGCTTGCGGTCTAAAAGGAGCCGCAACGCTCCTGAACTACACGCGTGTAAGTTATTAACATTGTTGATAAGCCTGTTGATAGAGGCTCCTGCGCGCCATCATTAACAGCTTTATCCACAGCTCGCTTGGAAATGGTCCGGTTGTCCACAAATCAGTAAGGTATGGGCACAAAGTTATCCACAGATGTGGATGAACCCATGCCTTTCGGGGGATATCTACCGCCCTGACCGGGTTTACAGCACTCTAACGACCTAACTACACGTATGTAAGTTACGCACACTGTGGACAACGGCTGTGGATAACGTCATCAACGCCGACACCAGGGGAGTGGGATTACTTGCCAATGAAAGTCGACTTCAAGAAGCACATCGAAACCTACAAGGCTTCGCATGGCAGGTTTTCCGTGGTGACGGTTCCAGCCCTGCAGTTCCTCATGGTCGACGGTCATGGCGATCCGAACACCTCCCAGGACTACAGAGATGCGCTGGCAGCGCTCTATCCGGTTGCTTACAAGATGAAGTTCTTCAGCAAACAGGAGTTGAGTCGCGACTACACTGTGATGCCGCTGGAAGGCCTCTGGTGGGCGGACGACATGGATACCTTCACAAGCGCCAGGGATAAATCACGCTGGGATTGGACCCTGCTGAATATGGTCCCGGATTGGCTCACCCAAGATCACTTCGGGGAAGCATCACGAGATCTACCTAAGCGACCCTCGCCGTACTGCATCGCAGAAACTCAGGACGATACTGCGGCAACCGGTCACGGCTGCAGGAAGCGCGGGAGCTAGCCGGCAGTGATGCGGAACCACGTGACCACGGCCAAAAGGCCTGCAACGAGGATGAGGCCGCCTGCTTGCAGCAGGGCTTGGTTCTTGCCCCGCGGGGCATAGGCGATGGCGGCCGCAGCGAGGCCGCCGGTGATCAGGCCCCCCAAGTGGGCTTGCCAGGCGATGCTGGGGACAAAGAAGCCAATGGCGCCGTTGATGGCAATGAGGATCCACAGTTGTTTGGTTTCACCACCGCGATGACGCTGCACCACGAGCATGGCACCGAAGAGGCCGAAGATGGCGCCGGAAGCTCCCACAACACCAACCACGGGAAAGGTGGGAGTCAACAACAGATAGCCCACGGATCCGCCAACGGCGGAGAGCAGGTACACGGCCAGGAACCGGATCCGCCCGAGCAAAGGCTCAAGGGCTTGTCCGAAAATCCACAGCGTGTACATGTTCAGAACGATGTGGAGCAGGAATCCTTGCGAATGAAGGAAAGCCGCCGTAAGCATCCGCCACGGCTCGCTGGCAGCCGCATAATTTGCGAACGCGAAATTCTGGAATACTGCGTCGCCAGGAACAATCCATTGAAGGATGTAAACCAGCACGCACAACCCGATGATCGTAAACGTCACCAAAGGCCGGCCGGTTGCCAAGGCACCGCCATAGGGAGAACGGTATGTCGGCGTCGTACGTTTTTGTTCGTTGACGCAATCAACACATTGGAACCCGACGGCGGCCGCCCGCTGGCACTCGGGGCACGCGGGGCGCCCGCAGCGCTGGCACCGCACGTAGGAGGGCCTGTCCGGGTGCCTCGGGCACACCGGAATTGTGGCGGACGGCTCTGCCGACGGGATTCCGTAGCTCATGGGCTCTGATTCAGCCTGTTGTTAGAGCTGCTCGATATCGATGCTGTTGATGACGACGTCCTCAACCGGGCGGTCACCCATGCCGGTGCGGACGCCCTCAATGGCGTCAACAACCTTGCGGGATTCCTCGTCAGCTACTTCACCAAAGATGCTGTGCTTGCCGAACAGCCAATCGGTGTTGACCGTGGTGATGAAGAACTGTGACCCGTTGGTGCCCTTGCCCATCTGGATACCGGCGTTGGCCATGGCCAGCTTGTAGGGAGCGTTGAAGGTCAGCTCGGGGTGGATTTCGTCGTCGAACTTGTAGCCCGGTCCGCCAACACCGCGGCCCAGGGGATCGCCGGCCTGGATCATGAAGTCCTTGATGATGCGGTGGAAGATGGTGCCGTTGTAAAGGGGCGTGCCGGTCTTGTCTTCGCCGGTTTCGGGGTGCGTCCAGGACTTTTCGCCTGTGGCCAGGCCAATGAAGTTGGCGACCGTCTTGGGGGCGTGGTTGCCGAAGAGGTCAACCTTGATGTCGCCGAGGCTCGTGTGGATCGTTGCTTTTGCGGTTGCGATGGTCATGGCCCCATTCTTTCATGCAGGGTCAACGCCGGCATGGCTGTAAAGCCGGTTCCGCGCTGGGTGAAATCCGGGAAGAATCCTGCAGATGAATAGCCGGTGTTCCTCAAGGCACGTAGGCTAGCTTCAAACGAGCATGTGTATCGGGAGGTAATTGTGAAGAAATCAGACCGTATTGCCCGCGACCTTGAACACTCCGTTGCGGCTGGTGTGGATAACGCCCGCGACTGGGCGGCGCCCCGCGTGGAAGCAGCCGTCAGTTGGGCTGTTCCCCGTATTCAGCACGGCATTGATACCGCTTCCCCCAAGATCCAAGAGGGACTGAAGTCGGCGGCGCACAACCTCGCCGACGGCGTGGCAACAGTTACGCCGCGGCTTCAGGATGGACTGGCGCACCTCGCGCCAAAGATCCATGACGCTGTGGAAGACGCCACGCCCAGGATCCAGGAGACCCTTAACAAGGCAACTCCGGCCCTTGGACTCGCCCGGGACAAGGTAGTTGAGGAGTACCTGCCCAAGCTGTCCGAGCAGTTGGGCCAGGCTTCCGTAGCTGTTCATCACGTCCTTGAGAACGCACCCGCCCAAGTGGATGCCGTTGCGCAGAAACTGGTGGACTCAGGTGTGGTTCACAGCGTGCAGGAGCAGGCACAGGCCACCAGCAAGCAGATCAAGGCAGTGGCGGACCAAACCAGCAAGGCTGTTTCCCAGCAATTGGCTGTCCAGCAGAAGCCGAAGAAGCGCGGATGGCTGGTTGTTACAGTCATTGCGGCCGCGGTTGCTGCCGGTGTCGCTGCGTGGAAGGCCTCCAAGCCTGTGGAGGATCCTTGGAAGACGCCGGCTCCGGTCAATCCAACCCCTGCCCCTACGCCGGCTCCGGCTCCGGCTCCCGCAGACACTGCAGCATCCGCTACGGCAGCTACAACGGCTGCAACTCCACCAGCCGAATCCAAAGCGTCTGACATTACGCCCGAGGAAGCCGCTGCCGAGGTGGAGCAGGCAACCAAGGATGCGTTCGAGAAGGGCAAGGATTCCACGGCCAACGTCGCTACGGATGCCAAGACCGCTGTCAGGAACATTGCGGCAAGCGGCCAAAAGGACAACGGCACTGCGTCCCCCTCCAAGGACTCGCAGCTCTAGAGATCTCATCGGCCTGCGTTCATCGAGGCCGTCATTGAAACATCATTTGAAGGGATCCCGGCCAGCCCGGGATCCCTTCAGTGTTTTCCAGCTTGTAACCAAACCGTCCGCTGGGGACGCTCTGCCGGGTGTTAGATTTGAGGTGATGTCAGCCGATAGACCCGTTGCGGGTGCCCTCAAGGAAGTCCCCGAGCCTCCGGGGGTTTCAATCGTCATCCCGGCGTATAACGAGGAAAGCGTCATTCGCCAGTGCCTCATCGCGGCCATCTACCAATCTGTTCCTGCTGAAGAAATCATCGTGGTGGACAATCTCTCCACTGACCGCACCGCCAGGATCGTGCGCCAGATGCAGCAGGAATACCCGGAGAGCCCCATCATCCTTTTACGGCAGGACGGCACGCAGGGGCTGATTCCCACCCGCAACTTTGGCCTCAACAGCGCCAAAGGGGAGATCGTTGGGCGCATCGACGCCGATTCTGTCCTCGAACCTGACTGGGTTGAGCAGGTCCAGAAGGCCTTCATGGACCAGTCCGTGCAGGCGGCTACCGGACCTGTTGTCTACTACGACATGCCCATGCGCCGCTTTGGGCTCAAAGCTGATGACAAAATGCGCCAGCTGATGCTGCGATTGGCCAAGCACCAGTACCATTTCCTCTTCGGTTCCAACATGGCCCTCCGCCGTACCGCATGGGAGACCATCCGCGACGAAACGTGCCTCGATGAGAAGGATGAGATGCACGAGGACATCGACCTCTCACTGCACCTCGCTGAGCACGATCTCCACGTCCGGTACTGCCCACAGATGGTTTCCGGCATGTCGGCACGCCGACTTGAGGACTCTCCGCGGGACTACCGCTATTACGTCACCCGCTTCGACCGGACGTACAAGGCGCACAACGTTAAAAAGATGGCCCTGAAAGCGCCCATGGTGGTCTTCTTCTCGGTCTACTTCCCGGCCAAACTGCTGCGGGCCATTCACACGGCCAACGCGGCGCAGGGCATTCGACGCAGCAGCCTCTAGGCCCCGCCATAGAGCTTCAGGCCAGGCAGCGGCACGCCACGCAGCCGCACGCCACGCAGCCGCACGCCAGGCAACAGAAGCCCGACGGCGGAAGCTCAGTCAGTTCCCAGCTCGGCCTCCCGTCGGTCTGCTTCGCCTTTGCCACGCCGTTGCCCCGCGACCACCACCGCGAGTCCAATAAGAATGAGCGCAAGGCCGGCGTATGTCCCCGCGGGCAGTGTCTCGTTCAGGAAGATGGCCGCCAGGATCGCTGCCCCCGGAATTTCCAGCAGGATGATCATGGAAACCAGCAAGGGGCTCATTGTGGCCAGCAGGTGGTTGAAGGCGGTGTGCCCCACCAACTGTGCGCACACGGTGATGGCGAGAATCCCAAGCCAACCTCCGGCGTCGAACCCTGCCAACGGTTGGCCACTGAGCAAAGCCAACACGGCAACAATCGCGGCACACATTCCATAGCAGAGCGTGGTGTACGTTCCTGTTCCCATGGATTGGCGGGCCTTGCCGCCAGCCAAGGTGTACAAGCCGGCCAGGGCTCCACCAGCCAGCGCCAGGACGTCGCCCAGCAGGGCCTGCGGGGAGGAGCCCATGTCGAATCCTGTAATGGCCACGACTCCGCCAAAGGCTATACCCAAGCCCACCAGAACCGGCCACCGGTGGCGCGCGCCCCTGAACAACTGGAAGACCGCGATCCACGCTGACTGGAGGCAGACCAAGGCAGTGGCTGCAGCCACGGAGGTCAGCTGCAGCGCCGTGATGAAGCAAGCGAAGTGAAAGGCCAGGGCGACGGCGGCAACCGTGGACCAGCCAAATTCGCGCCGGTTGATGTTCCCAAACTGTTTGGGCTCACGGATGGCGACCGGTGCGGCCATCACGACTGCGCCAATGGCGTTCCGCCAGAAGGCGATCGCCAACGCCGTCACTGACGTGGCACCCAAAGTGCCTGCGATCAGTGGTCCTGAGGAAGCCACGCCCAGGACTCCCAGCGCAGAAATGAGAAGGTTCACGGATCAACCTTAGTTTGGTGAGGCGCCCGTCCTGCCCTCTATGTGCGGCGCGGACAGTGTGGTTGTCTTGATTCAACATTCCAGACAGCCGGTGACGGCTTTCCCAAGGGGACACCTGATTGAACACAACACCCGTCCGTGGTGGAGCTAGACGGAGACGATCAGTACTGCTGCTGATCGCAGTTGCGGCCCTGGCTGTCGCGCTCGTCGTCACAGGCTGGCTTGTGGTTTCCCGGGAACGGCCCAGTGGCCACGGGACGGGCAAGACCGAAGTCGCAAACGTCTTCCCGGTTCCTCAACATTTCCAGTCCGGAACGGGGGATCCCATCCCTCTGAACGGCCACGTTTACATCGTGGCTTCCCCTGGCACGGACCAAGCATCCATTGGCGCCCTCCAAGACCTGGTGGCAGTAGCCGGGGGTACTGCAGAAACTGTGCCGGCCCTGAACAGCCCCGCGGCCGGCAGTTCGGCCGTCTTCCTTGGCGCCGCAACAGATCCGGTAGTAAACCCGGCACTCAAAGAGCTGGGGAAGGAAAGCGGTGCGGATAACCAGGACGCAGTCAACCGGGCCGAAGGCTATGCCATAGCTACCGGAAGAACTTCGGGGATTCCCGCGGCGGTACTCGCCGGAGCGGATGCCGACGGCGTTTTCCATGCGGTGCAGACCGCGCGCCAATTGCTCAAGGATGGCGCAATGGCGTCTGCCAGCATCAGTGATTGGCCGCTGATGGAAACCCGTGGCGTCATCGAAGGGTTTTACGGCACGCCGTGGTCCCATCAGGCACGTTTGGATGTCATCAAATTCGCAGGCCGCCAAAAAATGAACACCTTCATCTATTCCCCAAAAGATGATCCATTGTTGCGGGAGAAATGGCGGGCACTGTACTCGGACGAGGACCTCAAGGAACTAAAGGAACTGGTGGATACCGCCAGCGCCAACCACGTCCGCTTTACTTACGCATTGTCCCCGGGCATCGATAGTTGCTACTCCGCCGAGGCTGATCTCAACTTTGCAGTGACCAAGCTTGAATCGTTGTATTCGATCGGTGTCCGTGCGTTCGTGATTCCACTTGACGACATTGCCACCAAGGTCCAGTGCGCACAAGACCTCAAGGACTTCGGCGCCGGTCAAGCCAATCTGGCCAAGGCGCAGGCTTCATTCCTGAATGACGTCAATGACCGGTTCATTTCGACAAAGCCGGACGTCGAACCCCTGCAAACGGTTCCCACCTTTTACAACGGTTCCGGGAGCAATCCTTACAAGAGGGAACTTGGCAGGTCATTGAGCCCTGGAATCGTGGTCCAGTGGACCGGTGAAGACGTAGTCTCCCACAGGGTCAGCGCCGACTCAGCCAAGACTGCCCGGCTCTCCTACGGGAGCCCAGGTTCCCCACGGGACCTCGTCATTTGGGATAACTACCCCGTGAACGACTTTTCGCAGGACCACCTCTTCATGGCACCTGTGATCGGTCGCGACCCAGAGCTGTATAAATCAGTCCGCGGAATCGTGACCAATCCAATGATTGAGCCCTATCTGTCTTTTCCCGCCATTTTTAACTACGCCGATCTCTCATGGAATGGCCCAGCGTACGATCCTGGCAAGTCCATGGACGCAGCCCTGAAACAGGTTTCCGGCTCGGATCCGGAGATCCGCTCGGCCGTAAAGGCTTTCGTGGACCTGAACCAAGATTGGCAGGACGACGAGCTCACCCCGTCCGCTCCGGAGCTCCGGCGGGATATAGACCAGTTCTGGTCGAATTACGACGCCGGAAGGTCGCCTTCAGGCGACTTGAAGGCCCGAGCTGAGCTGCTGCAGAGGTTGCCGGCACTGTTACCCAAGATGGCAGTGCCGGGGTTCGCAGCGGACGCTACGCATTGGGCAACCGCGGCGGCCAATTATGGACGAGGAGTCGAAGAGGCCCTGATCATGCTCGAAGCCGTTAAGCGCGGGGATTCCTCGGCTGTGGCCGAAGCACGTCGCAATGTCCAGGCCGCGTTGGCGGCGGCCGATGCCAAAACGCAGCCGACACTTGAGCTCGGGGTGGTGACTCCTGTGCTGGGGGATAGCGAACTGAAGGCTTTCCTGGAACGGGCTCTGAACACGGTGGCTCAATCCAACTGAGTTAAATGCAAAAGTCCCGGTCATTTCTGACCGGGACTTTTCTTATGGTGGAGGCACGGGGACTCGAACCCCGAACCCCCTGCTTGCAAAGCAGGTGCGCTACCAATTGCGCCATGCCCCCATAAGAAGCAACCCGTCAATCATACCCCATGTCAGGACTGGCTTTTGCCAGTTCCAGACCGGGCTCCGTGGCTAGTCGACCTTGTCGGTTGACTTGCTCCAGAGATCCTTCCGGGCTTCGGATTCCTGCGCCTTTTTATAGACCAGGACGCCTGCGACCGCCGCTGCGACTACTACCAGCAACTTCTTCACAAGCACCTCATTCCGGTTCAGTGTTACCTGAACCTGTTAGGTTCCGTGGGCGTACCAGGACTTGAACCTGGGACCTCTTCGTTATCAGCGAAGCGCTCTAACCGCCTGAGCTATACGCCCCGATGCCTCATCGGGCCGAGATATGACTGTACAGCACATCCCGGCCCGATCTCAAATCGAGGCATTCTGACCGCTGAATCTCACCGTTTTCGGCGTAAATCCGCGGTTTTTTGCTAGTCGTCCGTCAGGGTGACGCCGATGCCGCCAACCAACGTTGCCGAAATGTTATAGAGCACGGCAGAGAGCATCGACAGGGCGGTCAGCAGAACTACGTTCACCACGGCAATAATCGTGGCGAAGGAGGCCACCTGACCGAGCGAAGCAATCTTCTTCAACTCGAAACCACTGCCTTCGGAACCGGCCAAGGTTCCCAGCAGGCTGTCCACCTGGTTGAAGATACCTGTGAGATCCAACACAGTCCACAGCACGATCGCGGCGACGACCGTGACGATACCCAGCGCCACGGACAGCAGGAACGCCATCTTCAGTACCGACCACGGGTCAACCTTGCTGACAAGGAGGCGTGCACGGCGCACCTTGGCCTTGGGAGCAGGCTTTACAAGTCCCGGCCCACCCTGCGCGGGGCGTTGACCGGGCGCACCAGTCGGACGCTGCCCGGGTTGTGCGGGCCGTTGGCCGGGAGCTCCAGCAGGACGTTGTCCGGCTGAGGCGGGGCGCTGTCCAGCCGAGGCAGGGCGTTGTCCAGGAGCTCCGGCACCGGCAGAGCCGGCTCCCGGGCGTTGCTGGGGCCTTGCAGGCGCTCCTGCCTGCGTGCTGCCCGAGGGCTGCCGGAGTCCGCCGGGGACACCTGTGCTCGGCTTGGGATATGAGTCGGAATTACTCACTCGTTACCTCCGGTGTTGTCTTCGTTCAGCTCCGCGCCCGTTTCTGTATCCGGGTCCGCGTCGTTTTCCGTTTCTGACGTGACGGTCGCCTCAGTGGCTCCGTCTTCTGCAGCCAACGTTACGTCATCGTCCTGTCCGTCCTCGGACTCTTCGCCTTCCAAACCGCGTTCGCTGTTGCGGGCGACCTCAATAATGCGGTCATTCTTGTCCGGCTTCGCAAAGATGACGCCCATGGTGTCACGGCCCTTTGCCGGGACGCCACTGACGGCAGAGCGAACCACCTTGCCGCCCTCCATGACCACCAGGACTTCGTCCTCTTCCTGCACAATCAAGGCCCCGACAAGGTCACCACGATCCTCCGCGAGCTTTGCCACCTTGATGCCAAGGCCGCCACGGCCCTGCAGGCGGTACTCATCCACGGCGGTCCGCTTCGCGTAGCCGCCCTCGGTCACGATGAAAACGAACGAGCCGTCCTGGACCACATYTGCGGCCAGCAGTTCGTCATCTTCACGGAACTTCATACCCGTCACACCGGACGTTGCCCGGCCCATGGGACGAAGTGCATCGTCCGTGGCGGTGAACCGGATGGACTGGCCCTTGCGTGACACCAGCAGGAGGTCATCAGTTTCACTGACCAACTGTGCAGAGACGAGCTCGTCGCCGTCGCGCAGGTTGATGGCGATGACACCGGCCGTGCGGTTGGTGTCATAATCCTCAAGCCTGGTCTTCTTGACCAAACCATTCTTGGTTGCAAGCACCAGATAGGGAGCCTGCTGGTAATCGCGGAGATCCAGCACCTGTGCGATGTGTTCGTCTGGCTGGAATGCCAACAGGTTTGCTACGTGCTGTCCCTTGGCGTCGCGTCCGGCTTCTGCGAGTTCGTAAGCCTTGGCACGGTACACGCGGCCCAGGTTGGTGAAGAACAACAGCCAGTGGTGCGTGGTGGTCACAAAGAAGTGCTCCACGACGTCGTCGCCGCGCAACTGGGCACCCTTGATGCCCTTTCCGCCACGCTGCTGGGAGCGGTAGTTGTCGCTGCGTGTGCGCTTGACGTAACCACCGCGGGTAATGGTGACGACCATTTCCTCTTCAGGGATCAGGTCCTCCATGGACATGTCCCCATCGAAGCCCATGAGAATGTGCGTGCGGCGGTCATCGCCATGCTTTGCAACGATCTCAGCAAGTTCCTCGCTGATGATCTGGCGCTGACGCTCTTCCGAAGCCAAAATCGCGTTGTACTCCTCGATCATGGCTTCGAGTTCGGAGTGACGATCCTGGATCTTCTGGCGTTCCAAGGCAGCCAAACGGCGCAGCTGCATGTCCAGGATGGCGCGGGCTTGGAGCTCATCGATCTCCAGGAGCTCCATGAGTCCCTCGCGGGCCGCCTCCGTGGTGTTGGATGCACGAATAAGAGCGATAACCTCATCCAGCATGTCCAGTGCCTTCAGGAGTGCACGCAGGATGTGCGCTTCTTCCTCAGCCTTGCGCAAGCGGTAACGGGTCCGGCGGGCGATGACATCCATCTGGTGGTTCACCCAGTGCCGGATAAAGGCGTCCAGGCTCAAGGTGCGGGGAACGCCGTCGACGATTGCCAGCATGTTCGCTGAGAAGTTGTCCTGAAGCTGGGTGTGCTTGTACAGGTTGTTCAGGACGACCTTGGCCACAGCATCGCGCTTCAGCACGATCACGAGGCGCTGGCCAGTACGGCCCGAGGTTTCATCGCGGAGGTCCGCGATGCCTTGGATCTTGCCATCCTTGACCAGTTCGGCGATCTTGATGGCCAGGTTGTCCGGGTTTGCCTGATAAGGCAGTTCGGTGACCACCAGGCAGGTGCGGCCCTGTAGTTCTTCCACGTTGACCACTGCGCGCATGGTGATGGAGCCGCGACCGGTGCGGTAGGCGTCCTCGATGCCCTTGTGGCCCAGAATGGTGGCACCCGTGGGGAAGTCCGGTCCCTTGATCCGCAGCAGAAGCGCTTCGAGGAGTTCCTCCCGTGAAGCCGTGGGGTTGTCCAGGGCCCACTGCACGCCCTCTGCAACCTCGCGCAGGTTGTGCGGCGGAATGTTGGTAGCCATACCCACGGCGATACCGGAGGAACCATTCACCAGGAGGTTCGGGAAACGCGCCGGCAGGATGGTAGGTTCCTGGTTCTTGCCGTCGTAGTTGTCCTGGAAATCGACGGTTTCTTCGTCGATGTCGCGGACCATTTCCATGGCCAGTTGGGCCATCTTGGTTTCGGTATAACGGGGAGCAGCGGCGCCGTCGTTGCCGGGGGAACCGAAGTTGCCTTGGCCCAGCGCGAGCGGGTAGCGCATGGTCCAGTCCTGGATCAAGCGAACCAGGGCGTCGTAGATCGCCATATCACCATGAGGGTGATAGGTACCCATGACATCACCCACAACACGGGCGCACTTGTTGAAAGAGCGGTCAGGACGGTAGCCGCCGTCGAACATCGCGTACAAAACGCGGCGGTGCACCGGCTTGAGGCCGTCGCGGACGTCCGGGAGGGCGCGTCCTACGATAACGGCCATGGCGTAGTCCAGGTAGGAGCGCTGCATTTCAGTCTGCAGGTCCACCTGCTCCACGCGGTCAGTCAGAACATCGCCTTCAAGGATGAGGTCGTCGACGCTGGGTTCCGCCGGGACTTCGGGAGTTTCGTCACTCATAATCTAAGTTTTCCGTTTCAGGTATATGTCAGCTCTGGAATATCTACAGCCTTGTGAGGCACTAGATGTCCAGGAACCTGACGTCCTTGGCGTTCTGCTGGATGAAGTTACGGCGTGATTCGACGTCCTCGCCCATCAGTACCGAGAAGGTCTGATCGGCAGCCAGGGCATCGTCCATAGTGACCTGCAAGAGAGTGCGGCGGTCCGGATCCATGGTGGTATCCCACAACTCGGTGTAGTCCATTTCACCAAGACCCTTGTAACGCTGGATTCCGTTGTCCTTGGGAAGGCGCTTGTTCATGGCCGCACCCTTACGGATGGTGTCGTCGCGTTCGCGATCACTGTAGACATAGTCATGGGCGGCGTTGGACCACTTGATACGGTACAGCGGCGGCTGCGCAAGATAGACGTAGCCGTTCTCGATCAGCGGGCGCATGTAGCGGAACAGCAGCGTCATCAACAGCGTGGTGATGTGCTGGCCGTCAACATCTGCGTCTGCCATCAAAACGATCTTGTGATAGCGCAGCTTGGCGATGTCGAAGTCTTCGCCAATGCCGGTGCCGAAGGCTGTAATCATGGACTGGACTTCGGTATTACCGAGCGCCTTGTCCAGGCGTGCGCGTTCAACGTTGAGGATCTTGCCTCGCAACGGCAGGATCGCCTGAGTTTCCGGGTTGCGTCCCCGCTTGGCCGAACCACCTGCGGAATCACCCTCCACCAGGTAGACCTCACAACGCGAAGGATCCTTGGAGGAGCAGTCGGACAACTTGCCGGGCATGCCGAAGGATTCCAGCGGGCTCTTGCGCCGGGCATTGTCACGAGCCTTGCGGGCAGCCATACGTGCCTGGGCGGCGGAAATGGCCTTCCGGATGACGTCGCGGGCGGGACCGGGGTTACGCTCCAACCAGTCGCCGAGCTGGTCCGTGACAACGCGCTGGACGAAGCCCTTGACCTCTGAGTTGCCCAGCTTGGTCTTGGTCTGTCCTTCAAACTGCGGCTCGGAAAGCTTGACCGAGATGACAGCCGTCAAACCTTCACGGATGTCATCACCGGTAAGGTTGTCTTCCTTTTCCTTGATGATGCTTTTCTCCCGCGCGTAGCGGTTAATCAGCGAGGTCATCGCGGCGCGGAAACCCTCTTCGTGGGTTCCACCCTCGTGGGTGTTGATGGTGTTGGCATATGTGTGGACGCTCTCGGAGTAGGCGGTTGTCCACTGCATGGCGACCTCGACGGCGATGTGCCGCTCAGTGTCTTCAGTTTCGAAAGCGATGACGTCCTCGTGGACGATCTCCACCTTCTTGCTCGAGTTCAGGTGCTTGACGTAGTCCAGCAGGCCGTCCGGGTACTGGTAGACGACCGTGCGGTGCTCGGCAGCAACTTCGCCTTCGGTAGCGACGGCATCGAGATCAAGATCATCTTCACCCTCCCGGGCGGCGGGACGTTCGTCAGTCAGGGTGATTCGCAGGCCCTTGTTCAGGAAGGCCATCTGCTGGAAGCGCGCGCGAAGCGTCTCGAAGTCGAATTCGGTGCTCTCGAAGATGGTGCCGTCAGGATAGAACGTCTGTGTAGTCCCTGTTTGGTCCGTCTCTTCTCCCTTGACGAGTCCGCCCTGGGGCTTGCCGCCGTCGGCGAATGACATACGCCATACGTGACCCTGCCGCCGGACTTCAGTATTCACGCGGCGGGACAGCGCATTCACCACGGAGATACCCACGCCATGAAGACCACCGGAAACCGCGTAACCGCCCCCGCCAAACTTACCGCCGGCGTGCAGGATGGTCATCACGACTTCAACAGTGGGCTTGCCCTCGGTCGGGTGGATGTCTACAGGGATGCCGCGGCCGTCGTCAACAACCTGGACGCCGCCGTCGGCACGCAGCGTGACTTCAATATGGGTGCAGAATCCGGCCAGAGCTTCATCGACAGAGTTATCCACCACTTCATAGACCAAGTGGTGCAAACCGCGCGGACCGGTGGAACCGATGTACATACCGGGACGCTTACGTACCGCTTCAAGGCCCTCCAGGACAGTGATGTCGCTGGCACCGTACTCCCGTGGGGTTTCCGCGGGCGTGTCAGGCTTGGGAACAGTGTCCTCTTCGGGCTCTACTGCCAAGGTCTCTGCATTGTCGTTAGCCACAGGCGCTTTCGACTCCTCTGTATTCGATGACGGCCGTTCCCGTTGAAGGCCGCGGCAACCGAGGCCYTCAACGAGCACGTGACTGATTGCGCCGTTTACTCCGACGAAGGGGGTCCTGGAAGCCAGGAAAGTGCTTCCAGGACCCCGACGACGTTTCACCGGCGCTCAGTGATCTACGCCAATTCTATCGTGGAAATGCGCGAATCCTTGCAAATACGGGGGCAGCCGAGAGCTGAATATGCCTATGGGAGGCCACTGGGCCTATCTGAAATGGCCCTACGGTGGTCCTGATGGGGGCCTATACGACTCGGGGGCGTTGAAACGCCCTGCACGCCGTTCAGCCGTACGTGTCCCGGGGCCCCCGACCGTTGACGCTGCGCCCACCCTTGCGCCAACTTGGCGCAGACGGACCGAGTACGTGGATGCTGGTCACCACACCTTCCCCGAGTTCATTCCGGAACATCTCAAGCAGGCTTGTACTCAGCAATCGCAGTTGAGTTGCCCATGCTGTGGAGTCGCAACGGACATGAAGTCTGGTGTCAGTAAAGCTCTCCGGCGTGCAGTGTGCAGAAATGTCCGCGCCCACCAACGTTTCCCATTCGGCCATGACCGAGCCAACGGCCACGGGCGATGTCCACCCACGTTCCGCCACCAACCGGCCGACGACTTTCCCCAGGCCCAACGGGTCACGTCCGGTCCCATGGAACTGGGTAAAACCCCTCGTGTCGCGAAGGCCCTTGCGTTTAGGCGCAGATCCGGGACGGGGAGCGCGCTGCCTGACTTCGCCTCTGGCTGCTGCGGCCTCCCGCATGCGGTTCAGCGCGGCTTGGGCAGCATCGATTTCGTCCGGATCGCGGCCGGGTTGAAGTCCGTCGCGGCTATCCTTCGCCATCGATGCCTCCCGGAACAACGGTTATACGCCGCCCGGCCAGCTCCTCGGGAATATCGGCGTCGACGGCGGCCGTGACCAGTACCTGTTCGGCGCCGGCCACTATTGCTGCCAGTTTACGCCTGCGCTGGACATCAAGTTCGGCAAAGACATCGTCAAGAATGAGGATCGGCGCAGTGCCTCCGGTGCGGGCATCATCGAGCATGACGTAGTAGGAAGCAAGGCGCAGTGACAAGCACATGGACCACGTTTCACCGTGCGAAGCGTAGCCCTTGGCCGGTGCTTGGCCGAGCACGAGCTCCAATTCGTCCCGGTGCGGGCCCACCAGGGAGATGCCCCGCTCGAGTTCCTTCTTGCGGGATGCGGCGAAAGCCTGGACGTAGCGTTCGGTGAGTTCGTCCACCGACAACAGCCTGAGGTCCTCACCCGACGCCGAAGGTTCCGTTGGGCGATCGGCCGGACCGCCGTCGTCGTCCAGTACGCCCTGGATGGTTGAGCGGTACACCGCGCCAGCATCTTTTGAACCGTCAGTGAGCTGCGCGTAAGCACTGTTCAGGTGCGGGCGGAGCCGTTCCACAAGTTCCAGCCGCGCATGCAGGAGTTCGGCACCAGCGCGGGCCATATGCTGGTCCCAAACATCCAGCGTTGCCTCATGGCCTGCGGTAAATTTTCCGGTCCGCGCGGATTTCAGCAGGGCGTTGCGTTGCTTCAACACTCTGTCGTAGTCGCTGCGGGTAGCAGCATGGCGGGGAATCAAGCTGACCAGGAGCTCATCAAGGAAGCGCCTGCGGTTGGAAGGATCGCCCTTGACCAGTGCTAAATCCTCGGGTGCGAACAGGACAGTCTGGCAGATGCCCAGGATGTCCCTTGCGCGGACGGGGTTTCCGCGATTAATCCGGCCGCGGTTTGCCCGACCTGCATTAATTTCCACCTCAATAACCGTGGACTGCCCGCCGCGGATCAGCTTGGCCCTGATCATTGCGCGTTCCGCGCCGAAGCGAAGGAGTGGAGCATCGGTGCTGACGCGGTGCGAGCTCAGGGTTGCCAAATATCCGATGGCTTCCATGAGGTTGGTCTTACCGATCCCGTTCGAACCCACCAGGACAGTGACCCCGGGGCCAAGCTTCAGGTCAACCTGGGCGTAGCTGCGGAAATCGGTCAGCGAAAGATGTTCAAGATACACGCCGTCTGCTGGACTCCCGCGGCCTAGTTGGACGGACGTGTGGCGTGTCCGCCGAACTGGTGGCGCAACGCTGAAACCATCTTCATGGCCGGAGAGTTGTCTTCGCGCGAAGCGAACCGGGCGAAGAGTGCTGCGGTGATTGCCGGCGCCGGGACAGCGTTGGCAATTGCCTCTTCCACAGTCCATCGGCCTTCGCCGGAGTCTTCCACGTAGTCGTCGATCGAGGCCAGGCCCGGATCTTCGTCGAGTGCTTTGACCATAAGATCAAGCAGCCAGGAGCGCACGACCGTTCCTTTTTGCCAGGCGCGGAAGGTTCCGGGAAGGTCCTTCACGATGTCCTTGGCTGCCAGTAATTCATAACCCTCGGCATAGGCCTGCATGAGCCCATACTCGATACCGTTATGCACCATTTTGGCGTAATGGCCGGCGCCGACTCCGCCGACGTGGACGAAGCTATCTGCTCGTTCCCCTTCGGGGCGCAGGGCATCGAAGACGGGCAACGCCAGCTCGATGTCTTCGTCAGCGCCTCCAGCCATCAGGCCATAACCGTTCTGCAATCCCCATACGCCACCGGATACACCGCAGTCCGCGAAGCGGATGCCTTTCTCTGCAAGTGCAGCAGCGTGCTTCTGGTCCTCCGTGAAACGTGAGTTGCCGCCGTCGATCACCAAATCACCAGGGTTGAGCTTTTCGCCAAGTTCGGTGATGACCGCATCAGTGATCCCGCCCGATGGAACCATGACCCATACGAGCTTCGGGGAGGGCAGGGCAGCGATGAGTTCGTCCACGGAAGCGACGTCCGTGACATCGGGATTCCGGTCAAACCCGGTTACTTCAATACCGCCGTTCCGCATGCGTTCCCGCATGTTGAAACCCATTTTTCCGAGGCCGATCAGTCCGATGTGCACGGGGTGAACTCTTTTCTGCGCTGGTGGATACGTGGCTGATCGCTAGTTTGGCAGGCGAACCGGCATCACGAGGTAGCGGTAATCGTCCTGGTCTTCGCCATCAGCTTCAGCCTGGGCCGTGATCATGGCCGGCTTGGGAGCGGTGGTGAAGGAGAAACGAACGTACTTCGTCTCGATGACGCTCAGGCCTTCAACCAGGTAGTGCGGATTGAAGGCGACAGTGATGTCCTCGCCTGATAGCTGGGCTTCCAGTTCCTCGGACGCCTGGGCGTCTTCGCCGGTACCGGCGTCGAGGTTCAGCAGACCCTGGCTGAAGGCCAGGCGGACCGGTGTGTTGCGTTCAGCCACGAGAGACACACGACGAACAGCTTCAACGAGTTCCTGTGTTTGGACCGTTGCGTGGATCGGGGTGGAGTCAGGGAAGAGCGAGCGGATCTTGGGGTAGTCGCCATCCACCAGCAAGGACGTGGTGGTGCGGCCTCCGCTTTCGAAGCCGATCAGGCGGCTGTCGTCGTCAGCGAGGGCAAGGTTGATGTCACCACTGCCACCGAGGGTCTTTGCCACCTCGTTCAGCGTCTTGGATTTGACCAGGGCGCTGGTGGAAATGCCCGGAGTGACGGGCTTCCAGGGGACTTCGCGCATCGCGAGGCGGTATCGGTCCGTAGCGAGGAGGGTGATCATGTCATCCTCAATTTCCATGCGCACGCCGGTAAGGATCGGCAGGGTGTCGTCCTTGCTGGCAGCGATGATCACCTGGGAAACAGCCTGTGCGAAGGCGTCACCTGGCAAAGTGCCACTGATGGCTGGCAACGCCGGAAGAGCCGGGTACTCGGCCTCAGGCATCGTAGCCAGGTGGAAACTGCTGCGGCGGCAGGTGAGGGTGACTTTGCTCCCGTCAGTTTCAACTTCCACAGGAGCTGAAGGCAGGCTGCGACAAATGTCTGCCAAGAGACGCCCGGACACCAGAATGGTGCCTTCCGTGGCGATATCCGCGGGGATCTCCAGGCGGGCTGATGTCTCGTAATCAAAGCTCGAGAGGCTTACCGTTCCAGCCTCGGCTTTGAGGAGGAGGCCGGAAAGCACAGGGACGGGCGGCCGCGGAGACAACGACCGCGCGGTCCACGTAACGGCTTCTGCCAGGACGTCGCGGTCGACTCTGAACTTCACGGAAGGGTGCCGCCTTTCATTGCTGCTGCCAAGTAGTAGCTGCGGATTCCTGCTTGGAACCCACCAAACCTTTGCTGTCCGGTACCGGAACCTGCATGGTCCGCACTCAAGCGAACTACAAACAGACCCAAGGATGGGAGCGCTGCTGACAGCTTAGCCGGAAGATCCGCGATTAACCCATCCCCGGCAGCACTCACCCCTCGTATGTGGACAGCCGCAGGCTGGCCGATGATCTGGTTGATCGGTCTGTCGGTGGCAGGCCKATGGGGCGCAGAACGAGATTGTTATTTGAGGGATTTCAATTTTTTGGGATTCGTAGTGTTAATAACTGCTGTGGAAACTGTGGATAACCCGATCTCGCCGCGTCGTTTCGCGGTTAAGCCCTGTTCACGGATTGTGCGTTAACTGGGTTTTAAACAGGGTGTGGATGGGGACAACTCCCGACCCGGTTTTTGACGATCCACAGATGCCTTAAGGGTTTTAAGCCCATTAACCGCGCTTGTCCCCTTAAGTATCCACAGGGTTATCCACATGCACCTGTTAATAAGGTATGTAGTGCGCGGCAGGATGTGGATTCAGGAGTCCCGCTGCTGCTGCTTGATGCGGTTTGTGAGCTCCGTGACCTGGTTGTAAATCACACGGCGCTCTGCCATCAGCTCACGGATCTTGCGGTCGGCGTGGATGACCGTGGTGTGGTCGCGTCCGCCAAGCTCCTGTCCGATCTTCGGCAAGGACATGTCGGTGAGCTCGCGGCAGAGGTACATGGCGATCTGTCGCGCAGTGACGAGGGTTCGCGTACGGGACTTGCTGCAAAGCTCTTCCATGCTGAGCTTGAAGTAGTCAGCGGTCTGGTCCAGGATCTGCTTCGCAGTGATCTCTTGGGCGCCGTCGTCGGTGATGAGGTCCTTGAGGACCATCTCGGCGAGGGCCACATCCACCGGCTGTCGGTTCAGGCTGGCGAAAGCAGTAACGCGGATCAGGGCACCTTCAAGTTCCCGGATGTTGCTGGAGATCTTGGAAGCGATGTACTCCAGGGCGTCGTCCGGTGCCGACAATCCCTCGCTGAGGCCCTTCTTGCGGAGGATGGCAATACGGGTTTCCAGTTCAGGCGGCTGGATATCCGTCAGCAGGCCCCACTCGAAACGGGAGGTCATCCGGTCTTCGAAGCCCGCCAGCATCTTGGGAGGCTGGTCCGACGTAATGACCACCTGCTTGTTGGCGTTATGCAGGGCGTTGAACGTGTGGAAGAACTCCTCCTGGGTCCGGTCTTTGCCCGCCAGGAACTGGATGTCGTCGATCAGCAGCACATCCACGTTTCGATACGTGGTCTTGAAGCTGGTGCCTTCGTCATCGCGGATCGAGTTGATGAAGTCGTTGGTGAACTCTTCGGAGTTGACGTAGCGTACGCGGATTCCGCTGTAGAGGCGGCGGGCATAATGGCCGATCGCGTGAAGAAGGTGCGTCTTGCCGAGCCCGGAGTCGCCGTAGATGAACAGCGGGTTGTATGCCTTGGCAGGGGCCTCGGCTACGGCAACAGCGGCCGCGTGGGCAAAGCGGTTCGAGGAACCGATTACGAAGGTGTCGAAGATGTACTTCGGGTTCAGCCGGCCGAATTCATGCGAGGTGCTCGGCGGTGTCGGCTGGGGCTTCGGCTCCGCGGCAAGGTCCGGCATCGCGGAAAGTTCGACGGCGGGTTCCGGCTCTTCGTGGATAGGCACCAGATCGGTGTCGACGTCGATCGCGCAACGGATGTCATCCGAAAAAACGCTGCGCAGGGCGTCGTCAAGGGCGTCCTTGACCTGCGTCTGCAGGACTTCGCGGGTGAGCTCGTTGGGAACGGCTACCAGAAGCGTCGAGCCGATGAGGCCTTGGGCCTGGGCGAGGATGACGAAACCGCGCTGGCGGGGTGTGACCCGGTCGTCCTGTTCCAGAAGGCTCAGCACCCTGCGCCAGGAACTTCCGACAGTATTGGCGTGGTTGGCTTCGTCTACTGTCATCAATCAGTTCCTAAATACTTGCTTGCCGGCGTCGCTGGCAGCCGAAGTGTCTCCGACTGGCGATGTTTCCGGGGTTAATCCACAGAGTTATGCACAGCGGGTGGACAATGGGCTACTGAGCCACTCTAGGGGATGGAATCGCTAGAAGATAGCTGGGAAGTTGCTTGTGGATAATTACACCGTTGTGGTTCTGATTTCGGCCTTGTGAGCCACTTCATCCACAGGCTGTGCAGCATCCTTTGGCACAGCTGTGGATAGCTGCAGGAATGGCTCCCGGTTTGACTGGGGGTGCCTTTTTGCCCTAACGTTGTGAAGTCCTTTGTGTCCGCTTTTGTGATCAGTTGCATCGACGTACGTTTATCGTGCGGCAGGCAACGGCGGCAGGCACATACAAAACTTAGCGTCGGCCAGTTCTTCCCCTTTTGATCGGGTGGGCGCACCTTTGATCCACTGGAGTAACTAACGTGAGCAAGCGGACTTTTCAGCCGAATAACCGCCGTCGGGCCAAGAAGCACGGCTTCCGCCTTCGTATGCGCACCCGTGCCGGCCGCGCCATCCTGGCTGCACGTCGCGGCAAGGGCCGCGTCGAACTGTCGGCGTAAATAACTGACTTGTCGGTAAGGGTCTTTTTGCGGGTTCGACGGTGCTAGCCACCCCTAACCGTCTGCGGACGTCTACCGACTTTTCAACAACTGTACGTTCCGGCGTCCGCAATGGACGCCGGAACTTAGTGTTATATACGGCCCCTATCGGGGCCGCGGAGCCGAGTCGAATCGGCTTCATTGTCTCCAAAGCCGTCGGGAACGCCGTGACCAGGAACCTCGTTAAGAGGAGACTGAGAGAAGCAGGCGCACTGTCCTTGCACACGCATGGAACGGGCCTGGCGGTCGTGGTCCGGGCGTTGCCCGCAGCTGCATCTGCCAGCTGGGAGCAACTGCTCTCGGACTACAACGCCGCATTGGCAGTGACGACGAAGCGACTGGGTGGATCCGTTCCACGCAGCGCTTCGCCAGACCACAACGGCACCACAAGGGAAGGGACACCGCGTGCATGACATAAGCACCGCCGTCGTTCCTTCCTCAGGTGACCCCTCTGGTTTTGGCGACCCCGCTGGCAAGATTCCCCATGGGAGCCTGTTGGCAGCGGTTGGCAAGTTCGTGTGGAACCTGCCCCGAAATATCCTGATTCTCCTGCTGAAGACATACCGCAAGGTCATCTCGCCCCTGTACGGCCAGGTTTGCCGGTTCTTTCCGTCCTGCTCGGCATATGCCCTGGAAGCGGTGACGGTGCACGGTGCCGTAAAGGGTAGCTGGCTCGCAGCCAAGAGGCTCGCCAAATGCCATCCTTGGAATGCCGGTGGAGTGGACCATGTCCCCGCCGGCCATCGTCATTGGCCCGAAGGCCAGACGCCCACAATTGTTGTACTGAACAACCCGGACCAGTTCCTGGCTGCTCAGGCTGATGAAGAAGGCCGCACTGCGGCCTGAGGAAAATAGGGATATTTTATGGATGACTTCTTTGGGACAATCATGTTCCCGTTCAAGTGGTTGGTATCAGTCATCATGGTTGGCTTCCATGACGGGCTGAGCTTCCTTGGCATGCCCGCCGCCAACGGCTGGACGTGGACCCTCTCCATCATTGGCCTGGTGTTGGTGATCCGTGCCGCCCTGATTCCCGTCTTCGTCAAGCAGATCAAGGCCCAGCGCGGCATGCAGCTGCTGCAGCCTGACTTGAAGAAGCTGCAGACCAAATACAAGGGCAAGACCGATCAGCTCTCCCGCCAGGCCATGGCACAGGAGCAGATGGCCCTGTACAAGAAGCACGGCACCAACCCGTTCTCCGCATGTCTGCCCATGCTGATCCAGATGCCCTTCTTTTTCGCCCTGTTCCAGGTGCTGTCTGGTATTTCGACTGCCAAGAACGCCGGACAAGGCATTGGTGCGCTGAGCCACGAGCAGGTTATCGAATTCGATCAGTCGAGCATCTTCGGTGCGCCGCTGTCTGCATCGTTGCTCCACGGTGGGGTACCTGGCACGGAGGTTGCCGTCTGGACCCTCTCCATCATCATGATCCTCGCCATGACAGCCTCGCAGTTCATCACGCAGAAGCAGATCATGGCCAAGAACATGTCCGAAGAAGCATTGGCCAGCCCGTTCATGCGCCAGCAGAAGATGATGCTCTACATCCTGCCGCTCGTGTTCGGTATCGGTGGTATCAACTTCCCCATCGGTGTCCTGATCTACTGGACCACCACCAACCTCTGGACCATGGGTCAGCAATTCTTCGTTATCCGCCGCATGCCCACTCCGGGCTCGCCTGCCGCCAGGGCACTGGAAGAGCGCCGCGCCGCGAAGGGCCTGCCGCCGCTGCTGGGTGGCAAGAAGAAGGACGACGACGACGCCGAGGCTGCCGCGGCTGCCGCTGCGGCCGAAATCAGGGCCCAGCGCGTTCAGCCACAACGTAAGAACAGGAAGAAGAAGTAATGTCTGCTGAGAGCACTGAAGATGTAACTGCCGCCGAGACTGAAGAGCAGGACGACACGCAGGAAGAGTCGCTGTCCAAGACGGCCAGCCGCCTCGAAGAGGAAGGCGACATTGCTGCCGACTACCTCGAGGAACTTCTTGATATCGCTGACATTGATGGCGACATTGACATTGAGGTCCGGAACGGCCGTACGTACATCTCCATCGGAACTGACGAAGAGTCCACTGCCCTGGACAGCCTGGTAGGTCGGGACGGCGAAGTCCTCGAAGCCCTGCAGGAACTGACTCGTCTGTCCGTCCTTTCGGCGACTGAAAGCCGGTCCCGCTTGGTATTGGACATCAACGGTTACCGCAAGGAACGTGCCGGCGTACTTCAGCAGATCGCCGAGGACGCCGTTGCCAAGGTCAAGGAATCCGGCGGGACCGTTGCACTGGAGCCAATGAGCGCCTATGAGCGCAAGATCGTTCACGATGCCGTCGCTGATCTCGGATTCGTCTCCGAATCCGAGGGCGAGGGCGCTGGCCGCCACATCGTGGTCTCGGCTGACTAGCGGCTCATGGTTGAAATTACGGCAACTGAACTGCAGGCAGCAGAGAAGATCTTTGGGGACCGCCTGGATCTCGCCAAGCGCTATGTAGAACATCTGGCCACGTCCGGAACTGAACGTGGGCTGATCGGTCCTCGTGAGATCCCGCGCTTGTGGAGCCGCCACGTCCTGAACTGTGCAGTCATCGAGTCAGCCATTGCCATGGACAGCCACGTGGCAGACGTGGGATCCGGTGCCGGGCTTCCTGGCCTGTGCCTTGCAATTGCCCGCCCAGACCTTGAACTGACTCTGATTGAACCTCTGGAGCGTCGAGTCATCTGGCTTCAGGAAGTCGTGGACGACCTCGGCCTGGACAATGTGACCATCATGCGAACCCGCGCTGAACTGGCTGTGGGATTGGTGGATGCGGACGTCGTTACGGCACGGGCAGTTTCCGCTCTTTCCAACCTGGCTGGGCTTACTATCCCCCTGCTGAATGGCAAGGGCGAGGTTGTCGCGATCAAGGGTCGCAGCGCTGCCGAAGAAATTGAGAAGGCCAAGAAGGTCATCCGTAAACTTGGCGGCGTGGAAACGTCCGTTGTTGTTTGTGGACAGGAGCTTTTGGAGGAACCCACCACCGTGGTGAGGATCATCGTCAACAAGCCCGGAAAGACGGGTTAGTCACCGCCCGGTTTCCCGCGTGTCGGCGGCTGAGCAGTTAGGCTAGAGAACGGCAGCAAGCGCCGAATGAGAGTGAGAGTGTGACCAGTGGGCAGTAGCGAAACCTCCACGCAACGGATCCCCCCCTTTATGTCCCTGGGGTCCGCGCGGGCCATGGCCACACCCTCGGCGTCACTTCAATCCGCTATTGTGCGAACGAATTCAGTTGATAATGCTGCCGTTTCACGTGAAACGCTGACGGATGAGGTTCACAACGTGATGGACTCCATCGATGATTCGAGCCCTATCGCTCGCCAACTGGCCAACGAAACACGCCGACGCGAGCGGCTGATTGGACGTGAACTCCCTAAACCTGATCGGACCCGGATTTTCACGGTCTCCAATCAGAAGGGTGGCGTTGGCAAGACGACTACTACCGTCAACATTGCCGCTGCTCTGGCGTCTGCAGGGCTCAACGTCCTGGTCATTGACATTGATCCCCAGGGAAATGCCTCTACAGCCTTGGGCATTGAGCATCACGCAGATGTGGACAGCATCTACGACGTCCTGATCAACGACCTTCCGCTGAAAGATGTAGTGGCTCCGTGCCCTGACATTCCCAACCTCATCTGCGCCCCAGCGACGATCCACCTGGCCGGCGCGGAAATCGAGTTGGTTTCATTGGTGGCTCGTGAACAGAGGCTTCGCCGCGCCATAGACGTCTACTCAAAAGAGCGGGAGAAAAACGGTGAGGGACGTTTGGACTTCATCTTTATCGACTGCCCACCCAGCCTGGGTCTGTTGACTGTCAATGCATTCTGCGCCGCCAGCGAAGTTCTGATTCCCATCCAGTGCGAGTACTACGCCCTGGAGGGCTTGAGCCAACTCCTGAAGAATATTGAGATGATCCAGAAGCACCTCAACGCTGACCTGGTGGTTTCGACTATTCTCCTGACCATGTATGACGGCCGAACCAACCTCGCGGCACAGGTTGCGTCTGAGGTCCGCCAACATTTCCCCGAGCAGGTTCTGAGCGCCGTGGTCCCCCGCTCGGTACGTATCTCTGAAGCGCCGAGCTACCAGCAGACTGTCATGACCTATGATCCTTCATCGAGCGGCGCGTTGTCCTACATGGAAGCCGCTGCCGAAATCGCTGAACGCTAGAATTCTTGAAACACTGCAACAGCCTGGGCGGGTCCGCACTCGGCAATTCCATCGGAGGGATGAATCAATGAGCGAAAAGCGAAGGGGCCTCGGCAGGGGTCTTGGGGCTCTCATTCCTAGCTCACCCGCGGGTGCCCAGGGAAACGGCGCTGCGCCCTCCCGCCCAGTGGACCTGTTCTTTCCGGAAGCGCGTAAGACAGCAGAGCCGCTGGAGGCGCCCGATGCTACGGCTCCCACAGCTACTGCCGACTCCGGGATGTCGAGCGTAGCTAGTGGTTCTCCTACCGGCGCTGCGAAGGAAGCATCCCCATCCGGCGAGGCGAAGCCCGCCGCGTCCAAGCCAGCTACAAAGCGCTCTTCGTCTGCTTCGGTGAAGACGAGTGGTGCGGAGACGAGTTCGACGGCGTCTTCCGCTCCTGCTGCTCGCACTTCAGCTACTCCGCCCGAGGTGGAGTTGGTTGAGGTTCCAGGAGCGAGGTTCGCTGAGATACCGGTGACGGACATTCATCCCAACCGTAAGCAGCCTCGATCTGTCTTCGATGAAGACGACATGGCCGAGCTGGTGCACTCCGTCAAGGAAATCGGTGTCCTCCAGCCAATTGTTGTACGTACTTCAACCGAAAAGGGTGGAGAACCGTACGAACTGGTCATGGGTGAGCGACGTTGGCGTGCAGTTCAGGCCGCTGGGCTGGAAACAATCCCGGCGATCGTTCGTGACACCACTGACGACGACCTTCTTCGAGACGCGTTGCTGGAGAACCTGCACCGTAGCCAGTTGAACCCGTTGGAAGAGGCAGCCGCCTACCAGCAGCTCCTGGAAGACTTCGGAACTACCCATGAGCAACTGGCCGACCGCATCGGTCGCTCCCGTCCTCAGGTATCGAATACGCTGCGACTTTTGAAGCTTCCGCCGTTGGTGCAGCGCCGTGTGGCAGCCAGCGTCTTGTCAGCCGGCCACGCCCGTGCTCTCTTGGCGTTGCCTGACGCGGCCGCCATGGAGCGTCTTGCACAGAAGATCGTTGCTGAAGGTATGTCTGTCCGGGCCACTGAAGAAGCCGTAGCTCTGTACCAGGACCCGACCGCGCCAGCCAAGAGTGCTATACCCAAGCCCAACGCGAGGCACGAGCGCCTGGACTACCTGGCGTCGTCGCTTTCCGACCGCTTGGATACGAACGTGAAGATCACGTTGGGTGCTCGCAAGGGCCGCGTTAGCATCGAATTCGCGAGTGTAGAGGATCTCAACCGAATCATGGATGTTTTGGGACCGGGCTCTGAAGACTAGTTTTCCCGACCAACTGAATGGGGTTTGCCATGTGGGCAGACCCCATTTTTGTGCCCTGGAGCTTTGTGTTCCGAAGCGCCTTGTACTTCTCAATGCGAAGTTGTTAGGTCTTCGGTAGGCAGGCCGCTCCTCCGAGTGCGTGGTTTCACGTGAAACTAAGTTCTTCCAGGGCTTCAGAATGCTATTTTTCTGTGCGCTTTTATAGCGTTCGACGTTGTGGATAAGAGGACACATCTCTTCTTGCTCCGGTAAGTCTGCCGCGCACGAGCCGCAATCGCTCCTGCGTGGCAACGGTGAAGGGAGTCCGTGTTCGATGGGTTCCGTTCATGAGCATATCCGCGCATTGAGCCAACAGGGTTTATAACCTCGTTTTGGCCGAAGCTGCTGGACTCGGAATCCGCGTGGAGGCACATCTCCAAACATTCGCGGCCGGTACCGAAGCTGTTTTCCAGCGGCTTTTGAAAGGACGCCGCATCCCGCAGCACCCGACTGCCTGATGATGAGGGATGTTTCACGTGAACATACCGTCGAACAGCCTTCGCCTTGCAGGTACGTATTGCGGCTGGTTCCGACTTGTATGGCTGGACTTCTTCCTGGTGGGAGGAGGTTGCTTGAATTGGCCTGCTCTGCGCTAACGGAAAGTGAACGACTTACTGTGACGTGGGATTTTGGGTCCTCTACCCCGGCACGACTGTGAGAAGGTCTAAAGCGGTCGCGCTTCTGGTGCGGAGATGTAGATACTGTCCGTGGTCTGGAGCTCGTTGGAATGAGATTGAGCTCATTTCTCCGAGCAAATGAATGCACTACTTTGTCCTTTTGCAGCTTTTCCTCGTGACAGCGATCTCATTCTGATCCTCGCCTGCTGCCGCATGGCCAGCTGGTCATGGTTGTCGGTCCTTGTTTCACGTGAAACACTGCGAGGCGCGTAGCAGCCTCGCGACGGAAAGGAAGGGACATCGATTGTTTCACGTGAAACGCCCAGTTGTCTCAAGTGGACCGAAGGAGCAGAGCATGGACTGGCGGATACGGAGAGTGCGACTAGGCAAGATTGAATTACAAGTCTGTAATTCGCGATGGTGTACCGCGAACTCCCACCAGGGTCTGCCGACGAGCATCAAGCGTCGTACTCCCCATCACTCCAACGAGCGCCATACCAGGAAGGGAAGTCAGTCGGACTTTGGATGTGGGAGCTAGATCCGGGCCTATGAAACGGACCGGCCATGCCAAGGCCGGACGTACGTCCTAGGGGTGCTTATTGGTTGCGGGTATGGGAGCGATGGAGCGGCGTGAGATGCAACGGTTTAGTGGCGGCATCTTGAGTCCGATAGACCATTGTCCCAATATCTGGTGTGTTCGATCGGTTCGAGCATCGTAAACTGAACGTTCTCGTGTAGCGCGCTCGAGGGGTCGGAGCTGGGCGTTCCAGTTGTCGTGTAGATCTATGAAGTCATCACGACACTGGCGCCCACTCCACAAGTGACCTCCCTATTCCCTCCTGCTAACGCCCTGGGACCTGCACAACATCGCCCGAGGCATTGCCGCCACCCTTTATCGTATTGGCCCAGCGAACTGACTACGCAGATGGACCGCCAATTCTGCGGACCCTGAACTGAGGAGAACGCCAATGTTCAATGTGGCCGGAAGGACAACTGGGACAAGAGGTCTTAGGCTCCGTCAGGGAGAAGCCTCCCCCCGTTTGCGGTCTTCGACGCAGATGCCTTTCCAGCCATAGTCCGTGAACTTCCCACAGTAGCCACTGAGGGTCGAGGGTTGGCACGATGTCCATCCGAGCTCATCGACTACCTAAGCTTTTCGCCCATCCAAGATCTTCGCACACCCAAATTCTTCGAACACAGTGGCAATGGCCTATGCGGACCATGCGGCTTGTTCCAAGTCGTCGTCGACCTTGAGACGCAGTGCCACGTTGGAAGACGGCGTCATGGCATCCTGGCGCTCAGCAGCGATGAGTTCCGTCGTGCGACCCACAGCCCTTGCTTGGTGCGCGATCCACACCCAATTATCCAGGGGCAATTACACGTACCACCGAACCTCGTGGGTGAGCGAGGCATCACGGCTGGTCTGTTGGGAATTGAATGGATTTGTCATTGGCTGCCTGATAGATCTGATGTTGTACGTTTGCCTTGATATTCCGTCTCGGTAATCGCCGTTAGCCTTAAAGGTCTGGCTCGGCCGACCGGTCATCCGGTTTCGTGGATGGCCTCCTGAAAGGACGTGCCGGACCCTCGTCGAGGACGAACGGCAGACACTGTCTGTTTCACGTGAAACATAATGCACTGTCAACTGCATAGCGCGGCGGGCGGAAGCTGACATCAAGATGCATGGGACTACACCTAGTTGGGCGGTGGATAAGCCTGTGGATAACTTTGGGGATAAGTCTGTCCCTTGCTAAGGAGTGCCTGTTTCCAGAAGTGTCCAAGTTGCTCAAAGTAAGAAACGCGTGCACCGCGATCCTTCCTGGAGGATTCGACGCATGTTTCACGTGAAACGCTCCCGCAGGGAAAGGGGTGTATTTCATGTCACATGATCCCAAAACACTTTGATTTGCGGGAATTTGGCGCGTACGCGAACCGAAGGCGACACGGAGACCCTCACCAGATCCGGAGTAGTCAGACGGAGATGAATCGGGGTGGCGAAGATCAGCACAATGAACAGCTGTGGAATCGATATGTTGAAGGCCAACTGGCCGGTGGATAAGCCTGTGGATAACTTTGTGAATAACGTGAGCCAGTCTCCGGGTCTGCGTGCCACTGCTGGCTTCCCGGGAGAGCTCAGATTGGAGCGACCCTCGATGCGCCGGCGTCTAGTCCATAACTGCGAAGTCGACTGCCGTGCAAAGGCAACAGCATGTTCAATGCCGAAGGTCGTCTGGGGCTCGTCACGGTGGTGTATTAGGTTCGCCGGTGAACCGCGGTTCATGCAGGGAGGTACTGAGGGCCGGTCAGAGCCACGTTTCGACTCCTACTCGGGCTTCTTTGATCGGATGTTTCGTCCTGAGGGACAGGGTCGAGCTCTACGCCGAAAATTTTCTGGCGGTCCTTCTGGGGCAATCACTGGCCAGGCAACGGTAGCAGCGTACTGCAAGTTGCTGCACTCATTTCCCCAAATGGTCGGGACAAGGAGTGCATCGTGTACGACTCCACGGCCTCCCTATGGTCGTGCCCAACTGGGCGCCAACGTAAGTGGTGTTTGCGGACGGTATGGTCAGCGGCGTCGTCCTTGAGATTCTAAGGCTTCTGTCGGATAGACTGCCTTCCGCCTAAGAAGTCTTCTGCAGGGGGCCCATCCATCTTGTGAACGTACGGCGAGTCAGTCAGGTTACTTAGTATGGTGGCTTAATACCACTGCTGTGTTTCACGTGAAACATTCGCGTCGCTTGGGGCTTCTCCGCAGACCACATCCTTGGAAGGCTTGGGTTCCGATATCAATCTCTTGCCGTCGAGCGTGATCGAGTGGTGGGTGGTTCCCGGCTCGACAGTTGATAGGACATTCCGTGGCGGCATGCTTTCCAATAGGCTGCCGCCCCTTCATCTTCCCAAGGTGTGTGTGTCGACGGTAGGTGGAAGGAGTCATCTCGAGCGCAGTAGAAAGCTGGCCGCCCATGCGCGTCGCAGGAAGAACTCTCGACTTGTAGGAAATGCTTCCATGGCCAGGCCAGATGAGGTTTTTGCTATTGCCGGCAGGGGCTCAGGAAAGCGCGAGTCGGTATTCCTGGACGTCTGCGCGCCGCACTAATGAAGTCCCACTGTCCCGTACGCGGGCCCGAGCCGCACTTGGTTCCAACCGCCCCGTCTGGGCTGTGTGGGAGTATGTACGGCTTCACTGGTGTCACCAGCACGCAGAATGCCTTCTTTGCACATAGGCGCAGGAGCCGTTCGGACAACAATGGAGTTGCCCGGTGCCAGTCAAGATGTTTCACGTGAAACGGATGTCCAAGACTGGAGAGCTCGTTGCTCTGAATAGGTTGGGGTCCGCCTGCCGGCTCCATGGAACAATCGTGTAGTTCTCAATGCCAGACGAGTCGAGCCGCGCCCCACACCGAGCTGTGTCCTTCAGCTGCCAAATGCAGCCTGGGGTCGAATGCCCGTTACGCATTGAACTCCGACGAAGGAATTCGCGCATTGGACACGAGTGTTGAAATACCGCTCCACCTCAAGTCGCATTCCACACCAGTTCTAGTCCCTAGGAAGACGGCAGGGGCGGCTCTTTTGACTCCCGCAAGGGCCTAGCGAGTCGAGGGAGCGTTCGCACTGCCCTATGGTCCATGATCAAGGTTGGAGTGAACTATTGGGCTGTCAGACCGTAGAGCGTACCGTATTGAAGCGTGATGACCGTTCTCAGGCGTAGCCCATACCTTCCGGTGTATTCCTGGCAGGCGGAGCACAATTAGCTAGGTCCGCCAAGGAGCGCAAATTGACAAGGACAACAGCTCAGACGATGTTCGCGAGAGATTGGTGCGCATGCATTGAGTCCTTCCGAGGCAGATTCTCGAAGCGGGTACCTTCATGAAGTCGATCATCGCAGTCGTCTATTGCATTTGGTTGGGACAGCAGCAAAGGGGGCAAGCGAGCAGGGCGGTGAGCCCACTAAGGTCAAGTGGAGCGTACCCAGGGTTTGCCGACCCCTTGCGTCATTGCCATTTGTGAAGGTGCCTAGTGCTCACTGGCCTATGTTTCCTGCAACAGTCCTTCTCCTTGGCTTCACAGCGTGTTTGTCTCCCAAGATGACATTCTTCACCACTGCACGTAGATGTTTCACGTGAAACACCGCAAGACTCCCTCGGTGCGAGCAGGCGGCAGTGTGTTGTCCGAATTTGTAGGCAGTGCCGAGATGGTTTGGGGGCTCGAAGTTAGGCCGAGCCGAAGCCGTTTCACGTGAAACATCTCGAGCGCCCTGTCGTAGACCCGAGGAGCTCAGCGACCAGAAGTGCACTTGTTTGCGTCCGGCATGCTCCATGGAACGTGAGCCGCAAAAACCAGCGACCTTGAAATCTTGACCGCATCCCTCCACTGCGGAGCGAACGACACGAAGGAGAAAAGAGGGAAACAACTGCGAAATGTCCCCTACTAGGCCGCTTGAGACTCCTGGGTGTTGCTTGACATGACAGGTAAGGGCATCGAGGCCCAGAGCCGGGTGTTATCAAGAGCCAGGCGGTTCGGAAGTTGCAGATCCAAATGATGCTGTCGATCCGCAGGGTTATGTACGGGCTTGTTCGACAATTTGCCACCGGAAACCTATCGGCGTTGGTGAAACTATTCGGCGACCAAAATTCTCCACGGCCCTGTCTGCAGAGCACTTCAGGATCTGAGAGAGGGACGGGCGGGAGGGGTGGGGATGTGAGAGAGG
>NZ_JBFRDV010000014.1:143046-172174 GCF_052113945.1 Paenarthrobacter sp. RAF54_2
TGGGGTGGGGATGTGAGAGAGGATCCGGCGGGTGGGGTGGGGATGTGAGAGAGGATCCGGCGGGTGGGGTGGGGATGTGAGAGAGGGTGCGTGTTCGGCTACCCCAGGTAAGGGGAACACGCATTGAGGAGTTCGGCGGACGCACAGGGCCTTTGGCGCAGTCACACCGATAGAAACAAACTTTAGGGGGTGCAAATTGGCCAAATGCAAAAAGCCGACGGCTCCCACTCCTTCAGGAGGGACAGCCGCCGGCTTTTCACTGACTAACTAAGGGGAACCTAGGACAAGACGTCCGCGAATTCCTTTTCGAAGAACTGCTTTGGCTTGGCGCCGATGACCGTGCTCTTTACTTCTCCCCCGCTGAACAGGTACACAGCGGGAATGGACGTGATGCCGTACTCGGCCGCGATGGCAGGGTTGTCGTCGACGTTGAGTTTCACGACGTCAACCTTCTCGCCGTATTCAACGGAGATCTCGTCGAGGATCGGGCCGAGCTTGCGGCAGGGTCCGCACCACTCTGCCCAGAAGTCCACGATGACCGGCTTCTCGGAAGCCAGGACATCCGTGCTGAAGCTTGCGTCAGTTACGTCTTTAGCGTTGCTCATAACTTTTCCCTTCGTATGGTTGCTGGTCTGGTGAAGCTCAGGAATGCAGGTCTGCGAGGTAGTGCTCCACATCGAGGGCAGCCACACAACCGGAACCCGAGGCCGTGATGGCCTGGCGGTAGGTGGGATCAATGACGTCGCCTGCGGCGAACACACCCTTGATGTTGGTACGGGAAGTCCGGCCCTCTACGGCAATCGTTCCTTCTGGGGTCAGATCAACTTTGCCCTTTACGAGCTCCGTGCGGGGATCGTTGCCGATGGCCACGAAGACGCCGGTGACGTCGAGTTCAGATTCGGTACCGTCAACCAGGTTCTTGAGCTTGAGGCCCGTTACCTTGTCATCGCCGAGAACGTCCTCAACAGCAGTGTTCCAAATGAAGTTGATCTTCTCGTGCGCCTGGGCGCGGTCGCCCATGATCTTGGAAGCCTTGAGGGTGTCGCGACGGTGGACCACTGTGACGGACTTGGCGAACTTGGTAAGGAAGAGAGCTTCTTCCATGGCGGAGTCGCCACCACCGATGACGGCGATGTCCTGATCCTTGAAGAAGAAACCATCGCAGGTTGCACACCAGCTAACACCGTGGCCCGACAAGCGCTTTTCGTTCTTAAGTCCAAGCTCGCGGTAGGCCGAACCGGTGGACAGGATAATGGCCTTCGCCTGGAAGGTCTCCCCCGTGCCGATGGTGACCGACTTGATGTCGCCGTCGAGGTTCAATTCGGTGACATCCTCGAAAAGAATCTCGGTGCCGAAGCGGGCCGCCTGCTTCTCGAAGTTTTCCATGAGATCGGGACCCATGATGCCCTCGGGGAACCCCGGGTAGTTTTCCACGTCCGTGGTGTTCATCAATTCGCCACCAGCAGTGACGGAGCCGGCAATGAGCAGAGGCTTCATGTTGGCGCGGGCGGTGTAAACGGCGGCTGTGTAACCGGCGGGGCCTGAACCTACGATGATGACGTCACGCACCTGCGATGCGCTGTTTTCTGCAATGCTCACGTGGCGTGAACCTCTTCCTTAGTCGATGCTGCGGCTTTCGGGGCAGCCACCTGACTCAACCCCCTCAACGGTCCAAATATTCCGTTGGATTTGGAGGGCCTAAAACCCACCATCATTCAGGGTACCGTCTGGAGGCGTGGCGAATCGAAGCGGGGACGCCGGATGACCGGTGGCCACAGCAGTCACAAGGCGAACATGCAAAAAGTAAGTGGCAGCAGGTGTCGTTTTGGCGGCTCAAAACGCGCTCAACTGCTACCTAGTTGGGTAAGCGCAGAGAAACGGAACTACTGGACCGTGACCTCGGCCAAGCGCAGACCAAATCCGAACTGGGTCTTGGGAGCAGCAAGCTTAGGCAGCGTCTTGATGACCACGATGACGTACTGGGTCTGCGTGGGAGCAGCCAGCGGCATTGTCAGGTCCGGAGACGTGAAGCTGTTGGTGCCGACGAGCTTGGCGCCGTCCATTGCTGGACGATCGTTGGTGTAGACGCTGATGCTTCCACCCGAGCCGCCCAATTGGTTCAGCACCACTGACTTGACCTCTGTGGGCTGCTTGAGCTTCACGACCAAGGGCATCTCACCCGAGAGTCCACCCCAGTTGGCGGAAGCGAACTCCATGTCGGACCAGTAACTGGCCGGGTTCCCATCAAATGCTTTGGGAAGGTCTTTGTCGAACGATGCAGCGAACGGGAAATCGCCAAGGCGTGTAATGCCATCGATGGCCGGAGGCGTTGCGGGAGCAGCGGTCTCGCTGGGCGTCGGTTTTTCGGATTCGGTGCCCGTGGCCTGCGAGGAAGTCGTTGTTTTGTCTGATGCCTTCGGAGCGCCGCTGGGCAGGAGGCTTCCCAGGTTAGTGACCGCGAGGACAAGGCCCACGATCAACACGGCAGCAAGCAGACCGCCTACGAGCCAACGCAGGGACCGCGGCTCGCGTTCCGGGGTTTCGTCCTCGTAGACCTCTTCATCTTCGTAATCTTCTGTGGCAGCGGCCGACGCCGGGAAGCTGGTAGGAGCACGATCGTAACCAGGATCTGAGCTACCTCCAGCGGTTTGAGCCGCGCCGCCGGCAGCGAGGCCGTAGTCCTCCTCAGACCAGAGGGAAACCTTTGGTTCCCCGGCAGGCTCGCGAGTCGGTGCGGGCTGCGGGTTCACGGGTTGTGAAGCCACAGGCTGCGAAGTGACGGCTTGGGTAGGCGGCTGAACCGGGGCAACGGGTGTAGTAGCAGGCGAAGCTCCGGACGACGGCGACTGTACAGCCTGCGTCCGCGGCTGGGCTTCCGTACTAGCAGCGGCAGCCGATGAACCGGCACCGGAAGCTCCATTCGCGGCAGCCCCGGCGTCGTGGTTCTTGGATCCGGCGTTCTTCAGAGCGGCAGCGGCAGCAACTCCTGCTGCCCCGGCGCCAGCCGCAGCAGCAGCGAGCTTCCCGGCGAGACCACCCCTGGCCGATGACGGGCTGGATGAAGGCATGGGCGGAACGTTACCGGCAGGTGTGGCCGTCGCTTCGCGGGCAGCATCCGATTCCGATTGGATGGGGTAGCCATTTTCGTCGTACTGGATGTACTCGGCTTCGTGCTCGTCGTCTTCGTAGAGGCCGTCATAGGTTTCGGGCTCGTAGGTGCGGGCCTGGCCGAAGATCTCGCTGCCGAGGGTTTCCGTGAAGAACGGTTCCACGTACGGCGGGTGGGTGGCCACCACGAGATCAAGAAGATCCGGCGCAGTGCTGTGGTTGGTGATCAAGTAGGTGGTGTTGTCGCTGACTCCGAGGTCCAGGATCTGGACATGGCCAGGGCGCTCCCCTGTCGCGACCTCGCGGGCGCTCTGTGCTACCTGCTCGGCATTTCCGGGACCGGCAACGAGGATGCTGACGGGGCGGTTGAGGACCTGGTCCACGCCGTCGAGCACCAGATCTTGGTCATGCGAGGTCAATACGGTGGCCGTGACCTTATAGCGGCCGCCAAGCACTGATCCGACGTCGATCGGGTGGGACACGTGTTCCTCCTAGGCTGTCCGGGAGCTGCGGGTCCTGCACGCGGTCCGCCCGGCGAGCCGGTGGTACCGCTTTTGCAACTACCTGTATTCATTTCTAGCCTAGCCGATTGGCGCCCGCCGCCCATGTTGACGGCACCGGTTCACTTCTTCCGCTTCTGCCTGGTGTGCTGTCCAGCTTCCCCGTTGGCGGGAAAGTAGGGATTGTGGCCAGGATCGCCTTGGTAGGTTCGCCTGCCCGGCAACGGGACCTGCGGGTGGAACCTTCCCCCCTTGGCCGTGCTCGGTACGTCCTCATCCGGCAGATAGGTCGTGTGTAGTTCTTCAGAGCCGGAGGTGTCAGAAAAGTCTGAAGTTTTGGTTAGAGCCTCGACGGCGGGCTCCGGTTCGAGTGCCGGTCCGGCCCTGAAGGAGGCAGCATCGAACTCGCCCGAGATGCGCGGAATCAAACCGGTATCGTCCGAGACTGTGGCGCGTGCCGACGTCGTGGGTTCAGCAGCGGCCCCTGCCATGGCAGGTGCGCCGCGGCCAAAGCGGCCCATCAGCGGGCGCATGAGATCGCGCAGCTCGGTGACGTGGAAGACGCGAAGCAGGAGCAGGTAGGCCACCAGCATGACGGGCCCGACGACGACCACGGTCACCAAGGCGGCCGGTCGGCTGCTCCACGCGAAACCGTCGGCACGGTAGGCGCCCAGGAGCCACAGCGCCAGCGCACCCGCAATCGCGGATCCAAGGCCGGCGTAGCCCATGCGGATGTAGGAGTTGGCGATTCGCGGACCGTCGAGGTGGCCCAACATGCGGCGCAGGAACACGACGCTGATCACCACGGACAGGATGTTGCCCAAGGTGTAGAGAACCGCGATCGCATAGATGATCTGGCCTACGGGAAGGAACTGGATGAAGAAGGCGCCCACTACATAAACGACGGCGAGCAACAGCTGCACGTAGAGGGGTGTGCGGGCGTCCTCGTTGGCGTAAAACACGCGCGACATCATGAAGTTTGCGCTCATGAACGGCGTGCTCAACGCCAGGATGGTGAGCGTCTGGGCCAGCATGACGCCGTCCTGGGGCTTCCCGCCGGAGAAGAACATGCCCAGCGGGCCAGCCAGCGCGAACAGTGCCAGGGCTCCAAAAACTGTCGCGACAGCCATGGTTCGCAGTCCATGGGAGAGCGCGTCACGCAGTTCGGCCTTGTTGCCATCCTGGGACGCCCGCGTCATGCGGTTAAAGAGGACAGTGGCCAGCGACAGGGCGATGATCGAATGCGGCAATAGGTAGAGCTGGCTCGCAACTTCAAGGACGGCGTTACCTGGGAGAGTGGAGGCCGCTGTGGTCTGGCCTGAATTGTCCAGCCGGAGCCGCTCAGCTCCGGGAATGGTGGCAATTTTCATGACGTACAGGAACGCCAACTGTCCGACGGCGGCAGTCAGCAGCGTCCATACGCTCAGCTTGGCTGCCTGGCCCAGTCCAACGCCGCGCCATCCGAAGCGTGGCCGCAGGCCCAGTTTCAGCCTCATGACGGGAATCATCAGGATGGCGGTTTGGGCGATCACGCCGAACGTGGAGAACCCGGCAATCAGGAATGTCTGGGTTGGTCCCCAATTATCCAACGTGTGCGGATTGGTGTAGTTGGCACCCAGAATCCAGATGAACATGCCCAAACCGGCGATTGCCACCACGTTGTTCAGGATGGGAGCCCACATGGCGGGGCCAAATGCGCCGTGCGCGTTCAGGACCTGTGTAAGAAGGGCGTAAAGGCCGTAGAAGAAGATCTGTGGAAGGCACCAGAACGCGAAAGTGACCGCCAGGGCCTTCTGCTGTTCCGAGTAGCCCTGCGTCGTTAAGTCGATAACGACGGGCGCGGCCAGTGTGACAAGGGCCGTCAGCCCCAACAGCACCAGAACAGCCAGGGTCAGGAGCCGGCTGATGTAATCGGCGCCGCTGTCCGCACCCTTGCTGGCCTTAATGATCTGCGGGACCAGGACGGCGTTGAACACGCCGCCAGCCACCAACAGGAAGATCAGGTTGGGAAGGTTGTTCGCGTTGATGAACGTGTCATTGACCGTTGAACCCAGGCCGAGTGCAGCGCCGAGCATCCACGTTTTGGCGAAGCCAAGGAACCGGGAAACCAACGTTCCGGCCGCCATGATGGCGCTGGAACGTGCTTCTCCGGATTGAACGGACTGGGTAGTTTTGGCTTCAGACATCGCCTTTATCGTCCCATGCACCCGGGTCAGAGGTGTTCGGGAAGCACTTCCCGTGCCAAATCGGCGATGCGCCGTTCATTCGGGAAGGACAATTTGCGCGCCAATTCCTGGATCGGAACCCATGCGGCGTCCACGGCCTCCTGGTCCGGATCATTCTCGATGGTGAGCTCGCCGCCGGTGGCCTGGAGCAGAAAATGGTGCACGGTCTTGTGGACCCGATGGCCGCTTACGGTGAACCAGTAGTCGATGCTGCCCAGGGGCGCCAGGATGTTGCCCTCGATGCCGGTTTCCTCGGCGATCTCGCGGACGGCAGCTTCCTCGTTGTTCTCCCGACCTTCCGGATGGCCCTTGGGCAGGCACCATTCAAGCCGGCCACCCCTATTAAGGCGGGCGATGATCGCGACCCGGAGTTCGCCGTCGGACGTGTCTACAACGACACCACCCGCCGACACTTCCTCCACAGTGGGAAGCGAGGCCTGGACCGGGTGCTGCGGGGCAGGCGCGACGTGGGCGCCGATTGCCGACGGCAACGGTGCGTTCGTCCTCCTGCCAGGAGCGCTCGGGATCGGATTGGCCATGAAGTCCACTCTAACGACTCTTGCCCTCGAGTGATGACCGGGACATGGCCGCAAGATGGACTGCAGGAGACACGCGTTATGGGTCCGCTGGTTTTCGGATGCAACTCTGGCCCAATGCTGCGGAAAAATCTGCCAAGCTTAAGGAACTATGGCGCACGTATTGGACAGCTCTTCAGTTAACTTCACCATCGATCCGGTGGTGCTCGATCTCGGGCAGCGCTTTGTCGATGCCGGCTTCGAGCTGTCTTTGGTTGGTGGACCTGTGCGCGACCTTTTCCTGGGGAGGACGTCCCCGGACCTGGACTTCACCACAGACGCGACGCCCGAGCAGACGATCTCCGTCATCAAGAAGTGGGCGGACAACTTCTGGGAAATCGGACGGGCCTTCGGCACGATCGGGATGAAGAAGAACGGCTTCCAGATCGAAGTCACTACCTACCGCGCCGAGGCCTACGATCCCGACTCCCGTAAGCCCGTAGTCGCCTTTGGCAACTCCTTGACGGAGGACTTGCTGCGCCGCGACTTCACCATCAACGCCATGGCCTTGCGCCTGCCGAGCCTGGAGCTGGTGGACCCTTTCGGTGGCGTCCGGGACCTCCACGCCTCCGAACTCGCCACTCCCGGTGCGCCCGAGGCCTCCTTCTCTGACGACCCGCTGCGCATGATGCGTGCCGCGCGTTTCGCCTCCCAGTTGGGCGTGTCGGTTCACGACGACGTCCGGCTCGCCATGTCCCAGATGGCCGATCGCATCAAGATCATCTCCGCAGAGCGCGTTCGTGACGAACTGGTCAAACTGATTAATGGCGCGCACCCGCGCGTGGGCATCGATCTCTTGGTGGACACCGGGCTGGCCGAGTTTGTCCTCCCCGAGGTATCCGCGCTTCGCTTGGAAGCCGATGAACATCACCGCCACAAGGACGTGTATCAGCACTCGCTGCAGGTCCTCGAACAGGCGGCCTCGCTGGAAACCGGTGCGGACGGTCCGGTACCGGGCCCCGACTTTGTGCTTCGGTTCGCCGCATTGATGCACGACGTCGGCAAGCCGGCTACGCGCCGGTTCGAACCGGGCGGTGCGGTGAGCTTCAGGCATCACGACGTTGTGGGTGCGAAGCTGACGGCAAAGCGAATGAAGGCGTTGCGTTTCGACAACGAGTCAATCAAAGCCGTTTCCCGCCTGGTCGAATTGCACATGCGGTTCTATGGCTATGGAGACGCTGGCTGGACAGATTCTGCCGTCCGCCGCTACGTGACCGATGCCGGTCCGCTGCTGGAACGCTTGCATCGGCTCACCCGATCCGATGTCACCACGCGTAACCAGCGCAAGGCCGACCGCTTATCCTTCGCCTACGATGACCTTGAGCATCGAATCTCTGCGATCTTGGAGCAGGAATCGTTGGCGGCTGTCCGGCCTGACCTCGATGGAGCGCAGATCATGGCGCTTCTGGGGCTAAAGCCAGGTCCTGTCGTCGGCAGGGCCTACAAGTTCCTCCTGGAAGAACGGATGGAACACGGTCCGCTGTCCCCGGAGGAAGCTGAGAAGAAGCTCTTGGCGTGGTGGGAAGCGCAACCCGAGTCCGCCGTCGTCGAACCTTCAACCGAAACTGCCGCAGAAACCAAGGAGTCCTCATGAACGCCGCGATCTCCCCGCGTCCGCAACTCTGGATCCTTCGCCACGGCGAGACGGAATGGTCCAAGAGCGGCCAGTACACAGGTTTGACCGACCTTCCCTTGACCGTCGAGGGTGAGCAGCAGGCTGTCGAGGCGCGCAAAGTCCTTGAGGGCATCGACTTCGACCTCGTTCTGACCTCACCGCTGCGTCGCGCCCGCCGCACGGCTGAACTGGCAGGTTTTCCCGATGCTGTCCATGAGCCGCTGGCGGTGGAATGGAACTACGGAGACTACGAGGGCGTCAGCTCCGACCTCATCCGCAAGGACAATCCGGACTACCTCATCTGGACGGACGGCGTGCCCAACGGCGAAACGCTGGACGAAGTGGCCGCCCGCGCTGACAAGATCATTGGACGTGTCCTGGAATCGGGCATGGATAATGTCCTGGTAGTGGCACACGGGCATTTCTCCCGTATTCTCACAGCGCGTTGGCTGGAAATGGACGCCAGGGAAGGCCGCCACTTCATTCTTGGAACTGCCAAGGTTTGCACGCTTGGATGGGATAAGCGGACGCCGGCGATTGTCCGTTGGGGCCTCTGAAACGCGAATTTAGGAAAACTTTGGCTAAATAGCGAATTGCGCTGGCCAAGACTCCTATTCATGGGGTAGCTTATATCTTGTTCCCAGAGCGACCCGCCGGGAACGAGGCGCGCATTACTCCGATTAATCAGTCGGAACGTAATGCCACAGCGGAAAAGGAGGTTGGGAAAAATGATTACTTTGACTAGCGGATGGAATGTGAACGTCACTGCTACCCCGGCCTCTTGCGCTGATCGACGCCCTTTTTCGAAGCATTTTTCGAAGCGCTGACCACTCCCTGAACCACCGGACCGGCTCCAACGTCGGCGGTCTTCATGGCCACCCGTCAAGGGTGGCATTCTGAGCAGTCAGTTGTAGGCGCAGACCCACGCAACAAGCCGCGGGTGCGCAGTTTCCCCAAAGTTCGGAACCAGCTTCTTGTTGGGGACGACTGCACGAAGCACACGCAATTGTGCACGGTCACTCGCTGCTCCCGTATAGGTCTGCCCACTCCCCTTATTATCGTCGGGCTATTTGCGCGCGCTTTTATGCCTTGATTTCTCCTGAACTCAATTGGCTTTATTTGTTGTGCCCAATTCCGGCAATTTCCTGCAATGAAAGGAGGTGAACCATATGCCTAAGCGCCCCAAGGAGCTGCGCTTCTACAAGAGCAGCGATGCTCCCAAGGAACGCACGCTTTTCAACGACCAGTTGCTCAAGCAAGGTCGTGAAGACGTCTTCGTCGTCCTGCACCAGATGGGACTCATCCGTTGATGCCCTTCAGCCCTTTCGAAGGAGTTTCCGGTGCCGCAGATGCATGCTGAACCCCAGGAAGCCCACGCGGCTACGCGTGGGCTTCCCCCTTTCAACTGGTCTGCTCTGGTGGCGATAGTTAAGCTGCCTGACTGTAAGCTCGATTTATGCAGGAGACGAAGCCGCACCGGCAGCGAAAACGTGCCCGCTTTGTGGTTCCAAGCCGCAGCGACTCCCTGCTTCGTAACTTCACGGAGGTTGTAGGTGGGCCCTTGGGCCGCCACTCGGCCCCAGGACAGATCTCCCCCGCACCGTTCACGGTAGAACGCGTCCTCGTTATCCTCACCGTGATCGCTGCTTTGCTGGCGGTGCTGGCGAAGGACTATTGCCGGGTCAACGGCTGGGAGACACCAACACAGTTTTACGCCACGTGCTACTCCGACTTCCCCGAGCTCTTCCGCAACCGCGGCCTGGGCGATGGCGTGTTCCCCTTCTTCACGCAAGGCAGCTTGTTTGAGTACCCGGTCCTGATGGGGATCGTCGCAGGACTGACCGCACTGCTGGTGCCTGGCCAAGGGGTGAGTAGCGAACGCATTCTGGGTTACTTCGACGCCAACGCAACGCTGATCGTTGCAGTATGGATAATCACCGTCCTCCTGACCGCCCGAATGAACAAGCGCCGCCCCTGGGATGCCGCCATGGTGGCTTTGGCCCCGGGAATCGTCCTTGCGGGGTTCATCAACTGGGACATGTGGGCGGTGGCCCTCCTCGCGCTGGCCATGTACTTCTTCTCCCGCGACAAGTTGATCCTGGCGGGAATCTGCATCGGGCTGGGAACAGCCACCAAGCTGTACCCTGTCCTCATTCTGGGTGCCATTTTGGTGTTGGCCCTGCGCAGTGGCCGTTTGAGGGCCTTCTTCATGACAGCCGCCGCGGCCGCTGCGTCATGGCTGGCCGTCAACCTTCCCATCGCGGCAATGAACCCTTCGGGCTGGCGCTACTTCTTTGAGTTCACCCAGGAACGGCCCGCCGGATATAGCTCGCCCTGGTTCGCGTTCAACCTCGTTGCCGATCGGCTTCAATGGAGCCAACTCAACGCCGCCACGATCAACTCGCTCGCACTGAACCTGTTCGTCATTGCGTGCGCGTTGATCGGTGCCCTGGCTTTGGCGGCGCCCAGGCGCCCGCGCCTCGCCCAGTTGGCCTTCCTGATTGTGGCCGCGTTCATCCTCACCAACAAGGTGTACTCGCCCCAGTTCGTCATCTGGCTCATTCCCCTACTTGCACTCGCGAGACCGCGCTGGCGGGACTTCCTGGTCTGGCAGGCCGCCGAAGGTCTGCACTGGGCCGCCATCTGGATGTACCTGGGCCAAGCGACCAGCGGTGGGTCCGTGCAGCACAACATAGACATGTCCTACTACGTCCTGGCCGTGGCCCTGCACATGGTTGCAACGGCGTACCTGATGGCAAGGGTTGTGATGGATATCTGGGATCCATCGCAGGATCCCCTACGTGCTTTGGGCGAAGACGATCCGCATGGCGGGCCTTTCGAGGGCACCAAGGATTGGCTCAGGGTTAACGTTCTCCACCCGTCCACGTCGGTTCTCCCCTGGCGTTCAAGGGTTGAGCCGGCCGAGCCTGAAGCACCCCGGCAGTTGGAGGTGGGTAGCGATGGCTGATGTCGCCGTCGTCGGTTCTGGTCCCAACGGTCTGGCTGCGGCAGTGACCATGGCGCGGGCAGGGCTGGAGGTACATCTGTACGAGGCCGCCGATGCCATCGGAGGCGGAACCCGGACAAGCGAGCTGATCAAGCCGGGACATCTGCACGACGTATGCTCCGCAGTGCATCCAATGGCAGTGGCGTCTCCTTTCTTCAAGGAATTCAATCTTTCGCAGCGCATTGAGCTGCGCGTGCCCGAAGTCCAGCACGGGACTCCTCTCGACGCGGGCGGAGCCGCCCTCGCTTACCAGTCTTTGGAACGGACAGCGATGGAACTGGGGGTGGATGGTCCAGCGTACCGTCGGCTGATTGCGCCGCTTCTTGCGCGCGTCAATGGGGTGGTGGACTTTACGTCGAACCAGTTGCTCCGTGTGCCCAAGGACCCGCTTGCGGCTGTGTTGTTTGGTCTCGCGACCCTGGACCAAGGAACACCGTTCTGGGGACGGCGCTTCCGTGAAGAGGCTGCTCCGGCCTTACTGACCGGCGTGATGTCCCACGCTTTGGGCTCGCAGCCCGCGCTCAGTTCGACCGGTGCCGGACTCATGCTTGCCGTCCTGGCCCACGCCGGCGGATGGGTAGTGCCCGTGGGCGGTTCCGCAGCAATTGCAGGTGCGATGGCCGAGGACCTCATTGCCCACGGCGGAAGCATCCACACCGGTGAGCGCGTGGATTCTTTCGATCAGGTCAGGCCGGCAAAGGCGATCCTGCTGGATGTTGCACCCCCGACGCTCGCACGTCTGGGTGGCGCTGAGATACCCGACAACTATCGTCGGGCTCTGGATGCATTCCGCTTCGGGAATGCAGCCTGCAAAGTGGACTACATCCTGTCCGAACCCGTTCCCTGGCTGGCCTCTGGCCTGAGGCGGGCTGGGACGGTTCATGTCGGCGGTTCGCGAATGGCCATGGCCGAATCCGAGAACCTCGTGGACATGGGCAAACACCCAACGGAGCCCTACGTACTGGTTTCCCAGCCGTCCCTTGTGGACCCGTCGCGGGCGCCGGCGGGACGACACATCCTGTGGACGTATTGCCACGTGCCAGCTGACTCTGATGTGGACATGGCTGAGGCTGTCACCGCACGGATTGAGCGATACGCGCCAGGCTTCCGGGACGTGGTGGTTGCCTCGAAGACCACGACGGCGGCCGAATTGGCCGCCTACAACGAAAACTACGTGGGGGGTGACTTCAGCGCGGGTCTGTTGGATTTGCGGGGCCTCGTGCAGAGGCCAGTGGTGTCCAACGTGCCGTGGCGTACGCCCATGCCGGGCGTCTATCTGTGTTCCTCTTCCACCCCACCCGGGCCTGGTGTTACGGGGATGCCCGGGTACCATGCGGCGAAACATGCCCTCAAGGACATATTCCAGCTACCGGTACCCGGGCTTGGCCTGACTGTGGGTTAGGCCAGGCTGCTGTTTAGTTTGCGGCCGTGAAGCGTGCGCGGCGGTGAGCCGGGCTTTCGATTTCATCCAGCATTGCAACGGCGTAGTCCTGCGAGGAGATGCTGGTTCCGGCGGGGGAATCCTTGGCCACGTTGTATTCGCCGGTACGCTCGCCGGGTTGGATAACGGGAGCGGGAGCAAGTACCGTCCAGTCGACGTCCTCGGGAGTCTGCTTGACGGCTTCCAGTGCCTTCGCGGCGGTGGTGGCTTCCGCTTTGTACGCCTCGGGGAAGTCCGGGGAGTCGAGGAGCCGGACGCCGTCTACCTCAAGGGTGCCTGCACCGCCAACGATCATGAGGCGGGTTCCTTCGGCGTTGCTGTAAGCAGTGGCCATGGCATCGAGCCACTCTCCGTGATCCCCGCCGGTGCGGCTGGGACCCGTAGCCAGCACAACGACGTCGTGGTCCTTTGCAATGGAGGCAAAGACCTCAGCGTCGCCCAAATCGGCAACCTGGGCAGTTGCGCCGGCGATCTCGGCGCCCTTGCGGGAGATAGCCGTCACTTCATGGCCGCGGGTGATGGATTCATTGACGATTTCACTGCCGACCATGCCTGTTGCGCCGTAGACTGCGATTTTCATGACTCTCCTTTGGGTTGCTATCCTTGCGATAACACAAAGGTATCTATTGGATACTGATAGCTTCAAAGGAACTGAGTTACCTGATGGATACTAACGCCCTGCCAGGCAACATCCTGGATCCCAATTGCCCATCCCGCGTGATCTTCCAAAGAATCGGCGACAAGTGGGCGTCTTTGGTGATCCAAGTCCTCGGTGATGGGCCCGTGCGGTTCTCGGAGCTGCGCAAGATGGTCAACGTTGTCACGCCGAAGGTCCTCACGCAGACGCTTCGTGCCCTGGAACGCGATGGGCTCATTACGCGGACCGTCCACGCTCAGGTGCCGCCGCGAGTGGATTACGAACTTACTCCAATGGGCGAATCCCTCCTGCAACCCCTCACACTTTTGCGTCAGTGGGCCGAGAGCCACGTGCCTACGATTCTCGAAGCCCGCGACGCCTACGATGACGCGCAGGATGAAGCTCTCCTCGGCTCCCCCTAGTAAGTCGCAGCTGAGCGCGTTCTGAGCACGCAAAACGCGCTCAACTGCGACCTAATTGGGCAGGGCGGACGGGAGTACGGCGCGGCTGATTCGTCCATCCCGCATGGTTGCGACGGAGTCAGTCAGAGGGAGAAACTCGGTGTCGTGCGTAACCATCACAGTAGCCGTGGAGAATTCGTCCGTTATCCGGCGCAATAACCTGACGATCGATTCGCTGCGTTCGTGGTCCAGTGCTGCGGTAGGTTCGTCCACCAGCAATACGGTGGGGCTGCCCATGAGGGCCCTCGCGATGTTCACCCTCTGACGCTGCCCCCCGGATAGCTGGTGTGGCCTCTTGTTTGCCGATGCGCCCAAACCCACAATCTCCAATAGTTCATGTGCTTTGCCAAGGGCCTCACGGACAGCTTTGCCACGAAGATGGTCCCGGATCAGCAACTGCTCGACGGCGGTCAGCGACGGAAGAAGATTTGGCTGCTGGAAGATGATGCCGACTTTGTCGCGCCGCAGGGCCGTGCGTTCGGCCTCCTTTAGCGCTGAAACGTCCTGGCCGTCGATAACGACGAGTCCGGAGGTGGGCTTCACGAGCGTGGCCGCAACAGCCAAGAGCGAGGATTTGCCGGAACCGGACGGACCCACCAAGGAGAGGAACTCCCCCCGTCCAACTGCAAGATCTACGGCGTCCAAAGCCTTGAGGGTTGAGTCGCCGTCGGGGTATTCCAGAGTGATGTTGATGAGATTCAATGCATGCGTCATGATTTATGCCTTCCTGGGAATGTTCAAGATCTAGTTGCCGCCGAGGGCAAACAGTGGATCTACTTTGGTTACATTGCGGACCGCGAGGACAGCGCCGCCGAGGCCCAGGAGGACGACGCCGACAACCGGTGCCAAGGTGGTAAAAGGCGTGACGAGGAACGGCGCCGCGGTGGCCGCGAGAAGTCCGCCTGCCAGACCTAACAAACCGCCACATGCGGCGCCGGCCAGCAGCACGATCGCCGCCTGAGCCAAGGCATCACGCAGGACATACCCGGAAGAGCCGCCGAGGGCTTTCAGGACCGCAATGTCACGCGTCCGCTGCACTGTCCACACGGTAAGGAAGGCCACGATCACCAAGGCAGAGATTCCGTAAAGAAATGCCTGCATCAGCATGAGCGAGCCGTTCTCACTCTTGTAGGAGGCGAGAGCCTGGAAAGAGCCGACGGGATCCATGCTCACCGTTCCAGCCGCAGCGTTGGCGGCATCAACGCTGACGGAGGCACCGGCGTCGTAATTTATGGCCAGGACCGTGGCGGTGCCCTGGGGAGCGTGGGCGATGTTTCGCCAGGTGTCCAGCGTGGTCCACACGACGCCGGTGTGCGAGTACCACTGGTCCTGCACAACCTCTGAAACAGTCAGCTCCGTACCACCGACCCGGACGCGGCTGCCAGCCTCAAGCGTCAGTTCCTTCGCAAGGGTTTCGCCGACGACGACCGTCCCGTCCTGAACAGGGGCAGGAGCCGTCGAACCGCCAAAAACTGCCACATTTGCCGTGCCTTTAGGAGCGCCATCCCCGGCCAAGGATTGGAAGCGGGTTTGGCTAATGCCCACCGCCTGTGCCGATGACACGCCGGGTTGTTCCCGCCAGGCCTCGAGCTGGGCAGTGGAAACCTCAGACTCGGTGTAGGAGGCCTTCGGCTCCCCGCCCGCCGGTGTGCCGAAGACGATCTGCTGTGCGGGCAATGATTCAATGGCCGACGTCGACTGGTTTCCGAGTCCGGCAGTAAGCCCCGAAAGCATGACCAGCAGCAGGGTAATAAGGGCCACAACACTCCCCATGAGCGCGAAGCGGCCCTTGGCGAAGCGGATGTCGCGTATGGCGAGAAACATCAGAATCCTTTGCTTGGATGCGGGCTTGATCCCGTCTGAATCCACTCTTCCGGCCAATGGATCCGGACACATCGGGAGCCCGATGGATTCGCGCACATCAAGGGGTTGAACCGGCCATCATCCGATTGGTTGATTCCTGCTTCACCACGCGGAATTTTTCAGGGAGCGGCGCAAGGCCGGGGATAGGCTGGGACGCATGCAGGAGACTCCTACGGGCACCGCCACAATCCTCCGTGTGCTGCGGATAAGTCTCCATGTGGGCTTCGCGGCGCTGCTTTTGGTGGCAGTGGTGCGGCTCCTGGCAGGCACTGCGGGCAGTCCGTCGCCGGTGGCGGTCATTGCTGGACTAGGACTGTCAGCCGCCTTGGCCCTGGTGTATCTCGTGGGAACCATCCTTGAGAAACGCCACGCCAGCAATGGCTCCCGATTCGATCCCACACCATACTCCGGCTGGTGGCTTGCTGCCGTGATGGTCTTGTGGCTGTTGCTTCTCCTGGTCAGCAGCGATTTCGCATGGGTTGCCTTCCCACTCTTCTTCCTCCAATTGCACGTACTCCCCCGGTGCCTGGCCCTGCCGGCAATCGTCGTGAGCACCGCTTTGCTGATTGGCGCCCTGTGGTTCCACAGCAGGGGCGCGGCCGACGGCGGTCTGCAGCTTGCGATGGTCCTGGGACCCATGTTTGGAGCTGGCTTTGCCGTGGTCACCGGGTTGGCATACCGTGCCTTGTTCCTGGAAGCCGAGAATCAACGCGTTGTTGCTGACGATCTCCGACGAACACGGGCAGAATTGGCCAAAACCCAGCACGATGCCGGGGTCCTCGCGGAGCGCGAACGGCTGGCCCGGGAAATACATGACACTTTGGCGCAGGGATTCTCCAGCATCGTTCTGATGGGGAGGTCTGCGGGGAAAGCCTTGGACGAGGGGGATGTGAAGGCCGCGAACGAACGGTTGAGGATGGTTCAGGACACCGCTTCGGCCAACCTTGCCGAGGCCCGGAGTTTTGTCCGTGATCTCCGGCCACCTGCTTTGGAGGAGTCCAATCTGGTGGACACGTTGCGCAGGCTTTGCGAGAAAACCGAGACCGAAGCAGCCGCCCGGGGAACCGCACTGCGCTGCCGCTTCGAACTTGTGGGCACCCCCTTGGACTTGCCCAATACGTACCAGACCACCCTGCTTCGGGCCGCGCAGGCCTCCCTGGCAAACGTGTGGGCCCACGCCCGTGCGAGTGCCGTCGTCGTGACCTTGTCCTTCCTCGGCTCTGAGGTAACACTGGATGTTTTTGACGACGGCGTGGGTTTTGAACCGTCGAAGGCGGCTGGCAATGCCCGCGGGGACGGCACCGGCGTCGGACTTCAGGGCCTTCGCGAACGGTTGGCGGCGCTGGAAGGCAGCTTGGATATAGAGTCGGCGCCTGGCGAGGGAACGGTGGTTGCCCTTCGGGTGCCGCTGCCTGCCGGGAATGGTGCGGCATGAGTGAGATCCGCATCCTCCTGGTGGACGACCATCCTGTTGTGCGGGCCGGCCTCCGGGCAATGCTCGCCGATTTTCCTGGTATCAGCGTTGTGGCCGAGGCGGCGGACGGTGATGCGGCGCTGGCAGAACTGGGTAGGTTGAACACTCTGGGTGAGCCCGTGGACCTGGTGCTGATGGACCTGCAAATGGGTAACGGTATGGACGGCGTGACGGCAACAGGCAGGATCAAAGCCGGCGAGGCCGGGACTCCCCCGCCGCCTGTCCTTATCCTCACCACTTACGACACGGACGCTGACATCCTCGCCGCTGTCGAGGCCGGTGCCAGCGGCTATATGTTGAAGGACGCCCCGCCTGAGCAGATCCAGCAAGCTGTGGTGTCCGCTGCCGCTGGTCAGACCGCGCTGGCACCGGAGGTGGCAGCCCGGCTCATGGGCAGGATCCGGAATCCCTCCCCTGCATTGAGCCCCAGGGAAGTCCAGTTGCTGGAACTCCTGGCCACTGGGATGGGCAACCGCGCCATGGCGAAGCAGTTGTTCATTTCCGAGGCAACAGTGAAGACGCACTTGGTGCACATCTACTCCAAGCTCGGCGTGGACAACCGAACGGCGGCGATTGCCGTGGCGGCGCAACGCAGGATCATTCGCCAGCGTTAAAAGTCATTTTCGGTGGACCCGGGGGTGGGACGGGTCCGGGGTGTGGGCGCGACAAGAAAGTGTCAGTGGAACGGGGCATAATGTCGCAAATGGGGAAAATGAAAACACGGAATCTTGTTCTTGGCTTGGTGGCGCTGGTGATGGCTGGTTCGCTGACCGCCTGCGATGACGGCCGCGCGGGTGCCGAGGGTGCAGCGAAGCAGTTGGCCTCCTCGCTTGCCGCGCTCGACGTCGGTTCGCTCACCGTGGAGGGCAAGGACGCTTCCGCGGCCAACGATCAACTCAAAGCGGTGTTTGAGGGACTCGGCGCCAAGCCATCGGTTCAGTCAGGTGACGTGAAGCTCGACGGCGAGACAGCCACCTTCCCTTTGAACTACAGCTGGAACATTGGCTCGGCCAAATGGGAGTACAGCTCCGCGGCTACGTTGAAAAAGTCCGGCGACAAGTGGGCTGTTCAATGGAAACCCCAGCTCCTTGCGCCCGAACTTTCGGAGGACGAGACCCTCTCCGTTAAGACTGTTCCTGCCCAGCGCGGACAGATCCTCGGCGCAGGGGATGCCCCCATTGTGGAAGACCGCCCTGTTTTCCGCGTTGGTATCGACAAGACCAAGCTTGCCGCTAATCAGGCCGATGCCTCCGCGCGGGCTATGGCTGCCTTGCTCGGCCTTGACGTTGAAGAGTACGCCAAGCAGGTGGCAGCCTCGGGTCCGCAAGCTTTCGTGGAAGGCATCGTCCTCCGTGCCTACACCCCCGAAATTACCGAAGCAAAGATCACTGCCATTCCGGGTGGCGCGAGCATCCTGGATTCCATGGCGTTGGCACCAACACGCACTTTCGCCCGGGCGCTCCTGGGAAGTGTCGGCCAGGCCAGTGCGGAGCAGATCGAAAAGTCCAATGGTGCCCTGAGGGCCGGGGACGCGACAGGAACCGGCGGCCTTCAACAGAAATACGATTCTCTGCTCCGCGGAAAGGACGGCGTGGAGGTAGTCGCCAAGCAGGAAGCGAAGTCGGAAGGCGAGACCCCGGCAACAAAAGTGTTCTTCTCGTCCCTTCCAGTGCCTGGAACAACCCTCAAGACCACGCTTGACCTGAAGCTGCAGCAACTGGCTGAAGAAACGCTTGCCGGAGTAGGGCCAGCGTCCGCCATTGTGGCGCTGAAGCCTTCTACTGGAGCTGTTCTGGCGGCCGCATCCGGTCCGGGCAGCAACGGCTACAACACGGCGATGCTTGGCCAATATGCGCCGGGCTCCACGTTCAAGATCGTCGATTCCCTGGCGCTCTTCCGCGACGGCGCCACGCCTGATTCCAAGGTGGAATGTACCCCCACCCTGACGGTTGACGGCAGGACCTTCAAGAACTCCGAGGGCTACCCGGAAAGCTCCTTGGGCTCTGTTACGCTGCGGGACGCTTTTGCGCACTCCTGCAATACCGCTTTCATCAATGCCCGTGACACCGTCAGCCAGGACCAGCTCGAGTCTGCCGCGATGGCATTGGGCGTGGCCGTGGAAGCGCCCAAGCTGGGAGCCGACGCCTTCCTCGGTTCCGTCCCCGGAGCGGCAGAGGGAACCGAGCACGCGGCATCCATGATCGGCCAGGGGAAGGTGCTCTTCTCCCCGCTGTCTGCGGCGATCATGGCAGCCTCTGTTGGCAACGGCGCTCCGGTTTCGCCTCAACTCGTGCTGAACCCTGAGGCCCAGAACTCCAGCGCCACGTCCACGCCCACGGAAAGCGGCAGCGCGCCGCCGTCGTCCGCTTCCGCCAGCACGGCGCCCGCATCACCGCCCTCAACCAAGCCGATCACCAAGGAAGAAGCCGCTGCACTGTCTGACATGATGCGGGCAGTGGTGACCTCCGGGCACGCAGGATTCCTCGCCCAGGTACCGGGAGCGCCCGTTGGCGCAAAAACGGGAACTGCCGAGTTCGGCAATGACGACCCGCCCAAAACGCACGCCTGGATCGTTGCGGTCCACGGAGACCTGGCGGTTGCTGTGTTCGTGGAAGACGGCGGGCTGGGTGCGACCACCAGCGGGCCGTTGTTGAAGTCGTTCCTCACCGCCGCCGGCTAAATCGGGAGAAGCTATGCAAAGCAGCACGCAGTGCGTTGTGGTTGGTGGAGGACCGGCCGGGATTGTGCTGGGCTTGCTGCTTGCCAGGGCCGGAGTCGAAGTCACTGTGCTGGAGAAGCACGCCGACTTCCTGAGGGACTTCCGTGGCGATACCGTGCATGCTTCCACCATTCGCCTGCTCGATGAGCTGGGGTTGGGCGAAGGTTTCCGGCAGCTGCCGCAGAGCAAGCTCGGCAATTTCCAACTGCCTGCAGGGACCGGGGATTCAGTGATCCTCGCTGATTTCGGGCTCCTCAAGGAGCCGTACAACTACGTGGCCATGGTGCCCCAGTGGGACTTGCTGAACTTTCTGGTGGAGGCAGCCAAGCAGGAACCCACCTTCACACTTCGGATGAACACTGAGGCGACAGAGCTGCTCCGCGATGGGTCCGGCGCCGTGACGGGCGTGGCCTACAGAACCCGGGATCCCCTGACGGGCGAAACCGTGAGGACGGGCGAAGTGAACGCTTCATTGACGGTGGCATGTGACGGTCGTAGTTCCGTACTTCGTTCACGGGCAGGTTTGATCCCACGCGAATTTCCGGTGCCGTTCGATACCTGGTGGTTCCGGCTTCCGAGGAATGCGGACGAGAGGAAAGCCGTGGCGTCGATTGCGCCCAGCTTCGGGACCTCGGACGTGCTGCTGAGTTTGACCCGCAAGGACTTTTATCAGATCGCCTACCTTGCGGCGAAAGGACTGGATCCGCAGTTGCGGGCCGAAGGCGTAGAGGCGTTTCGCGCACGCATCGCCAGATTGCGGCCAGATCTTGCCGACCGCGTGGACAACATTGGCTCCATGGATGATCTCCACCTGTTGGACGTGAAGCTCAACCGCATCTCCGAGTGGCACAAGCCAGGCCTCTTGCTCGTTGGCGATGCTGCGCACGCGATGTCCCCCGCCGGCGGCGTGGGGATCAACCTGGCGGTGCAGGACGCCGTCGCAGCGGCCCGGATCGTTGCTTCCCCGCTCCTGAGCAAAACGCTCGACGACGATCACCTCGCCGCCGTCCAGAAGCGGCGGTGGGCCCCAACCGTGATTGTGCAGACGTTTCAGCGGGTGCTGCATCGCGTGATCTTCGCACAGGTCATGGCGGGCAAGCAGCCAAAGCCGCCCAAGCTGTTGCTCTTTGTGCTCCGTAATTTTCCCAGCTTCCGGAAGTTGCCTGCACGGATGATTGCCTTCGGCCCACGACCCGAGCATGCACCCCAGTTTGCCCGGCGAAAGCCTGACGCTTAGCCCGCTCGGGCACACAGGCCAAGTTCCGCCGTCGAGCCGTAATACCTGGCCGTGGGAAGATTGGGCGGTGGCCCATATTGACGTTTCCTGCATCGACTACTTCCTCTCCGACGGCACCCAGCTGCTCAACGGCGTGACCTTCAAGGTGCCTGACGGCACCAAGACCGCGCTGATTGGACCCAACGGAACCGGCAAGACGACGCTGTTCAAGATCATTTCCGGCGATCTCACACCCGACGAAGGCGTCGTGGGCAAATCCGGGAACATGGGCATCATGCGGCAGTTCGTGGGGCAAGTCCGGGATGAATCAACTGTCCGGGATCTGCTGGTTTCGACGGCCCAAGCCGGTCTCGCGGCAGCTGCCAAGGCTGTAGAAGACGCAGAGCTCGCCATGATGGAGCACGACGACGAGCCCACCCAGATGAAGTACGCCCAGGCGATCGTGGATTGGGGAGACGCCGGCGGTTACGACGTCGAGACCGTCTGGGACGAAGTGTGCATGGCGGCTTTGGGAATTTCCTTCGACAAAGCACAGTTCCGACGTGCCTCCACGCTGTCCGGTGGGGAGCAGAAGCGCCTCGTGTTGGAAGCCCTCTTCGCTGGTCCGGACGAACTCCTGCTCCTGGACGAACCGGACAACTACCTTGACGTCCCCGGTAAGCGCTGGCTCGAATCCAAGCTCAACGAATCCAAGAAGACCGTGCTGTTCATCAGCCACGACCGCGAGCTGCTCAACAACGCCGCCGGCCGAATCGTGACGCTGGAACCCGGCATCAACGGTGCCGGAGCCTGGATCCACGGCGGCGGTTTCGGCTCCTATGTAGAGGCACGCGCCGACAGGAACGCCCGATTCGAGGAACTCCGCAAGCGTTGGGACGAGGAGCACGTGAAGCTCAAGGAACTCGTCAACATGTACAAGAACAAGGCCGCGTTCCGGTCTGACATGGCAAACAGGTACCAGGCAGCACAGACCCGTCTTGCCAAGTTCCTGGAGGCTGGACCACCCGAGGCCCTGCCAATTGAGCAGAACGTGAAGATGCGCCTCAAGGGTGGGCGAACAGCAAAACGCGCCGTCGTGGCGGAGAAGCTTGAACTGACTGGACTCATGAAGCCGTTCTCCACGGAAATCTGGTTCGGAGACCGTGTGGGCGTACTCGGTTCCAACGGTTCTGGAAAGAGCCACTTCCTGCGCTTGCTCGCCACCGGTGGCACCGACCCCGAGCGGGAGCACTTGCCGGTGTCGGACGTTGTCATTGCTGAAGTGCCGCATGAAGGAACTGTGAAATTGGGCGCCCGGATCCGGCCCGGATTCTTCGCACAGACTCACGTTCGCCCTGATCTGCTGGGCCGGACGTTGTTGGAGATCCTGCACCGCGGCGACGAACACCGATCAGGCTTGCCCCGCGAAGCTGCGGCAGGTGCTCTGGACTCCTACGGATTGGCCGGCCAATCGGAGCAAAAGTACGAGTCCCTGTCCGGTGGCCAGCAGGCGCGGTTCCAGATCCTCCTGCTGCAGCTGTCGGGGGCCACGCTTTTGCTCCTTGACGAGCCTACCGACAACCTGGACCTGCACTCCGGCGAAGCCCTGGAGCGTGCCATCGATGCTTTCGAGGGAACGGTCCTGGCCGTCACCCATGACCGCTGGTTCGCCAAGTCCTTTGATCGGTTCCTGATTTTCGGCTCAGATGGCAAGGTCTACGAGTCCGAGGAACCCGTCTGGGATGAGAAGCGCGTGGAGCGCGCCCGCTAGTCCCCACGTTCTCTCACATCGTTGCCCTTTTGGCCGGATGCTCTCTCACTTTCCTGACGCAAGGGAGAGAACATCCGGGTATGAGGAGTGGGATGTGAGAGAGCATCGGGCGTTAGGCCTGGGGATGTGAGAGAGCATCGGTGAGCAAATGATCACACTGCGTGATTAAGTGCGCGTCAGGCTGATACCGTTGAATCATGGGAACTGCTGATCGCCACCGGCTCATTGGCGAGCTGCTGCGCAAACGCGAAGAAGTATCAGTGGACGAGCTGGTAGCCGCTACCGGAGCCTCGGGCGCCACAGTCCGCCGTGATCTCGAGATTCTTGCTGCCAATGGAGTACTGAAGCGGATCCACGGCGGCGCCCGCAGTCTGGTAGCGCGAGGTGACAACCCCGGCTATGGGCAGCGAGAACTGGAAGACCACGAGGCAAAGCTCAAGATCGCGGCGACCGTTGACGCACTGTTGAAGGACCGCGAGCATGTGTGGTTGGACAGCGGATCCACCGCCACGGAGATCGCGCGGCGACTGGGCCAGCGTGAACTCACAGTGATGCCGATGTCCTTGCACGGCGTCGAGGCGCTGACTCACGCCAAGGAAGGCCGCAGGCCGCAGCTCATACTCCCGGGAGGAAGCCTCATTCCAGGCGAACAGTCTTTCCGCGGGCCCATGACCGAAGCGAATATCCGCTCGTTGCGGTTCGATACCGCTGTGGTGACGCCCTGTGCCCTCAATCTCAAGGATGGACTGCTGGCCCATGACCTGGACGACGCCGCGGTGAAGCGCGCCGGTTTGGAATCGGCGTCGCGGGTGATCGTTGCCTCCTCCGGCAGTAAGTGGAATGCCAGCGCGGTAGCCCTGGTTGCTGCGATGGACACTGTGGACGTCATCGTGACGGACATGAAGCCTACCCCCGAAGATCTTGCCCGGCTCGACAAACTCTCTGTGGAAGTTGTGATTGCATGACCACCAGCACAAGAAGCGCCACCAACGTCAACGCGGCGGCGGTGGCGACGTTCCTGATCTTCGCCATGAATGGCTTGGTGTTTGCCAGCTGGGCGGCACGCATCCCCGCTGTCACTGAGGCTCTCAGCCTGACCTCCGGTCAAATGGGCACCCTGCTGCTTTGCACCGCCGTCGGGTCCTTGATGGCGTTGCCATCCGCAGGTTGGGTGGTGGGTCGAATCGGTACCGCCGGAACGGTTCGTCTTGCCGGCATCGTGGCAGGGGCGGCAGGTGCGGCGATCGCCTTCTCCCTCATGGCTGCATCGGTTCCGGCCACAGCGATCGCCCTCTTCTTCTTTGGCATCGGCATCGGCCTCTGGGACGTGGCCCAGAACATCGAAGGGGCCGACGTCGAACACCGGCTCAAGCGGACCATCATGCCCCAGTTTCACGCAGCGTTCAGCGGCGGGGCTTTTGTAGGCGCTTTGATCGGGGCGGGGCTCTCCCAACTTGGTGTTGGCCTCCCTGAGCATCTGCTCGTGATCGCCGGACTTGCTGTCCTACTCGCACTGACCGTACCGCGGTACTTCCTGCCGCACGAAGCCGCAGTGACTGAAACGCTCGACGACGGCGCGCCGGCTCCCAAGGGACCCACGGCTTGGCGGGACGGCCGGACCCTGCTCATCGGTGTGGTGGTTTTGGGTGCGACCCTCACGGAGGGCGCCGGGAATGACTGGATTGCCAAGGCTGCAGTTGATGGACTCGGTACCTCCGAAGCGACCGGCGCCCTGCTCTTCGCGCTCTTCGTTGCTGCCATGACAGGGATGCGCTTCCTAGGCGGAAAGGTCATCGACAGGTTCGGCCGCGTCGCTGTCCTGCGGGCCAGTATGGCAGCGGCCGCGCTGGGCCTGGCGTTGTTCGTCTTTGCCGGCAACGTGGTGCTGGCCGGCCTTGGTGCTGCTCTTTGGGGCGTTGGTGCGGCCTTGGCCTTCCCCATGGGCATGTCCGCTGCGGCCGACGACCCTAAGCACGCAGCCGCACGGGTTTCTGTGGTCTCAACGATTGGCTATGTCGCGTTCCTGGCTGGCCCTCCGCTTCTGGGTTACCTTGGCGACCAAACTGGAATTCACATGGCACTCCTGGCGATCGGGGTACCTATTCTTGTTGCCCTGCTTCTTGCTGGCGTTGCGAGGCCCCTGCGCGCCAAATAATTCCGCGGCCAGCAGTTTCATTCTCCTGGACGCATATTTTGGAGAACGGCCACCACAACAGCAGAACCACGCCGGCGGCAAGGCAAGCGCCACCCAAGACATCACTTAACCAGTGAGCCGACAGGTAGGTTCTGCTGATCATCATCGCGAGTATGCCAAGAACGGCCACCACCTTCGCCCACTGCCGGCCAATCAGCAACGCCAACACGACGAGAAACGCGGTTGTGGCAGAAACATGCCCCGAAGGGTATGAACCGGTATCCGAGAGGACCGTTGCGCCTTGCGGCCTTTCGCGGCCGACAACGGCCTTGGTCAGTTGCGTGAGCCCCAGGGCAGAAAGTCCTGACAGTGCAGTGAACATAGCAGCCTTGGGACGCCGCCAGATGAGCAGTGCGACCACCAAAACAAGGTGCAACACCAGCATCCCTACATAGCCAACCGCGTTGAGCACTACGTTTACTCCGTCCCAGAATGGGGCGTGCAGGGTGAAGATATAGGCCTGCCATGTTGTATCGATTCTGTTGAGGGCGGGTTCTCCCTGACCGGCCACAAGCATGGCTCCCGGGACCGCGAATGCGCAGAGCAAGAACAAGGCTGGGGCGACGATCTGCCAGCCGGGCCTTCGACGCGGACGCAGGACTCGGAGCATGCACCTCATCGTAGTCAGGGAAAGTTTGGATGGAGCATCTGAACGTCACGGGAATGCCGCAGGCTCGTGCGGCCAAGCTCGCGCTACTGTGGTGGCATGCGAGGTTTCCTGGGCAAAGGGCCCAAGCACGTGGCAAGGTTCGATCATTTCCTTGTCAGGGCGGTTTCGCGCCAGCCTCACGGTGAACATGATGATCTCTTCCGGCGGCTCTCCGCAGCGGCCACCAAGGGGAAGCTCTGGTTCGGTATCGCGGGAATCATGGCGAGTGTTCCAGGAAAGCCGCGCAGGGCAGCCCTGCACGGACTCCTTGCCTTGGGCGTTGCCTCCGGCGTCACCAACGTCATCTTCAAGACGGCACTCCCCAGGACGCGACCCCTGCCCGAGCATTTGCCGGTCTTCAGATTCGTGCATCCACAGCCCGTTAGTTCGTCAATGCCGTCTGGCCACTCGGCTTCTGCCGTGGCTTTTACCGTGGGAGCGGGGATGGTCTCTCCCGTCCTGGGTGCCGTACTCGCGCCCCTCGCGGCAGGCGTGGCCTACTCCCGTGTGCACACAGGCGCCCACTGGCCATCAGACGTGGTGTTTGGTTCTGCTCTTGGAGCGGGTGCTGCACTGCTGACGCGTAAATGGTGGCCGGCCAAGCCCGCCGAGCCCAAACCCCGCCGAACGCCGGCAGATGCTCCAGCGATTGTCGACGGCGAGGGGCTGAGCATCGCCGTCAACGTCCTCGGCGGTTCGTACTCTCAGGAAACCGGCGAACTCTTGAAGGATGTATTCCCTAAGGCGCATATTCATGAAATCGCTGAGGGCGAGGATGTAGCCGCGGAAGTTGAAGCAGCAGCTAGCCGGCCGGGCACCATAGCGCTTGGCGTGTGGGGTGGTGACGGGACGGTGGGCACTGCGGCGGCTGCCGCCGTCGAGCATTCCCTGCCTCTGCTGGTATTGCCCGGGGGCACCCTTAACCACTTTGCGCGTGATCTTGGGACCAGTTCGATTGACGACGCAATCGAGGCTGTCACGCAAGGTCAGGCCGCGTTGGTGGATTTCGGGCATGTTGCCGTACATCGCGGTTTGCCTGACAAGCCCGAGACCAGTGAGATCGCCATGCTGAATACGGCCAGTGTGGGTGTTTATCCGAACCTCGTACGCCGTAGGGAGAGACTGCAGCCTGCCATGGGCAAGCCCCTGGCCAGTCTGGTGGCATCGCTGCGAACGTTCGGCGTGAACTCGCCCACGACGCTCACCGCTAACGGCGTGAGGCACAAGCTATGGATCCTGTACCTGGGCCGCGGACGGTACTACCCCAGCGACCATGCCCCACTTCGACGTCCCGTGCTGGACGACGGCGTCTTCGACGTCCGCATGATCACGGCGGATGAACCATTTGCCCGTGCCCGACTGCTGTGGGCCGTGGTCACGGGCACCGTTGCTGCTTCCAAAGTCACCCATCTGACCGAGGCAACCACCGTGACCATTGAGGCGATCGGAGAACCGTTGGTCCTTGCCGTGGACGGTGAGCCTAAGCCAGGGGTGCGCAGTGCCGTCTTCACTGTCAAGAGGCGCGAGCTCCGTGTGTACTGCCCACTGCCGGTGGACCCAGGATCCTAGATCCTGGTGTCATCCGGGAGGACTACCCTGACTGAACCCTGAATCATCCCTGAGACAGGCGATTTCCGCACCCTCTGTGACTAGCGTTGTCAGTACAGTCAACAACTCATCTGCACACACATGTGCTCCGAGGAGGGAACGCTTCCATGATCGAAGCAAAAGGCCTGACGAAGGTCTACGGCGAGAAGACCGCCGTCGGCGGTGTCAGTTTCACTGTCCAAGCCGGACGGGTGACGGGCTTCCTGGGCCCGAACGGTGCCGGCAAGTCCACCACTATGCGCATGATCATGGGGCTGGATACTCCCACTGCGGGTTCGGTGACCGTGAACGGTGAGCCGTTCGCCAAGCACGTTGCGCCGCTGCGTGAAATCGGTGCGCTCCTGGATGCGAAGGCAGTGCACACGAGCCGCACGGCGTACAACCACCTGCTCGCCATGGCCGCGACCCATAGCATCCCCAAGAGCCGGGTGCGGGAGGTCATCGAGATGACCGGGCTGGGGGAAGTCGCCAAGAAGAAGGTGAAGGGTTTCTCGCTCGGTATGGGCCAGCGCCTCGGCATTGCGGCAGCGCTCCTGGGCGATCCACAGACCATCATCCTGGACGAACCCGTCAACGGACTGGATCCGGAAGGCGTGGTCTGGGTTCGGAACCTGGTGAAGTACCTCGCTTCCGAGGGCCGCACCGTATTCCTGTCCAGCCACCTCATGAGTGAGATGGCGTTGACGGCAGACCATCTGATCGTGATTGGCCGCGGCAAGATCATTGCGGACGCACCCATCGCAGAGATCATCACCGGCAAGGGCCAGGCCCGCACCCGCGTCCGCACGGACCAGCCGGAGCGGCTCATGCAACTGCTCGCCGGCACAGGTGTTTCCGTGGAGGTCCACGAGCGTGAGCTGCTGGAAGTTTCGGGCCTGGATCCGCGCGGAATCGCCAGGACTGCCCTGGACCACCAGGTCATGGTCTACGAGTTGACCCCGCTCCAGGCAAGCCTTGAAGAGGCGTACATGGAGTTGACCAAAGACGAGGTGGAATACCACTCGCACATCACCGCCGGGGCCGCTGTTCCCGTTCAGGCCGGAGGGAAATAGACATGAGCACCACCACTTTGGACCGCAAGTCCATGCGTAAATCCGTCGGTCCAGGACCGGCCTTCCATCGCGTACTGAACTCGGAGTTCATCAAGTTCCGCACACTGTTGTCCACGCTGATTCTCCTGGCTTCCACAGCCTTGGTCATGGTTGGCTTCGCAGCACTTTCGGCCTGGGGAACGGGACAGTTCGCCGAGCGGGCCGGGAGGGATCCCCAAGCGGCCGCAGCCCTTGCCGCCCAGGGTGGAGACATCGCAGTTACTATCCCGACGTCGGGCATCGCCTTCGCGCAGCTCATCCTCGGTTCCTTGGGCGTTCTGCTCATGAGCTCCGAGTTCACCACGGGGATGGCGCGCTCCACCTTTGCTGCAGTCCCGAAGCGGCTCTCGCCGTTCCTGGCCAAGCTGATCGTTGTGATGGTCAGTGCCTTCCTCTTGACTGCGGTATCCATCTTCATTGCGGGTCTCGTGGCGCTCCCGATCGTGAACAACTACGATCTCAAGCTGGATCTCAGTAGCTCGCAGTCGGTCAAGCTTTTGCTGGTCAACAGCATTTACGTGGCAGCCGTAGCAGCGATTGGTATGTCCCTTGGAACCATCGTCCGCAACTCGGCCGGAGGCATCATGAGCCTGGTGGGTCTGTTCTTTGTGGCCCCGATTGCTTTCCAGCTCATTCCCGGCGACTTCTTCGTGGAGGCCCGCAAGTACCTTCCGGGCAACACCATCAATGCGATGACCGCCGTCGAGCATGTTCCGGACACGCTGGAAGTCTGGCAGGCCGCCCTGGTTCTCGGCGCGTGGGTTGTAGTGCCCGTTGCCCTGGCAATGGTCCTGTTGAAGAAGCGGGATGTCTAGGACGTCTAGGTGTATTGACCATGGACGTTAGGGACACTCGGCGTGGTTAGGTGACAAAAAGAAGACCTCCGAGTGGAGTGGGGCTTGTCTAAGAGTCCGCTTCACAAGGAGGTCTTCAATGTCCCATGCTAACGCGATCTTGACTCCGAAGGGCCGGCT